>CAJODZ010000094.1 GCA_905233645.1 uncultured Synergistales bacterium | reverse complement strand
TTCGTGGGGCATTTCTAATATTTCCTCCCTAAAAAATTTTTTAAAGCTTAAAACCTAAAATAATTACTTCGTTATATGTGATTTAGCATGGCTCGGCGGAACATATTTCCCATTCTCTTTCTTAACGAGCTTGCCTTCCTTAACTAATTCGCTCGGCGTGTAAATATCATTGATATTCCAGCAACCAGGTGTAGGAACTGCGATATTTTCCATGATAGCTTCAACTAAGAACGGACGGCCTTCTTTATTAGCTTTTACGGCTTTGTCCATAGCTGGTCTGAAATCATCGGCTTTCTCAACTCTGATAGCCTCAACTCCGTAGCCTTCAGCTACTTTCGCCCAGTTCGGTGAATAAGCTTCGCCGTTCGGTGTATGGAATTTTGTACCGAATTGCGTATGGTAATTTGCGTTCTCAAGTCCTGCAATCGTTCCAAAAGCCATATTGTTCATAACAACCCATGTACAAGCGATACCCTGCTCAACTGCTGTAGCCATACATGTCGGATTGACACCAAAACCGCCGTCGCCGATAAGAGCGATACAAATTTTGTCGGGTGCTGCTTTCTTACCGCCTAAAACTGCTGACGCACCAAATCCCATTGTTGCAAGACCTGATGAATGATGAACAGTACCAGGAATTGTAATCTCAAACTGCTGAGCTACACCGTTCTTGTTCCAGCCTACATCGGTAAAGATTAAAGCGTCTTCCGGAATAGCCTCTTTAACGTCTTTCAAAATTCTTTGCGGTGTCATCGGGAAACGGCCATCGTTTGAAATAGCAACGTTTGAAGCTTTGAACTCGTCTTTAGCTTTCTGGATTTTCTCGCGTAAACCAGGACGTTTAATTCCTTCGGGTTTAATAGCTTTTGCTGCTTCAAGAATTTGAGCTAATGCGAGTTTTAAATCTGCTACTGCGCCGATTTCAACGGGGTAATTTCTGCCGATTTCTGTTGGGTCAATGTCAATCTGTAAGAATTTCGTGTGGCTTGGGTCAAATGTTACGCCCTGATACCAGCTTGATGAGTCAGCTTCAGCAAATCTTGTACCAAGAGCTAAAATCACATCTGCGTTAAGCGTGAACTCATGAGTACTTGCAAGTCCCCAGAATCCTGTTTGACCAACCATTAACGGATGTTTGTCGCTGATACAGCCTTGTCCCATTAACGTACGTGATACAGGAATGTCAAGAAATTTTGAAGCCTGAGCTAAAAGAACACCGCCGCCAGCATGAATAACAGGATTTTTAGCCTCGATTAACTTTTTCGCGATAGCCTTTGCAGCTTCAGGGTCAAGTGCGGGTTTAACTGTAATATGACTGTCGTTATATGTTCTTGCGAATAAATCTTCTTCAATTTCGCGCGACCACATATCCATTGGCATATCAATTAAAACGGGGCCGGGTCTTCCTGATTCAGCAAGTCTGAAAGCTTTGTCGAGAATGTCAGGTAAAGCTTCGGGGTCATCAACGCGCCAACATCTTTTACAAACTGGTTCAAGTAATCTGTATTGCGTTGCGTCTCCGTGCATGTTTACTTCTTGGTGAGGGTGTTTGCCGTAATAATAACTCGGGACATCTCCAGCGAATACAACCATCGGAATTGAGTCGAAAGCTGCATTAGCAACTCCTGTTAAAACGTTTGTAATTCCAGGCCCTAAGTGGCACATTACGACAGATGCTTTATGAGTAACACGCGCGTAACCGTCAGCTGCTGTTGAGGCTACTGCTTCATGACGATTTGATACGTACTGAATTTTTTTGCTGCGTGAAAGAGCGTCAAGCATTGCTATAACAGTATGACCGCAAAGACCGAAAATATACTTAACGTCGCGGCGCTCGAGGTAGTCAACCATGAGTTCAGCTACAAGTTTCTTGCTCATAACGGTTTAAAAATCCTCCTTAGTTTTGAAAAAGTTTATTTCATAAAAAACAAATCAAAAATCTGAACAGTGTTGAAAATAATATTTAAGACGAAAAAATTATACAGAACTTTATTTAACTTGCATAATCAATTTAACGTAATCAAATTTTTGAACGATTTTTTAAAATATCACCGTTAAACTTTAATTATTAAAACATTTTTCGATAAAACACAAAATCAAATAGCTTGACTAAAAAAGAGCCTGCAAATATAATTAACAACGTTTGAAATTCAGGGGATATAGCTCAGTTGGGAGAGCGCTTGAATGGCATTCAAGAGGTCAGGGGTTCGAATCCCCTTATCTCCACCAGTAAAGACCTCGACACAAAATT
>CAJODZ010000093.1 GCA_905233645.1 uncultured Synergistales bacterium | reverse complement strand
GATAGAAATTGTTATTTTTTTGCATTCTACCTCTACTGGCAGAGATAATGAAAAAATTACACTTGCTCATAAAAAAAGAACATCTCCTTAAATAAAGTAATAGCAAAGAGGAGATTTAAAAAGCTAGATGTGATATAATGCGCCACATGAAAACTTTTCAAATCTCTATAAAATCCCCGTAAAATCCGTGATTTTTGCTGAAAGCCGGATACACGGGGCGTTTTTTTTGCCTCGCATATCCTAGCACACTAAATAAATATCGTCCCCTCCGTAAAATGGCGGATGGGTGGTCAATAAATATTGTGAATAACTGGATTTTTAAAAAATTTCTTCGTATTCGTCGTCATTGTTGTAGTTGTTTTGTAGTTTAGGTTTGAACATTGAGACGAGAATATTTTCATCGTTGTCTTTTCGTTTTATAGCAGCTGGGTTGAAAGTAGCTTTAAGGCTCATGAACACGGAGCCGTCTTCAGTTTTGAACACAGCGCCGATATTTTCCCATTTAGCTTTGTTATCGCCGTTTTTGTCCTTGTAGGAGCTGACTTTAACGCCCAAATCGTATAATTTTGCAAGCTTCAATTTAAAATGCCTCCTTTAAGTCATAACGGACTGTTCTAGATTCTTTAGTGAACTTTTGAGCGATTTCCGGGAATTCTTTTTTTAGTGCTTTTGAGTCGATTCTGTTTGAGACGGATTCGGACAAGGTTAAAATAAAATTCCCGCCCTGAACAGTTTTAAAGCCTTGTTCGCGAACTTTTTCGTCCAAAATTTCCTTAGCTTCGTCCTCTAATTCTTTAGCTGATTTGTTCAACTCGCGTGAGTCGTAAAGCTGGTTAAGAGCGTAAATAATGTCGTCGTCGTCTGTAAAGAGAGCGTTATTTTCAACTTTTGTATCTTTCTTTTTGCCAGCCAGCTCGCAAATATTTTTATACCCGCAGTATTTGCAGCTCCAAGCTGTAAAGCGTTCGCCTTGTTCTGGTGGTTCGTTTAGGCTGAAAATGTTTGTAGCGCGGTCGAGAATTTCAGCCATACGCTGGGGGTCAAAGTCGAAATAATCAATGTGAATGTCAGAATTATTTTTATTGAATCCGACGATGCCGAGCCTGTCAATTTTCACGTTGTTTTTCAAGAGACCGAAGGCGTAACAGTGAATTTGGTCGACATATTGAGGTTTATCAGAGATGGAGCCGTTTTTCTTCCAACTTCTGAAACTTCTATCATTCATAGTTTTTATATCGACGAGTATATTTTGTTGATTATCGCGTGAGATTATGCAGTCATGATGGCCTTTGATAAAGCCTCCGCCGATATTGATATTAATTTCGATTGGAGCTGATTGTGAGCCTTGATTATACTCAACGTTCCAGCCGTCGTTTTGCAGGCATTTGACGATAAAAGGTTCAAGGACTGAGCCAGTGTCAAAAATGCGTTGAGTGATTTGAGGAACGTCTTCGAGCGCGAAATTATTAACCGAATAAAACAAATTGCGGTATTTTAGACGCGTGAATAATTTTCATGAAAAAAAGTAACCTCCTAAAATTAAAGAAATTAAAATTCGTTGTATCGAATATTCCAGCCTGTTACGGCGTTTGAAATGTTTGAATTCCATTGACGATTTTTAATACAGTCTGGATTTTCGCAAATGACTTTGTAATAAACTTTGTTGTTATCGAGGGTTTTAGTTGCTATATTTGGAGTTCCCCCGCAAAAAGGACAAGTTTTTACGTTATTTTTATTGTTCGTCATTGTAAAGAGAAAACCCCACGAAGACCCCGCATGCGAAGCTGAGAATGACGAGGAAAATCAAGCTTAAAAAGTCCGTTAACCACATGCTGACCACCCGCAATGCCTGCAATTAACGCACCCGCCCGAATGTTCGAGGCCGTGAGATTTGCAGTTAGGGCAAATATTATCTCTGACACATTTCACGTAGTCGTCATCATAAATTTCGACGGGAACGGGCTTAATGTGTTGTTGTTCTTGTTGTTGTTGTTGTTCAGGTTGAGGCTGAATAAAATTGCCTTTATCGTCAACTAATTCGCGCCTGTTAGTTTTGAAGTTCCATAAATAGCGTAAGACATTAGCTTTAGTCAAAATGCTACCTCCTAAAATAAAAAAAATTAAAAAGTAAAAGCGGGGAAATTATTCCCCGTAAACACAGCCGGCAAATAAATATTTAAAATTGTCTGGGACGGTGTCATAAAACCCATGTGCGAGTTTTTGAAATTCCCAAAGAGCTTGAGGTGCAGTTCTTAATTTAATGATATGCCTTAATTCTCTGACATTTGCGGTGATATAAAGGTTAGTCAGGAATAATTCAGGTACGAGATATTTAAGGGTATCATTTTTCAAATTAAGTCCGATAATAGCGTCAACGGCTTTTTTTGCGAGTTCATAACTAAAGCCCTCATTTTTATAAAGCTCTTCGGTGTTGCTTAATTTTTTATTTAGCGTAAACCTAGTGCTTTCAACGCTTAAAGAGATGTGGCGGTGTCTTGCCAATTCCTGTAAACAAGCTCTGGACAAATTTTTAACATAGTAAGTTAAATTAATGTGTTCTAAAATGGATTCATGCCCTAAATTAATGATGTTCTCTAACACTTTTTGAGTGTTGTCGGTAGTTCCTAAATTTCCCCTGCATATTAAGCATGCATCGCGAGCATTGTCGCACATGGAGCTTAAAAAATCTTTGTTAGTGAGTAAAGAAACTATCATAATG
>CAJODZ010000092.1:1704-3331 GCA_905233645.1 uncultured Synergistales bacterium | reverse complement strand
ACGTTTGCCGTTATCGACGATTAAAGCTGATATCGATTACGGATTTGCGGAAGCTGTAACAATGTACGGAGTAATCGGTTGCAAAGTTTGGATTTACCGTAACCGTGAAGACGAAAAGCCTGTTGCACCTGCACGTCCTGCACGTAACAGACCAGCTAACAAGGGGGCAGAGAGATAAATTATGTTAATGCCCAGCCGTGTAAAATTTAGAAAATCGCACAGATCGCCATTAAGAGGAATTTCAAAGGGCGGAACTTACGTTGCGTTTGGTGATTGGGGTATTCAGGCTCTTGAAAACGTTTGGCTCACAGCCCGTCAGATTGAGGCCACCCGACCCGTGTTGCTATTTCGCGTAAGATGAAGAAGGGCGGAAAAATCTGGATTAGAGTTTTCCCGGACAGACCTTATACTAAAAAACCTCTTGAAACTCGTATGGGTAAAGGTAAGGGCGCTCCTGAATTTTGGGTTGCAGCAGTTAAAAGAGGCCGCGTTTTATTTGAGTTTTCGGGTATTCCTGAAGATGTTGCGCAGGAAGCTTTTAGAACAGCCTCGCACAAACTGCCGGTCAAAGTCCGTTTAGTCAAGAACGGCGGAGGGAGTGATTAACCTGATGGACGCAAGCATGAAGCCGGATAAACTCAGAGAATTAACTGAAGAAGAGTTAACCGGCAAGATTAAAGAATTTAAAACAGAATTATTTAATTTGCGCTTTCAGAACGCTGTAGGAAGATTAAAAAATACAAGCCGTATCCGTGAAGTCCGCAAGACTATCGCAAGGCTCATGACTATCGCGTTGGAAAAGGCAAGGACAGAAAAGGGAGCATTAACCAATGCCGAATAAAGAGCAGGCACATCGTAAAATAAGGGTCGGAACGGTCGTCAGCGATAAAATGGACAAAACGATTATCGTTAAAGTCTCAAGAATGGCCGAACACCCTTTATACGGAAAAAGAATTAAAAGGGCTAAGAAATATGCGGCTAACGATGTCAATAACGAATGCAGAATTGGCGATGAAGTCCGTATCGGCGAAACAAGACCTTTAAGCAAAACAAAACGCTGGGAACTTCTTGAAATAGTCCGTAAAGCTCCAGTTTTTGGAACGGATAATAATTCAACGGAGGACAACGAGTAAATGATTCAGCTTACAAGTGTTTTAAATGTCGCTGACAATTCAGGGGCTAGAAAATTATTTTGTATTCAGGTTATGGGCGGCAGTAAGAGACGTTACGGCACAATCGGCGATGTAATCGTTGCATCAGTCCGTGAAGCTATACCGAACAGCAATATTCCTAAGGGGAGTGTTGTCAAAGCCGTCATCGTTAGAACTAAAAAAGAAGTCAGAAGACGCGACGGAACGTATGTCAGATTTGATGATAACGCCGCAGTTTTAATTGACGCTAACGGAGAACCCAGAGGAACTCGTATTTTTGGCCCCGTTGGTCGTGAATTGCGCGCTAAAAAGTACATGCGTATTTTGTCGCTCGCACCTGAGGTCGTTTAACGGGAGGTCTTTTTTATCATGACAGTTAGATTAAGAAAAAATGACCGTGTAAAAATTATTTCAGGCAAAGATAAAGGCAAAGAGGGAAAAATTATTCGCCGCATTCCTGAACGTGATTTAATCGT
>CAJODZ010000092.1:0-1579 GCA_905233645.1 uncultured Synergistales bacterium | reverse complement strand
AGATGCGGAAAAGCTACTCGTGTTGGTGCGTCATTCCTTGAGAACGGCAAAAAAGTCCGTGTTTGCAAAAAGTGCAATGAAATCATTGACGAGAAAGGACTTTAAAAAATGATGACACCCAGAATGCTTGAAAAATATAAAAATGAAGTTACGCCGGCTTTGTTGCGTGAATTTGGTTATAAAAACGTTATGCAACTGCCCCGACTTGAAAAAATAGTTGTAAATATCGGTGTCGGCGACGCAAAACTCGATATTAAATTCATGGACGCGGCTATTGCTGAATTACGTGCTATCACAGGTCAGCAGCCTTTGTTAAAGCGCGCTAAAAAGTCAATCGCAGGATTTAAAGTTCGTCAGAACATGCCCGTTGCTTGTGCTGTTACGTTAAGAGGTGCAAAAATGTGGGAATTTCTTGACAGATTGATTTCGCTTGCGTTACCAGGAATTAAAGACTTTCAGGGCGTTTCACGTAAAAGCTTTGACGGTCGCGGAAATTATAATTTAGGCTTGCGCGAACAGTTAATCTTTCCGGAAATAACCTATGATAAAGTAATTCGCTCAAGAGGTATGAACGTTGCAATAGTTACGACTGCTAAAACTGATGAAGAAGCGTTCGCGCTTTTAAAGGGTTTAGGTATGCCGTTTAGAACAGGTCAGGGGGCTTAAATAAATAAAATGGCAAGAAAAGCACTGAAATATAAAGCAAAATTACCCCCGAAATTCAGCACAAGACAGCATAATAGATGTCCGTTATGTGGCCGTATTCATGGTTATATCAGAATGTTTGACATGTGCAGATGCTGTTTCAGAAAGATGGCTCGTGAGGGCGTTTTTCCTGGTGTTGTTAAATCGAGCTGGTAAGTTTTAAAGGGGGTTAAAGTTCAAAAATGTATGTTAATGACCCTGTAGCCGATATGCTCACGAGAATTAGAAATGCTAATATGATTTACAACGAGAGCGTAGATGTTCCGTCAAGCAAAATGAAATTGGCATTAGCTAGAATTCTCAAAGAAGAAGGCTATATCAGAGATTTTAAAATGATGAGCGCAGCCGGTAAGCCATATAACGAGATTAGAATTTATTTATCATATGGTGCAGGCCGTGAGCGCGTTATTCAAGGACTTCGCAGAATTAGCAAGCCCGGCAGAAGAATTTATGTCGGCAGCGATAAATTACCCGTTGTTATGGGCGGTTTAGGATTAGCTGTTTTATCGACTTCAAAAGGGCTTAAAACTGGTGCTGAAGCGTCAAAATTAGGTCTTGGCGGCGAAGTGCTTTGCTATGTCTGGTAGGAGGTATTTTTAAAAATGTCCCGTATCGGAAATAAAGCAGTTGCAATAGCTAAGGGCGCGGAAGTCAAAATTAACGGCAATGAAATTATCGTAAAAGGCCCAAAAGGTGAATTAAAAACGCCTCTTATGCCTAATATCAATGTTGAAATTGATGCTGGTAATGTCAAAGTATCACGCAAAAATGACGAAAAACAAACTCGCGCGTGGCACGGCATGACCAGAGCTTTAATAAATAATATGATTATCGGCGTAACAACAGGATTTTCACGCACAATGGAAATCGTCGG
>CAJODZ010000091.1 GCA_905233645.1 uncultured Synergistales bacterium | reverse complement strand
TTGAACTGGCTGCAGTGTTTGCTGTTCTGGTTGATTTTGCGGCGTTTGTTGTAAATCCGATTGATATCCCTGCGTTTGTAAAAGCTCTTGCTGTTTTCGGCGTGCTTCAGCTTCTTGTGCGTCCTGTTCGTAGAATTTATACATATTCCAGAATGGAGTATTGCGCACGGCTTCTAATTTTTCTCTGCTATTTTTAACGCTGTCAAGGAAATTATCAAGATTCTCAATTTCGTTATAAGCGTTTTGATAATCGCTTTGATAATCCGGATTTATATCCATTTCTTGATAATTAGCAGGATTAAATACTTGTGAGCTTAAAAAATTGCGTCTAGCTTGTGCTTCGTTGCTTTGCTGTATCTGATTTTCAAGGTTGCGCTCATATTGATTTTTGCCTAATTTCATATCAACAGCGCCTAAGCCTCCGGTCAATAAGCTTGTAATCAGAGTTGACGCTGCTGTCTCCGGTGCCAAATTTAAGAACGTATCCGGAAAATCTTTAGCGCTTTCACCTAAATTTGATAAAAAGCCAGCGCCATTATTCAAAGTCATATTTGAAGCGTTTTCAATAATGTGCTGCGACGGCTCCTGCAATAATTCGTTAGCAGTTTCAGCTATTGTTCGTGCTGTCCAGCGTTTGAGCGGATTATTTATGCCTGTGATTTTAGGATTGAACGCGCCTAAACCGTAATCAAGTCCGATATTTAGCGCTGCGTTCGTTAAAAAATCTTTGCCGGCAATTGGTAAAGCCTCGTTAAATTTCCCTTGTGCATGAGCGTCTCCTAAAAATCCGGCTGTTTCTGAAACTGCTTCTAAACCGCCTGCTGTAATTGCACCAAGTAAGGCTCTTGCGACCGGATTTGCACCGCCTAATGCTGACATTGCAAGACCTGACAATAAAAAGCCCATGCTTGAGCCTGAACCTTTTACAGCTTCTTGAAAGAACGAAGGATCATCGCCAACGACTTTTTTATAATCCTCGTCAAGATAATTTTTTATATCGTTACGAACATCAAAAACGCTTTTAGCTGCGCTTGTTAAAAAATTGTCTTCAGGCTCCGGCAAATATTTCTGAATAATATCGTCTGGAATTCCGTAATCTCTTGCGGTTTGTCTTTTTCCTTCGACATCTTCACCGAATGCCCAATCGTAACCAGTTCCGAGCGCGCTTAACACAAGTCCGCCACCGCCGATTACTGTATCGTTCATCATTTGGCCGGCTCCGACTCCGAATGGCTCAAAAATATTGCGTCGCAGCCATGAATAATTATTATTTTCCTGTTCGTTGATATCAAGCGGATCTCTATCAATTCCAGCTAAAATATCATCAAAAGTTACCGCCATGTTAATCCGTCCTCATCGTTGTATTTTTTTAACACGTCTTCGACTGTATAACCGTGTTTTGAAGCAGCTTCAACAGCTTTCGAAAAATTATCAAAAGTAACATAAGTATTTGGATCTTCTGGACTATACAAGAACGGATCGCCCATTTTATATCCAATACGTTTCATTGATTGCAATTGATATTTTTGAGCTTTAAATCTGATTGCAGCTCATTTAATTTTTTATCGATTTCCATTGGATTTATTTCTTTGCCATCGATTTTGACTTCAAAGTGCAAATGATAACCGCCGTTTTTTCCTGATACTCTACCTGTATTACCGGTTTTTGCGATTAAAGTTCCAGGCTCTAATTTTTGACCTTCCTGCACCTGTAACCCGTCCATTAAATGAGCAAATTTATAGCTGATTTTATGCCCTAAATAATCGCCTTCAACGTCGATATTATTGCCATAACCGCCTGCTTCGTAACCTGTATGCTTGACTGTTAAATTTTTCAATCCAGGAAAGTCCGGTGCTGTGATAGGAGTGCCTGCCGGCGTGAGCGTGTCAATGCCTTTGTGATTCTTTGTAATGCTGTTAAGCGTCCGTTCACCATAACCGCTACTCACGTTATAAGAATTTCCATTTGTCCAGCTGTTTAAATGCGTTGGCTGGCTGATTACCTTTTGAGTCTTTTTTTCAGGCTCTTTAGGTTGAACTTCCTGAGGCTGAATATTTTCCTTAGCAGCGTTACTTGACGGAGCTTGAGCTTTTGAAAAATCATAGTACGAAAATAAATCCGGTAATTCTTTCGCGCCGTATTGATAAATACTTTGGATATTCTGATAATTACGCTCCATTGAACTTAAAATCATTTGTTTTAAATTTGGGTCTGTCTCTTGTTCAAAGGCGTTTTTAAGTTCTTCATTTCTATCAGAGAGTTGAGCAAGCGTTGATTGAATTAGTTTTAATCTTTCCCTATCAACGTCCGTCAAGCGACCTTTCATCTGATCTGAGACTATACAATGAACTGTGTAAGGGATAAAAATACGGGAGGTTAGTCTTATGAAACATGATAGACATGATAAACTCATTATTGTGCTATTGTTTAGG
>CAJODZ010000090.1:770-2852 GCA_905233645.1 uncultured Synergistales bacterium | reverse complement strand
GCAACAGCTTTCGCCGCGATAACATGCATTAACGGGCCGCCCTGTGAACCTGGAAAAATCGCGCTGTCTAATTTTTTAGCGAACTCGTTTTTGCACATAATTATTCCGCCGCGCGGGCCTCTTAAAGTTTTATGCGTAGTCGTTGTTACAAAATCGCAATACGGTACAGGATTTGGGTGTAAACCAGCTGCTATCAAACCTGCTATATGTGCGATATCGAACATTAAATACGCGCCTACTTCATCAGCAATCTCTTTAAATTTTTGAGCGTCGATAATTCTTGGATAGGCACTAGCTCCGCATAAAATAAGTTTTGGTTTATGTTCGCGTGCAATTTTTCTCAACTCGTCAAAATCTATTAACTCAGTGTCTTTATTTACGCCATAAGAAATAATTTGATAGAGCTTGCCTGAAAAACTTACCGGTGAACCATGTGATAAATGTCCGCCGTCAGTTAAGTTCATTGATAAAATTTTATCGCCAGGCTGTAAAACTGAAAAATATACGGCCATATTAGCTTGACTTCCTGCGTGAGGTTGAACATTTACGTGTTCACAGCCAAATAATTTTTTAGCACGCTCTTGAGCTAAAATTTCGGCTTTGTCGATTACTTCACAACCGCCGTAATATCTTTTGCCCGGATATCCTTCAGCGTATTTGTTAGTTAAAACAGAACCCATCGCCGCTAAAACAGCAGGTGATGTGAAATTCTCTGAAGCGATTAACTCAATTTGATTATCTTGGCGTTTATATTCATCGTGAATGATATTCGCAATTTCGGGGTCATTTTGTTCAAGATATGAAAATAAAGGTTGTTTGTTCAAATTTTATTTAGTCCTTTCAAAAATTTTTAAGCAAATTTAATTTTTAAAGCAAGAATTTTAACACATACTCAAATTTAATCATGTTTTATAAATTTTAAGCCTGTATAATTTTTAACAAACAATTTATTTTTTATGGGGGTATTATTTTTATGAAGAGACGTTACCCGAATTTGACAAGACCTATCACAATCGCCGGCGTTACTTTTAGAAATAGAATGTTCTCAGCTCCTATGGGCGGAACTGATATTACGAATGACGGCTGCATTGGGCCTAAGTCAACAGCTTTTTATGAATTAAGAGCTAAAGGCGGTGCGGCGGCTGTTACTGTTAGTGAATGCATGGTACACCCTCAAACTGACGGTTCGCACGCTTATCATTTAGACCCTGCAATTTTAAATTCACTTGCCTGCGCAACATACACTGCTGATGCTTTAAGAAGACACGGTGCAATTCCAAGCCTTGAATTATCTCACTCAGGTATGTTTGCCGGAACTTACATGACTGATAAATCAAAGCAAAAGAGTATGAACCAGTGGGGGCCTTCTGATACAGTTAGAGCTGACGGCGTTGAAGTTAAAGCACTAACAAAAGAGTTAATCGATGATATCGTTGCGTCTTACGGAAAAGTTGCAGGCATGGCCAAACGCGCGGGCTTTGAGATGTTAATGGTACACGGCGGACACGGCTGGTTATTAAATCAATTCTTATCGCCTTATTTTAATAAACGTACTGATGAATACGGCGGCTCGCTTGAAAATCGTTGCAGACTTGCTATCGAAGTTTTGAAATCAGTTCGTGAAGCAGTTGGCGCGCGTTTCCCGATTGAATTTAGGTTAAGCGGCTCAGAATTATTTGACGGCGGTTACGATTTAGACGAAGGTTGCAGAATTGCCGAAATTTTAGAGCCTTACATAAATTTATTACATGTTTCAGCCGGAACTTATCAGCGCGGATTTGGGAATACTCACCCTTCAATGTTCAGGCCGCACGGCTGTAATGTTTATCTTGCTGAAGAAATTAAAAAGCACGTTAAAATTCCTGTTGCTACGTTAGGCGGATTAAGCGACCCCGAACAAATGGAAGAGATTGTCGCGTCGGGCAAAGCAGATATTGTTTATATGGCGCGTGCGTTATTAGCTGACCCGTTCTTACCGCAAAAAGTTACAGAAGGTAAGCCCGAAGAAATAGTAACTTGTTTGCGCTGTTTCACATGTATGGCCGAAAGAGCAGCTACTTCAACAAGACGCTGTACAGTAAA
>CAJODZ010000090.1:0-748 GCA_905233645.1 uncultured Synergistales bacterium | reverse complement strand
AAGGCAATGAAGTTTATCCAGCTCCTATTAAGAAAAAAGTATTAGTCGCTGGCGGCGGGCCTGGTGGTTTATATGCTGCTTACACTGCTGCAAGACGCGGACACAAAGTTATTTTGTGCGAAAAAGAGAATGAACTCGGCGGAATTTTAAAGAGTGAGCAAGCCATACCGTTTAAATACGAAATGTATAAATTAACTGAAACGTACGCAAGATTTGCTCGTAACGCCGGTGTTGAAATCAGATTAAACACAAAAGTTAATGCCGCTTATGTTGAAAACGAACAGCCCGATGCTTTAATTATTGCCGTTGGTTCAACGCCGTTTGTCCCAAATATTAAAGGTATTCACGGCGACAATGTTGTAATCGTAAATAATTATTATCTTGAAAAAGACAAAGTCGGCGACAGCGTTGTAGTTTTAGGCGGAGGCTTGGCCGGTTGTGAATGCGCTGTTCATTTAGGTATGGAAGGCAAAAAAGTTGAACTCGTTGAAATGCTCGACAAATTAGCTCCTGATTGCAACGTTCGTCAACGTCCTTTATTGCTTGCTGAAGTCGAAAAATATACGAACGTTCATTTAAAATATCGCGGTTTAGAAATTACTCCGGACGGTGTTTTATGTGAGGACGAAAACGGCAATAAACAACTTGTTCCGGGCAAAACTGTAATTTGTGCGTTAGGTCAACGTTCAAGAGTAGATGTTGTCGAAGAATTAAGAGATACTGCTCCGCGCGTTAGTGTTATTGGCGA
>CAJODZ010000089.1 GCA_905233645.1 uncultured Synergistales bacterium | reverse complement strand
GGAACTTGCGGAGCTATTCAAAATAATATTCGGTGCGGCGATTTAATAATTTGTACGGGAGCTGTTCGTTTTGACGGTGCGAGTACTGAATATGTAGATATTGCTTATCCGGCGGTTGCTGATTATAAAATTGTAAATGCGTTAGTCAAAGCTTGCGAGCAATTGAATTATAAATATCACACGGGCATTTCATGTTCTACTGCTACGTTTCATTGCGGACAATCACGAAAAGGTTTTAAAGATTTTTCGCAATCATGGCACGCAAATAAAATTCATGACATGCAAAAAGCCGGTGTCTTAAATTTTGAAATGGAAGCCGCAACAATTTTTACACTCGCTGGAATTTACGGATTAAAAGCGGGCGCGATTTTTACAGTTGTTGCTGACAGAAATAATAATAAATTTGAATGTTCAGGTGTTGATAAAAGTATTAACGCGGCGAATTTGGCATTTAAAATTTTTACTGAGGATAAATAATTTAATTTTTAATCACGTTAAAAAGCTTGCACAGGCTGGGGCTTTTTTTGAGTGCTTATAATAAAATTATTGCTAACTATTTTTAACGAAGGAGTTTTTTAAAAATGCACAACCCAATTCAAGTTAATAATGATACATGGTGGATAGGCGTAAACGATTTTGAGACGGATTTATTTGAAAGTTTATGGCCGTTGCCGCAGGGAGTTGCTTATAATTCTTATTTAATAACAGGTACGAGCGCAACGGCTGCTATTGATACTGTAAAAGGCCCCTATTTTGACGAGTACTTTAGAAAATTAACGCAAGCTTTAAATGGACGCGATTTAAATTATTTGGTCGTTAATCATATGGAACCCGACCACGCAGGCTTAATAGCTCAATTAAAAAATTTATGGCCGAATTTAAAATTTATCGCTAATCAAAAGACAATTCCTTTATTAAAAGGCTATCACGGCGTAACTGAAAATATTTTGACTGTTAAAGACGGCGACGCTTTAGATTTGGGCGGACACGTTTTAAAATTCGCTACTGTTCCAATGTTGCATTGGCCTGAAAGTATGGTTACGTTTGATGAGACGACAGGCGTATTATTTTCTAATGATTCATTCGGCGGATTTGGAGCGCACGAGGGTGGAATTTTTGACGATGAGAAAAATCAATCACGCTGGGAAGACGAAATGTTAAGATATTACGCAGCGATTGTTGCAAAATATTCAAATGTTGTTCAAGCAGCATTAAAGAAATTGTCAGGCTTAAAAATTAAAAATATTTTCCCTTCACACGGAACGTTATTCAGAAAAGATGTCAGCACCGTTATAAATTTATATGACAAATGGAGCAAGCAAGAAGGCGAAAAAGGTGCGGTCGTCGTTTACGGAACAATGTACGGAAATACTAGAATGATGGCCGAAGCTGTTTGCTCAGGACTCGCGAAAGCCAAAATTAAGGACGTTCGTTTATATGATGCATCGCGCGTTGACATGTCAATAATTTTGCGCGATATCTGGAAATTTAAAGGGCTTGCGATTTTGAGCTGTACTTATAACACGTTATTATTCCCCCAAATCGAGAGTTTATGTTCAAAATTATTAAACCGTATGCCTAAAAATAAAATTCTTGGAATTGCCGGGAGCTATAGTTGGAGTAAAGGTGCTTTGACAGCGTTACAAGATTTTGCGACGAAAATTAAATTACAAAAAGTTGAACCCGAAGTTGAAGTTTATACGACCCCGACAGCTGAAGATTTAAGCAAATGTGTCGAAATGGGCGTTAATATCGGTGAGGCGTTGTAATGGATTTTGTGAGCTTGCCCAAACGCAAAAATGAAGCTTGGGTTTCTGAATACAGCAGTGAAAATTTAAAATTATCGTTGCGCGTCAAAAATATTGTTCACGTTGAGCAAACGCCGTATCAAAATTTATTGATTGCTGACAGCTACGAATACGGAAGAATTTTATTGCTTGACGGTGCATTTCAATTAACCGAGCGCGACGAATTTTGTTACTCTGAAATGATGGCGCACGTAGCTTTATGTTCACATGTTAATCCCGAAAAAGTTTTAATTATTGGCGGCGGCGACGGTGCTATTTTGCGTGAAGTCATGAAACATAAAAATGTAAAACGTTGCGTCTTAATTGACATTGACGAGCGTGTAATCGAATGTTCTAAAAAATATTT
>CAJODZ010000088.1 GCA_905233645.1 uncultured Synergistales bacterium | reverse complement strand
CCGTATGCTTCTATTCTGACTTTTTCGCCGTTGACATAATGCGCCTCGAATGCTAGCCCGGAATTGTCTTTTATTTCCCTTAACAGCCCGTTTAATTTCTCATTGGCTGTAAATTCCCGTGTTACTTCAAGTAATTTTTTGCTGGCTAATGTTTGAGTTGCGCATATTATCACCAAATAGCTCCGGTTCGGGCTGGGATATGTCAAGGCGTGTAACAAATTGGCTCTAATTACAATTTGAGTTTTTGCGCTTTCACGGAATGCTTCAATAGCAAAATGACCCGTCCCATATAATAGAATATTGCTCCATTCCTCGTGAAATTTTGCCGGCTGAACATCTTCCAATGACGCTATAAATTCGCGTCTGAATGATACTAAAGAATGCAGCGCGCTTTGTTCAATTTTCAGTAATTCCTGAATTTCCGTTTGTTCCATTGTCTTTTATATTTGCCTGATTAGCCTGTTGTAAAAGCACGTCGCGAATTTGGCTTCTTATGTCAAGTCCTCCTGAAATTTCCAGCTCCTGCATTTGCGCCGGTTTACCGTAAATCCTGTTAAAAATTTCCATTATTGCCATCATCGCCAATTGTTTATTGGAGTCGTCTACGAATTCAACTAAACGCCTTGCACAATCGGGACATTTCCCTTTTAAGATTGCTTTTATTTCGGGGTCAAGCCTAAAACGCCCGCCGGGGTTGCCTGATATTCCTTTAGCGAATGTGCCATTTTTGTTGCGTGTGATCGTTGAGGTTGAGGCTGATGATTTATTGAATTCGGCCATGTTTTTCACCTCCTGAACGTGTTTATAAAAAATGGACTGCTCTTATTTAGAACAGCCCACAATTTCCAGAATTATAAAAATTGTACCCTCAAAAACGCCTTTTTGTTGCTCGTAAAATTATGTATTTATTGTTACGTAATTTGGTGGATTTTAATTTGCACTGTCAGACTGTGATTTTAATATTAATTTCTTCACAATTGGTTCTAATTGTGCTTCGCTTATCTCGGGTTTACTTGATAGAGCCTTCAAAATCGAATATAAAAACGGTGCAAGGGCTGTCACAATTGCAATAAAAGCAACTCCAAAATAAAATACATTCTGATAAGTATCAACTTTACTATTTAGCGCGCGCATTTCGCTTTTAACATCGCGTATTTCAAATTTCAGCTCGCGTATTTCACCCTCAATCTTATTAAACCGCTCATCTAAATATTCGCGTGTTATTTCGCTGTTCACGATTATTCACCCTTTTAATTTACCCCGTCCGCATGGTTAATTTGCGGTTGTGTTTGATTGGCATCCCTGCCAGCCTTTAATTTTTCACGCAAATATTCGGCAATAACTTTCATAACGGGTGCAACTGCGATTATTAGCCCGATAATTGTCAATGTCCAGTAATTCCAATGCGTTAAATTGTTCACGCTTGATTCTAAATGCACAATCCGATATTCAAGCTGATTTATTTGCACCGTCAATCGTTTTTCTTGCTCGCTCATTTGTTCAGTTAACTCAAGCTTTAATTGAGCGTTGTTCTTTTCGTTAACCGCAATCGACTTGTCAATTAATGCCTCAATCCTTTTAAATTGCTCTTCAACGCGTTCAAATTTCGCGTCAAAATATTCCTTGCTTACATATTCATCGGCCATGATAGAATTTAAACCTCCCTTCAAATTAAACGGCCGGGATATTACTCCCGCCCGCCCTCCTGATCAGCCTCAATAACCCTTTTTCTGCCTGGCTTTTGACGCTTATAATTTTCCAACTCGCTTTTTAATATTATCCAGAAATGCCCTATTTTTACAGAATTTTTAAAACGTCCAGAATTACACAATATACTCATTCGTGAGCGTTTTATGCCTAAAATATTACCTGCTGTTGCAACATCCACGTAATCATTTGTTTCAATTAACATAAAAATCTTTCACCACCTTAAAAACATTGTTAGTAAATTATAAAACAAAAATACAAAACAAAGATTGCATAAATTACGTATTGTAAATATAAAAACATTGTTTATAATATTCACCGTCAACAGGAAATAACGACAAGGCCAGAACTTAAGAGGGTTGAGCGCTTGTGAGTTTAATCCAGACGACAAAAAGGTAACAACGTTTACGAAATTTCAGGGCGTTCCTTGTGAGCGGTTTGAATTTGGGAGTAAATG
>CAJODZ010000087.1 GCA_905233645.1 uncultured Synergistales bacterium | reverse complement strand
ACCATTCGGAGGAGAATCTGTAAGACACTCGCAAGGGTGCAAGGTTCGTTGATACCAGAATCCCCCGACTTTAGTCGTGGGGAGTACGTCAAAAAAATCTTAATATGTAAAGGAGCTTGACAATGTTAGAGCAAGCAAGTTATACTCACCTCACCTCACCTCACCTCACCGACTTTTGTGCTTTTTTAAGGTAGCACATTCGCAAAAATATTCAGTAAATTTTAATCACACTCGAACTTCATTTTTAGAATTAAAACAGATTTCAACGGGAGGGCATTTTTAAGATGCTGTTTAACTCGTTTGAATTTGTATTTGTATTTTTGCCGTTGGTCGTTGTTGTATTTTTTGCGTCTGCTAAATTTTTGGGTAATACTTTCGCAAAAGTATTTTTGATTTTAGCGTCGATATTCTTTTATGCATATTGGAACGTTAAATTTTTGCCCGTAATTTCAATCTCCCTTATCGTAAATTATTTTGTTGCGTTAAAAATTCATGGTTCTCAACAGAATAAAAAAGCTTGGCTTATTTTCGGAATTGTATTTAATTTTTTATTACTCGGTTATTTCAAATACGCAAAATTTTTCATGTCAATTTTTGGCGTAGATATTGAAAGCGTGATTTTGCCGTTAGGAATTTCATTTTTCACATTTTCGCAAGTTGCCTTCCTCGTGAATAATTACAAAGGCTCAATAAATAATGCTCCGTTTGTAAATTATTTTGAGTTCGTCATGTTCTTCCCGTACGTAACTTCAGGCCCGATAGCTGATTTTAGAAACATGAACCCGCAATTTGATAACGCCGAAATTTTCAAACCTAATTATGACAATATCGCAGCGGCTTTAAATTTATTTATCGTCGGATTATTTAAAAAAGCTGTTATCGCTGATTATCTTGGTGAAAGCATAGAAGACATTTTTGCAAACGCGAATAATTTAACAATGCTTGAAGCTTGGGGCGGTGCGGTTGGTTATTCGATGCAGTTATATTTTGATTTTTCGGGTTATAGTGAGATGGCTATCGCGTTAGCGTTATTTTTCAACATAAAAATCCCTGAGAATTTTAATTCACCGTATCAATCAACGAGCATAATAGAATTTTGGCGGCGTTGGCATATTACGTTGGGAGCATGGGTGCGCGAATATATTTATATTCCATTGGGCGGCAACCGTAACGGTGAGATTAACAAAATGCGAAATTTATTCATAGCAATGTTATTCACGGGGTTATGGCATGGCGCAGGCTGGACGTTTATATTGTGGGGTGGACTGCATGGCCTTATGTTAATCATAAATAATTTATGGCGCAAATTAAAAATCACACTTCCAAAATTTTTATCTTGGCTAATAACTTTTATGAGTGTCGTAATTTGTTGGGTAATTTTTAGAGCTGAAAATTTATCCGACGCGCTGAAAATAATTCGCACGATGTTCGATTTTAGTAAATTCACTTTGCCTTGGAAATACGGAATTTATTTTAAATTTTTAGGACGTTTAGGTTTTTCATTTGATAACACTTTAATGAATGCAAAACCGTTTGGATTTATGTGCATTTATATTTTCGTGTCGTTAGTCCTTACGCTTGCATTTAATCCGCCGCAAAAATCTTTAGCGAAATTCAAATACGATTACAAATTTATGCTCGTGATTTTTATATTAGCTATTTGGTCATTTTGGGGCTTTTCGCAAATTTCGGATTTCTTATATTTCAAATTTTAGACGGAGGCAATTTTTATTATGACTTCTAAAAAATACACACTCGTTTTGACGGGGTTATTATTTGCATTTTTTTATACGAGTTTCATTTGTTGGCATTGTGCAATTAAAAAATTATATACTCACGACAGCGGACATGGAGGTTTTGATAACATGGGCAGCTTCTTTTACACGCCTCCTACAACACCGCAAGCAAAATATTCAAAACATCACACGGAATTTCAAGATTATGTAAAATCAAATTCGCCTAAAAATTTTGATGTTCTTACAATCGGGGATTCGTTTTCGACAATAGCTGGCGGCTGTTTTTATCAAGATTATTTAGCTGACAAATACGGGCTTGAGGTTTTAAACGTGCCTCAAGGAAAATTTAACGCTCTTGAAATGTTATATGCTTTGGATTATTCGGGTTGGCTTGATGAATTTAAACCGCGTTTTGCAATTTTGGAAAGTGTTGAACGTTCATGTAACGCGCGTTTTGGTCTGAAAGATATAAATTTAAGTATCAATTTGAAA
>CAJODZ010000086.1 GCA_905233645.1 uncultured Synergistales bacterium | reverse complement strand
TGCATACGCTTTGGGGTTCTGGAGCAAGACCGGTTTTTATGGCGACGGCTAAAACGGTTTACTTGAGCGGACATTGGAAATTAGAACGCGCTTTAATCAATAAATTCACTTTAAAAACTTGGGCAAGAGATAACGCCAGTGCACTTGAATTAGGCAAAAAGGCTGTTTATTCAGGCAATCCCATAATGGATATTCTATTCGACGGCTATAACGATATCGAAAAGATGCCGGAAGGCCGCGAAGTTTTATTATTACCAGGAAGCAGGCCAAGAGCTTTGAAAGATGTTAAATTATTATTAGACGCGGCTGTTATTTTAAAACGTGACAGCAATTTAAATTTCAGAATGGTTATCGCTCCGACGATTGACTGTGAAAATTTTTTAGACGTTTGCAAAAATTACGGCTGGGAATTTGATTTAAACACTCATGAAATTTATAACGCAAGTACAAGAATAGAACTCACTCAAAAATCTATAGCTGCCGCTGCCAACGGGATAAAAATTTTAATAGGGCTTGGCGGTACGGCTAATCAATTATGTGCCGGGCTTGGCATTCCTGTAATTTCGATTAACGAAAAAGGCAAACGCGTTCAGAAAAAATTATTGGGAAACGCGGAAATTCTAGTTAAAGCAGAACCGGAAGCATTAGCACAAACAACTCTCGAAATTTTAAATGACCCCAAACGTTACAAATTTATGAGCGACGCTGGCCGAGAACGAATGGGGACGCCCGGAGCTATTGACGGAATAATAAATTATGTCTGCGATGAATTAGGTTGGGACGTTCGCGAAAATGTTTATAAAAAATTGTCTTGCTAATAATAAATCAGCGTATCGTTAAAATGTGTTATATTTTTATGCGTTAAAGCTTTTAAATTTAAAAGTGCTGGGGTGAAAATTTTTATGAACAAGATTATTACGATAGGCCGTGAATTTGGCAGTGGCGGTCGTGAGTTAGGCAGATATATCGCTGAGATTTTAGGTTTTGCTTATTATGACCGCGAAATTATAACCGAAATTGCAAAACGCACCTCACTTTCAGAGACGTATATTAAAAATGTTACAGAGAACAAACCGGCCATGCCTTTTCCAGTGCATACGGGGCGAACTTTTTGGATGATGATGCCCGATTTAAATCAAGACGTTCAACGCGAACAACACAATGTAATTAAGGAAATCGCTCAAAAATCAAATTGTGTAATCGTTGGCCGCGGAGCTGATTATATTTTGAAAGATGAAAAACCTTTCAGATTATTCGTTTACTCGGAGCTTGAAAGCAAAATCAAACGCTGTATGCAAAATTCAAATTCCGATTACGAAAATAACGAGACTATGACCGAAAAAGAATTAAAGCGCAAAATTTCACAAGTTAATAAAGCACGCGCCGGTTATTATGAATTTTATACTGGTCAAACATGGGGCGGCCGTCTTAATTATGATTTGTGCATAAACACAACGAATTGCGAGATTAAACAATTAGCCGAAGCTATAGCAAATCTTTTTAACAAATAGATAAAATCAAAAACACCTCCCGAAATTTTTCAGCAGGAGGTGCGCTTGTGTGAACTACTCCGCCTATAGAGGCTGGGAGCTTCCTTCTTCAACGAGGACTGCGCTACAGTTTCTATGACCGAAGTCGTCTTACACCCTCTCTAAAGGCGTCAATTCCCGTAGTCCCTACGGTATGTAATGATTTTACCATGCCATTCATCTCCCGCTTAAAGAAGACGGGAGAATTGTGGCTAATTTTTGTTAAAATTTTTTAATTAACACTTAACCGCGCCGCGACATCATTTAACGCAAAACGTACAGCCGGTGTTAAAAAAGCGTTCGCAGTGTTATCAAGCCGTACAAGTGATTTATTCTCATCGCGGTTTGAAATATTCACGTAAAATTTCTGGTCAAAACCGTCATCGCTCGTAAAAGCCTCCAGCAAAAATACGCCGTCCGAATTTATAAAATAATCGCCAAATTTCCAGAATGCTTTATTTTGATTGCCTGAGATATTATTTAAATCAGCGATATTATTTTTATTAACTTGATTATTTAATTTTATGTGCATGATTTGATTTTCGACACGCCTCCCACATGAAAACGCTTTTATTTTTTCAAAAGTTATTCTGTGAATATTTTTGCCTTCAGCAAGCCATTTACGCTCGTATTTAGTCGTTACGGGGCGAATTGGATTTACTTCAAAATTTAAAAGCTTTATCGCCTCGTGATTGCCTATTATGTCTCTGACTT
>CAJODZ010000085.1 GCA_905233645.1 uncultured Synergistales bacterium | reverse complement strand
TAGGGCTAATCGTTTGAGTATTTGAAATTCCGTCGAGTGCATATTCATACGGTAATTTTGCAACTGAATTTAATGACGCAAGCAAACCGTTTTGTTCAGCACCGTACGAAGGATTACCGCCAGGAGCAAAAGGTGTATATGCTTTACGTCCGTCCGGAGTTGCTCCTGTTGCTTTACCGTAAACGACGTTTGAAGTAATCGTTAAAATTGAAGTCGTTGCCTCTGAATTTCTATACGTATGATAATGCTTAATCTTGGTCATGAAAGTTTTTAACAACCAAACAGCTAAATCGTCTGCTCTATCGTCATCGTTACCGTATTTCGGAAAATCGCCTTCAGTTTCAAAACCAACGGCCAAGCCTGTATCGTCGCGAATAACTTTGACTTTTGCATATTTAATAGCTGACAAAGAATCTACAACGTGCGAAAATCCTGCTATACCTGTTGCGAAAGTGCGTCTAACGTCAGTATCGATTAAAGCCATTTCCGCCGCTTCGTAATAATATTTGTCGTGCATATAATGAATTAAATTCAAAATATTTACGTATAAGCCGGCGAGCCATTCCATCATTAAATCAAAACGGTGCATGACTTCATCAAAATCGAGATATTCAGATTTTATAGCTGGGTATTCCGGGCCGACTTGTTCGTGTGTTTTGATGTCAACTCCGCCGTTAATTGCATATAAAAGACATTTGGCCAAGTTAGCGCGCGCGCCGAAGAATTGCATTTCTTTTCCTGTCTCAGTAGCGGATACGCAGCAGCAAATTGAATAATCATCGCGCCAAATCGGTCTCATAACGTCATCGTTTTCATACTGAATAGAACTTGTGTTAATCGAAATTTTTGACGCATATAATTTAAACGGCTCAGGTAATGACGAACAATAAAGCACCGTTAAATTTGGTTCAGGAGAAGGCCCCATATTTTCTAACGTGTGCAAAAATCTAAAATCGTTCTTCGTAACCATGTGCCGCCCGTCCATACTTTTGCCAGCCATTTCCAACGTTGCCCAAATCGGGTCGCCGGAGAATAATTGATTGTAAGACAGTATACGAGCAAATTTAACCATTCTGAATTTCATAACGATATGGTCGATTAACTCTTGCGCTTCGCTTTCCGTTAAAGTTCCTTCGTCTAAATCGCGTTGAATATAAATATCTAAGAACGTTGAAATTCTGCCGACACTCATTGCTGCGCCGTTTTGAGTTTTGATTGCCGCCAAATATCCGAAATAAAGCCATTGAACGGCCTCGCGAGCATTTACAGCCGGTTTAGAAATATCGAACCCATAAACAGCCGCCATTTGTTTCATACCGTCGAGCGCTCTAATTTGTTCAGCAATCTCTTCACGTAAACGGATTACCTCGTCGAACATCGTTCCTGAACCGCAGTTAGCGAAGTCCTCTTGTTTTTTAGCGATTAAAAAATCAATTCCGTAAAGAGCGACGCGCCTGTAATCACCGACAATTCTTCCGCGTCCGTAAGTATCAGGCAATCCCGTAACGATGTGAGCGTGTCGAGCTTTTTTCATTTCGGGCGTATAAGCATCGAATACGGCCTGATTATGAGTTTTATGATACTTGCTAAAAATAATCGAGAATTTAGGATTGATTTTATAACCGTAAGTACTTGCCGCCTGTTCAGCCATTTTAATTCCGCCGTAAGGCATGAACGCGCGTTTTAACGGTTTATCAGTTTGAAGGCCAACAACTTTTTCGAGGTCTTTTAATTCATTATCGATATATCCAGGCCCGTAAGCTGTTAAACCTGAGACAATCTCTGTTTCGCATTCCAGAACTCCATTATTTTCGCGCTCTTGTTTTTGTAATTCCTGAAGCCGTCCCCATAATTTATTTGTTGCTTCCGTCGGGCCAGCTAAAAAACTTTCGTCGCCGTCGTAAGGAGTGTAATTATTCTGGACAAAATCTCTGACGTTAATATCTTCGCGCCAGTGAGTGCCTTTAAAATTTCTCCATGCTTCCTGCATAAACATAACCCCTTTTTTAAAAAGTAATTTAGGTTTGCTGTAATTATAGTTTGATTTATAAAACATAACAGCGTAAAAATATTGAGCATTTATTGTACATGATATTGCGTTAAAAATTTTGGCTGAAAATCATGAAGCCGGCTTATATGCTTTTATCGACTGACGGCGAAAGACAATTATTTATAACCAGCCATTTTGATTATTATTATTTGCTTCGAAAAATTTTTAAATTCAGGAGCTTTGAAAACGCACTTAAAAAATATTATTAAGAATTTTTTAACACGCTCAAAAAATTTAACACTTTGTTTGAAAATCGATATGCTGAAAAATTTTGCGACTATTAAATTTTTAAAAGGTTTTTTGTAGTTGTAAACGTAGTTGCAAAAAATAACAGTTCCCCAAATTTTAGAGAACTGTTTTAAAATTCGCGTTTATTATAACAAAAACGTTTTTTAATTTTGAAAAACTTTTGACGTACTCCCCACGACTAAA
The DNA here is from genome assembly GCA_905233645.1 of uncultured Synergistales bacterium. Lineage (GTDB taxonomy): Bacteria > Synergistota > Synergistia > Synergistales > Aminobacteriaceae > JAFUXM01. The sequence continues at coordinate 73 of CAJODZ010000085.1, read as the reverse complement.
GTCGGGGGATTCTGGTATCAACGAACCTTGCACCCTTGCGAGTGTCTTACAGATTCTCCTCCGAATGGTCGAC
>CAJODZ010000084.1 GCA_905233645.1 uncultured Synergistales bacterium | reverse complement strand
CGCCCTCAATATACCAAAACGGGCTGTTTTTCTGAGCCTGTGCCAAATCCGTTCCGGCTATAATATAAGGCTGTTCGTTGATTTTAACGGTCTGATAGCGGTAAGGAGCCATTCCCACGATTTTATCTTTACCTATCAGATTTTCAAGTTTATCCAAAATTTCGCGCGTGATTTTGGCTTCACCCTGCGGCAGTACGATTAAATTTGCACCGTAAGACCTGAACTCGCGCCCTAACTGTTCGGGAATGTCATAGTAAATCGTAACGAGACCGGATAAAATCGTCGCGCCGATAGCTATTGCAAGGACTGCTATTATCAATCTCGAAGCACGCCTGATTAACGAGCCTGAGACCATTTTTATGTAAAAGGCTTTCCTGCTGCCTTTGCGATTTTTATTTGCCATGAAGCACCTCCGTAGGTTTCAGAGCCATTAAATAACGAATTGCCGGAACGCTCCCCAGCAAAGTTACAAAGAATAATATCACCGCGACAATTAAAATTACCATTTTTGCAATTTCAATATAAGAACCGAACACTGTAAGCCCGATTATCTGTGCAAAGCCAATTCCGGCAAAATAGCCGATTACGCCTCCGGCAAGCCCCGTGAGCATGACTTCGAGCAGTACCAGTAAAACAATCTGCCAGTTGTATGCGCCGAGTGCCTTTAATAAGCCTAATTCCTGACTGCGTTCTATGACGCTCGCCGTGATTAAGTTTGAAATCGCAAGCGCAGAACCTATTGAGCTTAAAATTGTAATTAAAACCATTAATAAAGTTGTTTTGTTTAATATAGTGCCTTCGGATTCGGCAACCTGACGAACCGCTTTTGCAACGCCGTCCCTTACTACTTCCTGAATCTGGTGGCATATCGCGCTGACATAAGCCGTACAATACCAAGTTTCATATTCATCAGGCGATAAACTTTTCGGGTCTTGGGCGGCTTTACGAGCTAAATCATTGTCCGGGGTAGTCAGTGCCGAAACTTCAATGCTTGATATTTTGCCATCCAAATTCATAAGTTCCTGTACTGCTGAAAGCGTCATTAAAACCTTATCATCAGCGTTTCCGCCGTCATTATAAATTCCCTTTACAATAAAATTTTTGGATATTCCGTTATTGGTTAAATTTATTGCATCGCCGACATGGATTTTGTTCTTTGAAGCAAGCAAATGCCCGACCATTACTGAGTTATTATCGTCTTCGCCGAGCCATTCGCCGTCAATATCCCACCATGTGCGCAAAGATTTAAGCCCCGTGCTTAATTCCTCACCCGTTGACAATACAGCGTGTTTCTCAGTCCATGTTCCGGTTATGTCAACGTAGCCTGAATTTCCTGCCCTGCCCTTTACGCTTAAAACCGCGTTCCCGTCAAGCATTGGCACGAAATCCAAAATGTTAAAGCCCCAAAATATTGTCTTTAATTTTAAAACGTCTTCTTCATACAAAAATTTGTCATTGACACCAAGCCCCTCGGTAAGACCGTACAAATCGCTCATTAAAGCCGCGTCCTTGTGCCTGACCGTGATGTTCGCGCCATAGACTTTCAATTCCCTGTTTACTTTATCGCCGACACCAAGCATTACGTTCATCATTGCCGTTGAAAGCGACACGCCTAAAATCACGGTGAAAGCTATCATCAGCATTTTGCTCTTCTGACGGCTTAAAGTCTTGATTATCATTCGCCAAAACAATTTTTATATGAGCCTCCTTCCTGTTGTACTTTATTTGAATCTTGTTCCGTGCTGTTCAAGTTCTTTGACATCTATAAAAATCTTGCCGTTCCTGATTTCATATTCAAAAGGAATTGGATTGCAGCCGCCCTTGAAACCTATCGTGTTTTTGTTCATCACGACATCGCAGCGTTTGCATACAACTTCATCATTGCCGCGTTCGTAGTATCCCGCTATGCCGCAGATTTCACATGCGTCAAGCCCGACACCGTAAGCAGTTCCGGCAGGTTTCTTTACGACTAAAAACCTCACGTCAAATTTGTCTTTTGTGAGATACGAAAATTTGTGCAAATGCCCGTCCGAAACTTTTGCAAGCTCTATCGAAATTATGTTATCATTTATTTCATAAGGCTCCGGCTGGACTTCAACCGGCGGTTTTGTGTCATAGTAATGCAGAACTACAACTATAAAAACAGCAATTAACCCGAAAACGCAAAGGCTCCATGACCATCTCCGGCAGTCCCTTAAACGTGCTTTCTCTTTGCGTAACAAGGCTTTATTAGCAAATTCGCCTGATGTTTTCAAGTGGGTTTTAATAACATATGCAAGCATTATCAAAGCTAAAACTAACTGTGCGTATAAAAATGCGTTGGGATTAGCTCCGCGCCATATCATAACGTCAAATACTGAAACGCCTAAAACCGCGTCAGATGTTTTCAAAAATTTCAGTCTTTGCAATGCCGTTATTGCCGTAGCTCCGTACTCAAATATAAAAATCAAAAGCGATACAAATAAAAAACAATATTTTTCATTATTATTACGCAAAGATTTATGTACTTCATAAGAGCTTAAAACCAGCAATAAACATGTCATAATCCCAAGCGTGAAGCC
>CAJODZ010000083.1 GCA_905233645.1 uncultured Synergistales bacterium | reverse complement strand
TGAATCAGATTTTAATGATTATAAAAGTTTCGCGCTAACGTTTCCGTCATTAATTCATTCATGCGGACTTGTTCAAGCTATCAGCTTTGCATGTTCCAAAAAGAAAAATAAATACGTCGAAGATTTGCAATCAGTTTTTAACGAGATCGACACAGGAGATTTAGCCCAAAGAAGCCGTGAAGCCTTGATAATGGAGTACATGAGAATTTCCCGCCACGCACTCTCCGCAGCTTCATGGATAAAACGTTATTGTCAGGCCGCACCGGACAAAAAGGAGGGCGAAAAAGTTGCAGAGCTGTCGTAAAGTTTTCGATAAACTGGATTTGACGAAGGGTGAAAATGCCTCGTTGTTAATGGCTCGTTACGTCAAGAATCTTGATGACAATAACTCCTCAAAACTTGATTTATATGAAGCAATGAAGGACGCAGCTTTTAACTCGAAGGATTTATACGCACAGGCATTCAACATCAGGCGCAAATCTTTAAGCAAAATAGCAAGTTCAAAACGTTTCAAGACTTTGGGCACCATAATAGCAGGTTTAGGAAGCAGCAACGTACTCGAGACAGGCTTGACGTTAAATCCAACGTATGGAATTCCAATGATCCCAGGCTCATCAATTAAGGGAGTAACTGCGCATTATTGCTCAAAAATTTTCGGAGCTGGTCAAGTTTACGATACACTTTTCGGAAAAGTCAGCGATGAACATGACGAACAAGAAGCCGGCTTCGTGCAATTTTATGACGCTTGGTTAATTCCTGAAAGTGTCAATAATGCCTTTGTTGATGACGTAATGACACCTCACCACAGCGATTATTATTCCGGAAAATCTGCACGTCCGACAGATTTTGATGATCCCACACCGATTAGATTCTTATCAGTCTCAGGAACTTTTGAATTTTGGATCGGCTGTTGTGATTCTAAATGGAAGGACTTTGCGTTCAAACTCACAGAAGACGCTCTGAAAAATTTCGGAATAGGAGGCAAAATAACTTCGGGTTACGGCAAAATGGAGAGCGTCATATCTCCAGAAGAACGAGAGGAACAAGAAAGACGAAAAAAGCAGAAGGCCAATCGGGACGCAGGATTTCTTCATGATGTTGACGAAATAATCACACTTCGCTGCGCAAAAATCAAAGTCGTTAAAGGCAAAGAGAAGGGCGAATTTGCATTCACTGAAGGCGACGACAAAAAGTCATTACGATTTGAGAAACTTCCGAAAGTGAACGCTGGCGATCTAGTTCAAGCGAAAATAATTCGTATTGACACGGCAAATAAAGCATACATTTTGCAAACAGTATAACAAATACGGGCGGATTCTGATTTTATGGAGTCCGCTTTAATTTCACCCATATATTTGTTAATAATTAGTGGAGGTGATTGAGAATGGCTGCTGCGGCGTTTTGGTCGGTCAAGATCAGCATCAAGATTATCATCATCAGCTTCTTCCTGTAGCACTCACGTAATCAAACAAAATCTGAAAGGGGAAATTTTTATGATTATGAATAAGGCGGCTTATACGGATATTGGCGACGTCATTGGCGATGTCGTGAAGCTTATCGGCGATATTATTGACATTATGGACTAGTTAATTAAGGAGGAAAATAAATATGGATCCGATTATTGCGACGGTTGCGAAGGTTGTTATTACGGCGGCGGCTTCGGCCATTATCGACAGTATCTCGAACAGTTAGGAGGTGTTTTTTCATCTTCTAACAGGTTTACCTCAAATGGTCAGATTTTTAATTTAGCTAATGATAAGCATTTAAGTTAGCAAAAATTTCGCTAGTTTGACCAATTACAAAAATCACCCTCAAAAAATTGAATTTTGCCTGAGGTTTACCTCAAACATAAAAAAATTGTTTTGCAGTGTTTTCAAGATATTATGAATTTCATGAGAGGGGGCTTGCGTAATTCGTGCAAGGGTGTTAAAATTTGCGGCGTAGTAGTTGCAAGGGGCGTTGAGGGTTACGAACCTTCCTATTAGGGATTGAAACCTTCAGTTTTCTTCTGTGCTTTCATTCCGCCGGTTACGAACCTTCCTATTAGGGATACGCCCCTGAATAAGGGGTATTTTTCTTGCGTTTTATTACTTCACTTATATGCTTTATAAAATATTATGAAAGAACGAACTGTATTCTGCAAATAATCCTAAATTTTCCACTGGAGGTAATGTTTATGAATAAGAAGATTGTGGCTCTTCTGGTGCTTGCAATTACGTTTGCGACTGTAAATTCTGCCTTTGCTGGATATCGTACCGGATCTGCTGTTGGGGACGGTGCGGCTTATGCTGCTGTTGGCGGGGTTGCTGGCGGCGGTGCTATGGTCGCTGTTACGTGGTGGTTCAGCGGCACTCTGACGGTAATTTGTCCTCCTGTTGGAATTGCTGCGGCTGTTGGTGCCGGCTATTTGGGTTGGTATGGCCTCACTGACTCTGACAAGGATATTGTGAAGGACGTTGAGAAGACTGTGCAGGCCGGCGTGTGGGGCACTACGTTTGGTATTGCGTCTATCGAGAAGGCGGTAAGGGGAGTTTTCGCCTGGTAGATTTTGCAGCATAACATTATACGGGGGCGACAGGTTTTCGACGGCTCACGGAGAGTTTGATTAAGCAGGTCGGGTCAGGCTCGTAAATCCCGTAAAATTTCGGGCACAAAATAACTGTCAATACTTATATGCTTGCGGCTTAGTGCTGCTAACGTCAACAGATAAATTTTTCCG
>CAJODZ010000082.1 GCA_905233645.1 uncultured Synergistales bacterium | reverse complement strand
GGCATTATACCATACAGGCAATTCATCTCCCACTTGAAGAAGTGGGAGTCTTCTTGCTAGTTAATGATAAAATCATTCTCAATAAATTTTTTATAGTTAGGAGTTTGATAATTATGCAAATCGATATTAACAGCAGACTAATCGCACTCATCGGAACACCTTTAGGACAGTCCTTCTCTTCACGTATGCAAAACGCAGCTTACAAAGCAGCAGGTTTAAATATGGCCTATTATTATTGTGAGACGGGCAAAGAACATTTAAAAGAATGTATCGACGGTGTACGTTACATGACGACGTTTAAGGGTTGCGCTGTTACAAAACCTAACAAAGAAGAAGTCATGCAATACGTTGATGAATATGACCAGCTTTGCAAAAATATGGGTTCGTCAAATACTATCGTCAAAACTCCCGAAGGTAAATTAAAAGCATATAACACTGACGGTTACGGAGCATTACGTTCGCTTAAAGAGGAAGGCTGCGCGATTAAAGGTGATGTCGTATTCTCGTTTGGTGCTGGCGGTACTGGCCGTTCAGTATGTTTTGAAATTGCTAACGCCGGCGCGAAAAAAGTTTATATCAGCTCACGTTCAGACAAATGCGAAATTTTAGCCGACGAAATTAACAAATTTTATCCTGGCGTTTGCGTTGCGATAAGAGCTGCTGAAGAGGCAAAAATTGCAAAAGCTCTCGAAGAGACGGACATAATTTTAAATTTGTCGGGGCTTGGAATGCGCGGCCATGAAGAAGATACTTGCGTTGATAAAAAATATTTAAAGCCTCAACATGTTTGCTTTGACGCGACGTATAATCCTGTTAAGACGAGATTTTTAAAAGAGGCCGAAGAAGTCGGAGCTAAGAAAATTATTAACGGAATTGGTATGGTATTATATCAGGGTGCGCGTCAAATTGAATTATGGGCAGGAATTGAACCGCCAGTCGAGGCCATGCGCAACGAACTCAATGCTATTCTTGAAGAGAAAGCTAAAGCCGAAAATAATTAAATCATCAACTTAATAAACGCTATCAACCACCTAACATACAATATGCGAAATTCTGGGAGTGTAATGCTCTCAGAATTTTTTGTTGTATCATAGCTCGAAGATTTTTTAAGATTTTTTGAAATTTGAAAGAGGATTTTTAAAAATGACACATTGTTTTTACGGCTGGCAAAATTCTAAAAATATCACTGCTATAAATTCGACTTACGGCGAAAAAATTTTACACCCTGCTGATTTATACGACGCTTTGTTAAACGTTTGGTGTGAATATTCCTGCGCTCCTAGAATGCGAGTTCAATGGTCTGAAAGCAATATAACGCTCGGACAATGTTCGATTACTGCTTTTTTAGCTCAAGATATTTTCGGCGGTCAAGTCTTCGGAACAGAAACACTCGACGGCGATTGTCATTGCTTTAATTTTGTTGACGGGCTGATTTTTGATTTAACGAGCGAGCAATTTAATTACGACTTAACTTATAAAACAGATTGGGAACAATTTAGAGCCGGCCACTTTGAAAATAATCACGACAAATTTTTGCGTTACGAATATTTAAAAAGCCAACTCTTAAAAAATGCCTCAAGATGTTTTTAATGCGCACTTTGTTTAAAAATCGACATGCTTAAAAATTTTGCGGCTGTTAAATTTTAAAAAGCTTTTTTGTAGTGGTAAACGTAGTTGCAAAAAATAACAGTCCCCCGATTTTTGAAAGGACTGTTTAAAAATTAAAATTATTATATCAAAGTTGCTCAATCATGAAATTGGTTCATTTGGTATCGAAACACCTTCAGCTCCGCTGTTGATTAGTGCGTCAATCGTGTTATTGCGCCAACGGGAAATATATTTTTTAGCTTCCTGGCCATAATAACCTAAATAATTTACGCCGTAGTCTTTAAGCAGTTTTCTAAAATTTGTATCTTCGCCGGCTTTTTGATAAGCATCGATTAAAACTTTTAAATTTTCGGGGTCTGTTCCTTTTTTAGCATATACTCCGAAAAATGACCCCCACGGTAAACACGAGAAAAAATCAGGGTATTCGTTTATAACAGGAGTAACGCCCGGATATTCTTTGCTTTCGTCAATGGCAATGGCTGTCAAAAATTTTAAAGTGCCTTCGTGAAAATCTTTAACTCCTTCTTGCTCAAGACAGACAGTAACGTCGCATTCACCATTTTTAACGGCTTCTCTGATTTCAGGATTGCTGGAGTATTCAAGTAAATTAAATTTAGCGCCCGTGATACCTGTAATAAATGCACTCATCATCCAGCCGAGACTACCTTTGCCGGTCGTCCCAAATGTAATTTGTCCCGGGTTTGCTAATGCGTCGTTAATCAAATCTGAAAACGAACCATATCTCGACATTGGCTTTACTGCTATTAAAGAGGTAACGTCGCCAATCAAAAATACACATTCAAAATCGTTAAACGTGTGAGAGCTTATTGATAACACATCGTAAAGCGCAGGGTTTTCCGTTCCGGACATAAGAGTATAACCATCAGCGTTCTTTGAATAAACATGTTCAAGCCCTTTTGCGCCGTTGTTGCCTAAAATATTCGTAACATTTACTTTGACGGGCAAACTTTTCGCGGCTATCTCTGTTGCGGCTCGTGCTAAAACGTCTGTTGCTCCGCCCGCTCCCCATTGAATGACGAGGTCAATATCGTGGTCAGGGAATTTGCCTTTTTCGATAGCTTGAATTTTTTCAGGTGCTTTATCGTTTACAGGTTCAGGATTTTTAGGCGCTGGATTTGTAGGCTCAGGATTTTTTGCGACGTTGCTGGATTTTTTAGGCTGTTTAGGAAGAATTATTTTTATGCCTGTCATCAATGTGATAAAGCTTCCGCCTCTCCAATCCTCTAAATAATTCTGTGCGGCTTGGCCGGTTAACCCTGAAATTTTCATATTATTATTTTCAAGCATAGTTTTTATCTCCGGCTCTTCACAAACTTTTTTAAAAGCGTCTGCTAATTTTGCAATAATATTTTCCGGCGTGCCTTGTTTGACATATACTCCATAGACGAAGCCGTAAGGAATATATTTAAAATTTTGGGGAGAATGTTTCAAAGCTTGTAAAGACATTTCGCCCTCAATCGGAAATACAGTAACACCCTCTGTAAATTCGCCAATGATATAAACACATTCTAACTCTTCAAAATCCAGTTCGCTTTCTAAATTCTCTTTCAAACTAACGCTTTCGCGTCCAATGAAAAAAGTGTAACCGTCGTTTTGAGCGTCCTGAAAATATTTTAAAGCAGCTCCTCCGCGTTTTTCGGGAAACGTCCATAAACTTACAGGTTGTTTTAAAAATTTTCCTGCACTACTGGTTATTTTGCGCGCTAGAATGTCATCAACATCGCCGTAGCTATCGCTTAAACGCACAATGCCTGTTATTTCGTGCGAAGGGTAATCATCAGCGAAAGCCGTTGAAATAAAAATACACACGAACACGAACAAAAACAAAATTGATTTTTTCATAAAAATTTCAGCCTCCAGTTAAAATTTTAATACGCGAATAATTTTACACATGCATTAGCTTTCTCGTCTAAATTTGCACCGTCAATCCATTTAATATCATCGTTTGAAAAATAACTTTGATTGTTTTGCACCGTGAAATTCTCTGAATAATTTTTGCGTTTGACCTCTACGGGCATCATAAAATACGGAAGCTTTAATTTTACAGATACATAATGGCCGCGTTCAATCAAGATTTTCTCAGGCAGTTGAACAACATGATAACCGGCGTATTTTAATGTTCCGTTGAATTTTAAAATTTGCGTTCCGAAATTTGGCAGATCTGGAAAATTTAAACCGTTATCGTAAATTTCTAATTCGTAATTTGTATCGTTTTCAGGAACGTAAAAACCGACTTCCGCTAAAGTTTGTATTTTGTCAATTTTAAAAACGTTTGCGGCGTATTTGTAATTTGCATTTCCGCACCAGCCTAAATCATCGTAACCGTAATGTTTTAATCTTGAATTATCTTTGCTTGCTATAAAAACTGTTCCGCCGCGTATTGGTTGTTCATACGAAAGCCAAAAATAACCTTTATTAGAGCCGCTTAATTTTCCCCAAGAATTTTTTATGAGCCACGCGCCATTTTTATTTGCATTTGGTAAAAAATTTGTTTTTGGGAAATTATCATCCCAACCAATTATTAAAACGTCATGATTAGTTTCATTGCCGTGCGCATTATTAAAATATGTATATTTCCCGTTAATCGTGTGATATTTCGTAGGGTCGCTGTACATGCTGATGACTATTGCGCCGTAATCATGAACTAAATTTTTTCGTGTTGTTTCGCTGGGATTATTTCTACTTGATAAAAAATACGCGCCTGTTAATCTTAAAGAGCGTTTATATTTTTTTAAGTTGTCAGAATTTTTCTGCGCCCGTAATTTTTTTAATCCTTCGCCGGAATATCTTAAACTTTTTTCGTCTGTTATACCTGATAGTCTTGCTA
>CAJODZ010000081.1 GCA_905233645.1 uncultured Synergistales bacterium | reverse complement strand
AATGCGGCTGTTAATTACTGGTCGGAAAATTTGAAAGGAGCTGAATAAAAATTGAGCAATAAATTTAAAATTATCACCAACGGTTTATTAACTGAAAATCCAACTTTTGTGCAGTGTATCGGATTATGCCCAACGTTAGCTGTTACGACGAGTGTAGCTAATGGTTTCGGAATGGGAATAGCGGCGACGTTCGTTTTAATTGCATCAAATGCTGTTATATCGTTATTGCGCAAGATTGTCCCTGATGAAGTTAGAATACCGATTTTTATTGTCGTTATAGCTGGATTTGTTACGGTCATTGAATTTTTAATGAAAGGTTTTGCGCCTGAGTTAAATAAATCGCTTGGAATTTTTATCCCGTTAATCGTCGTTAACTGCATTATCTTGGCAAGAGCAGAGGCGTTCGCGTCAAAGAATGGTGTTTTAGATTCTGCGTTAGATGGTGTAGGCATGGGCTTAGGTTTTACGTGTGCATTAGTCTTTTTAGGAGCGATACGTGAAATTTTAGGTGCAGGAACTTTATTAGGCGACCCCGTTGTAAATTTTGAGCCGGCGTTGTTAGTTGTCTTAGCTCCGGGCGGATTTATAGTTTTAGGAGTTTGCATGGGAGCATTCAGAGCGATACGTTCAACACTTGCTAGCGCTAAATCAATCGTTGCCACAGCTGAAGCGGCGAATAAAGACTGTGACAAAAATTCAAGCTGCGGCGGCTGTCCTATGGCTAAATTCTGTGAAGGAGGCAAATAATTTATTATGTCAACGAATTTAATATTATTATTTATAAGTTCAATCTTTGTTCATAATATTTTGCTTTCGAGATTTTTAGGCTGTTGTCCTTTCATGGGTGTCAGCAGTAAATCAGAAACAGCAGGCGGAATGGGAGCGGCGGTTGTCTTCGTAATATTTTTAGCATCGTTAATGACATGGCTTACGTATAATTATTTGCTTGTGCCTCTGCATTTAGAATATTTATATACGCTGTCATTTATATTAGTCATTGCGGCGTTAGTACAATTTGTCGAACTCGCTTTAAAAAAATTAAACCCGACGTTATACAAATCTCTAGGAATATTTTTACCGTTGATTACGACTAACTGTGCTGTTTTGGGCGTAGCCGTCTTAAATATGAATGAAGGCTATACGTTAGCTGAAGCGTTAGTGAATGCGTTAGGCTCATCGTTAGGATTTTTATTAGCAATATCTTTAATGGCCGGCATTCGTGAAAGAATAGAGACTAACGAAGGAATACCGGAAAGTTTGCGCGGTCTGCCTATGGCTTTAATAACAGCAGGTTTAATGGCGATAGCGTTTATGGGTTTCACGGGCTTGATTAAATAATTTAAAAGGAGGCTGAATTTAAACATGAATATTATGCACGTAGTAATTACGCCTTTAGCTTTAATGGGTATCATGGGCGGTGTATTTGGTGTTTTGCTTGCGATAGCCTCAATAGTTTTCAAAGTTCAGCAGGACGAGCGCATTGGTTTAATTCGAGCTGCCTTACCTGGTGCTAATTGCGGAGGCTGCGGTTATCCAGGTTGCGACGGTTATGCTTCAGGCGTTGTAAATGACGGAGTACCTGTTAATAAATGTTCAGTCGGCGGAAGTCCTGTTGCTCAAAAAATTGCTGAGATTATGGGCGTTGAAGCCGGAGCTTCTGTACCGTTAAGAGCTTTTTTACGTTGCAAAGGCGATAAAGATTGCGCACCGCGTAAATTAGTTTATGACGGAATTAGCGACTGCCGTTCAGCTGTAACTATACCAGGCGGTTCGCCTCAAGCATGTCCGTTTGGCTGTGTAGGTTTAGGGACGTGCGCGAGCGTTTGCAATTTTGGAGCTATAAAACTCGTGAACGGTCTTCCTGAAATAGATATCACAAAATGTACAGGCTGCGGAGCGTGTGTCAGAAATTGTCCGAAGGCTGTTTTAGAATTATTACCAAAAGCGGCAGCCGTAATCGTTGCATGTAATTCACATTGGCGCGGGCCTGCTGTACGTTCTGTTTGCAGTGCTGGCTGTATCGGCTGCGGAGTTTGCTCAAAAATTTGTCCTGTTCAAGCGATTAACATGGAAAATAATTTGGCCGTCATCGACCAGACTAAATGTATTAAGTGCGGCAAGTGTGCTGAAAAATGTCCTGCAAAATGCATTAAAACCGGCCAAGCTCTTGAGCAGTTAGAAAAGTCAGCTTAAAAATTAAAATATAAAAATAAAATTTTATGACTCTGTTCGTTTTACGGACGGAGTCTTTTTATTTTTAAATAATAAAATAGCAGGGGCGCAAAATAAAGCACTCCTGCTATAAAAAATTTCTTGATTTCTAGAATCGATTAACCCTGATGATGAGCAAGCATAACAGCACCGGCGATTGATAATAATTTTGCTCTCGGTGAATCTGCACGGCTTGTTAAAACTACTGGGGCTGCTGCGCCAACGATTAAACCTGCGGTCTCACTGCCTTTTGCAAAGAAACTTATTGACTTCGCAAGAGCATTTCCGACTTCGATTTGAGGTACTAACAAAACATCAGCATGGCCTGCAACATCTGATTTAATGTGTTTAATGCGTGCGGCTTCTTCGTCAATCGCGTTATCAAGAGCTAAAGGCCCGTCAACGATACAATTTTTAAGTTGTCCGCGTTTGTACATTTGAACTAAAGCTGTAGCGTCAAGAGTGCAAGGCATATCGGGGTTCACCATTTCGACTGCGCAAAGGCAAGCTACTTTCGGTGTCTCAACTCCAAGTGAACGGGCAAAATTAACAGTGTTCTGAAGGATATCGGCTTTCATTTTTAAATCAGGATACATGTTAAAAGCACCGTCAGCAATGAAAATTACTCTGTCATATCCCGGAATCGAATGGAAATAACAATGCGAAATTGCTTTTTTACCTACACGGAGTCCGACTTCTTTATTAAGCATACCGCGTAAGAAATTATCCGTGTGTAATTGGCCTTTCATATAAATA
>CAJODZ010000080.1 GCA_905233645.1 uncultured Synergistales bacterium | reverse complement strand
TATTTAGATTTTTTAAAAGGGCTTGCGGAAATTTCGGAGTTTTATAATTTCAGCGGCCTCAACGATATAACAACCAATAACGCAAATTATTTAGAGACTAGTCATTACAGAGCTGAAGTCGGAGATTTAATTATTGATGTAATTTGTAACGGGAAAAAATTCGACGAACTTTATAAACAAGGCTTCGGCGTAAAAATCAATCACAATAATATTGACGAACTGATAGCCTTATTAAATCAACAATGGCAGGATTATAAAAACGCAAAATAATTTTTTATGCTCCCTGATTTTTTAAGGGGGCATTTTTAATTATGAGCGTGTAAATTTCAGCCGTTTTGTATTTGTGATTTTAAGCGCGCTGGAATATGATATTTTTATTCAAAAATTTATTTATTTTCGAGAGGTGTTTTTTCAAAATGGAACAGGTACGCTCGTTATCGCAGTTAATCGAAGAAGCTCGTAAACTTTGTGAAGCAAAAGGCCGTAAACGTATTTCCGTCGCTATGGCTGAAGACGCAGGGTTAATATCAGCTATCGAAGAAGCCCGTAAATTAGGTCTTGTCGAAGCAACACTCGTAGGTAATCCCGAAAAAGTTAAAGCTTGTATCGCGGAAGCCGGTGCTAACGAAAGTGATTATCAGATTATCGCCGAAAATAACGAGGCCGCTTGCGGTATCGTCGCAGTAACAGAAGTTTCATCAAAGCGCGCTGATATTTACATGAAGGGTCAATTACACACGGACAATTTCTTACGCGGAATGCTTAATAAAGAAGTTGGTTTACGTGTCGGCAAAAAAGCGATTTCACATTGCTACTTCCATTCAATTCCTGGTTATGACAGAGTTATTTTCATCGCCGACGGTGCTTTTAATATGTATCCTGATTTAAAGATGAAGGCTGATATCGTTCAGAATACTGTAAATTTTGCACGTTCACTCGGAGTTGAAACGCCTAAAGTTGCATGTCTTTGCGCCGTTGAAATGGTTAACCCAGATATGCCCTGCACGCTCGACGCGACAGCTTTAGTCCAAATGTACAGACGCGGACAGCTTAAAAATTGTGTCGTTGACGGGCCTTTAGCTCTTGATAACGCTATTGATGAAGAAGCCGCAAGAATTAAACACATTAAATCAGACGTTGCAGGCCATGCTGATATTTTATTAGTGCCTCAAATCGAAGTCGGTAACGCGCTCGCAAAATCAATAAGCTTCTTTGCAAAAGGCAGCGAAACAGCAGGTTTAATCGTTGGAGCAGCAGCACCCGTAGTTTTAACAAGCCGTGCAGATTCCCCAAGAGCAAAATTATTATCAATCGCCGGTGCGGTTATGCTTGCTCATCATCAGGGCTAATATTCTTTTTAAGAATTATTTTTCACAGCGGGGGTATTTGTTATTTATACTCCTGCTGTTTTTTGTTTTGCATGAAAATTCTTTGCAATGATTTAATTTCTATGTTATTCTCATTCCTAATTTTGGACTTTAAATAAAAAAGGAGGAGCTTATCGGATATGGGATTTCGTACTATAGAAGAACTCTGCGGTGAGCTTGAGGACAAACGTAAAACAGCTAAAGCCGGCGGGGGCGAAGCTGCTGTCGAAAAACAAAAAGCCAAAGGTAAAGGCACTGCTCGCGAACGTATTGCTAATTTGCTTGACGCTGGCTCGTTCGTTGAGATTGATGAATTTGTTACTCACAGATCCAATAATTTTGATTTACCCGACAAAAAATTTTTAGGTGATGGCGTTGTTACGGGTTGGGGAACGATTGAAGGACGTAAAGTTTTTGTATTCAGTCAGGATTTTACAGTATTAGGCGGTTCACTTGGTGAGAGACATGCTGAAAAAATCTGCAAAGTCTTAGACATGGCAATGCAAACCGGTTGTCCGATTATCGGGATTAACGACTCAGGCGGTGCAAGAATACAGGAAGCTATTGACGCGCTTAACGGTTACGGAAAAATTTTCAAACGCAACACTCAGGCAAGCGGTGTTATTCCTCAAATTTCGATTATCATGGGGCCAAATGCCGGCGGTGCGGTTTACAGTCCTGCGCTTACGGATTTTGTATTCATGGTCGACAAAGAGAGCATTATGCATATCACCGGCCCTGAAGTTATCCGTGCTGTAACAGGTGAATTAGTTACAAGTGAAGAACTCGGCGGAGCTGTAACTCATAACACAATCACGGGCGACGCTCATTTTATTGCTAAGGACGAAAAGGAATGTTTTGAGCAAGTCCGTAAAGTCTTATCATATTTACCATGCAATAATCTCGATGACGCGCCGTTTAAAAAGACTGCTGACCCCGTTGACCGTGCTGATTTAAAATTAAGAGAGATTGTCCCTGTAAATCCAAATAAGGGCTATGACGTTCACGAAGTTTTAAAATCAGTCCTTGATGACGGCGAATTTACAGAAGTTCAGGCAGGCTGGGCGAAAAATATTTTGACTGGTTATGGTCGTATCGATGGCCGTTCAGTTGGAATTATTGCGAATAACCCTGATGTAATTTCCGGTTGCTTAGATGTTGATGCTTCGGACAAAGCTTCACGTTTTGTAAGACATTGCGACGCTTTTAATTTGCCGATTTTAACATTTGTCGATGTTCCGGGATATTTGCCAGGGCTTGACCAGGAGCAAAAGGGCATAATTCGTAAGGGCGCGAAATTGTTATATGCCTATTCTGAAGCGACAGTGCCTTTAATCACGGTTGTTATGCGTAAAGCTTACGGCGGAGCATATTTAGCAATGGCCAGTAAATCTCTTGGTGCTGATGTTGTTTTGGCATGGCCTCAAGCAGAAATCGCAGTCATGGGTGCGGACGGAGCGGCTAATATCGTTTTCAAAAAAGAGATTGAGAACTCAGCCGACCCGACAAAAACACGTCTTGAAAAAGTTGATGAGTACCGTGAAGCATTTGCCAACCCGTACAGAGCTGCTGAACGTGGATTTGTTGACCGCGTAATTTTGCCCGAAGAGACGAGAAAAGTAGTCGCA
>CAJODZ010000079.1 GCA_905233645.1 uncultured Synergistales bacterium | reverse complement strand
TTTAATAAGTTCGCAGGCACGATAAAATCAGACCAAGATATCTCAAACATGATTATTCATTCAGCAGGAGCAGAAAAAGACCGTGCTTGGGTAATGAATGGAACTGAACCGCAAAAATTATATTGGAAATTATACGCGCGCAGTGCTTGGGGGGAAAATAAATCAGTTGATGAAATAATTGACACTATTGCAAATTTTATTAACTCAGTTCCGCCTGAAAAGCCAAAACGCAATATCATATTTAGAGCAATTCGCAGTATGTTTAAAATGTCGCGCATATTATTTATTGAGTTACTTTATAAATTAAATTTGCGTTCTTAAAAAATTATTTGCCTCCAAAAATTTATTAATCACCGCTATTTTGTGAGTGTGTGATAATATTTTTAAATTTGAAAAATTTTAGAGGAGGCTTATTATTTTTAAATGGATAATAAAGATTATAAAGATACTCTAAATTTGCCCGTTACTAATTTCCCGATGAGAGCAAATTTAGCAAAACGTGAGCCGGAATTTTTAGATTTCTGGTACTCTCACGATATTTATCATAAAGCCTTGGAAGCTAGACATAATTCAGAAAAACATTTTATTTTGCACGACGGCCCTCCATATGCTAACGGTGATATTCATATTGGAACGGCGTTCAATAAAATTTTAAAAGATTTTATTCCAAAGTTTAAAACGATGACCGGTACTTATGCTCCGTATGTTCCTGGTTGGGATACTCACGGTTTGCCGATAGAACTGCGTTCGCTCAAGGACGGCGGTTTATCAAAATTAGGTGCTGGCGTTGACCCTGTCGACTTACGTAAACGTTGTAAAAATACAGCTCTGCATTATTTGAATTTACAGCGCGACGAATTTAAAAGGCTCGGTGTTTTCGGTGAATGGGATAATCCTTATATAACGCTTGACCCCAAATTTGAGCATTTAGAATTACACGCATTCGCTGATATGGTCGAAAAGGGTTTAATTTATCGCGGATTAAAACCGGTTTATTGGTGCACTGATTGTCAAACAGCTTTAGCCGCCGGCGAAATTGAATACTGGGACGAGAGTTCACCTTCAGTTTATGTTGCGTATCCAATTCCAGAAGTCAAAAATAATTTTCCGGAGTTCCAAGATAAAGAATGCTTCATTGTAATTTGGACGACAACCCCTTGGACATTACCTTCAAGTGCCGGCGTTGCGTTACACCCGAATTACGATTACGGATTTTATGAACATGACGGAAAAATTTATATATTCGCCGCCGGTTTGAAAAATTCAGTTGAAGAAAATACAGGCTTGAATTTCGGCGAGGCTTTAAAAATTGTCAAAGGCTCTGAACTCGAAAAATTAAAAGCTGTCCACCCGTTCTACGATGATAAAGAAATTTTAGTCGTGCTTGCTGATTACGTCGAACTTGAAACAGGTACAGGCTGCGTCCACACTTCACCAGGACACGGCGTTGAAGACTACGAAACAGGCGTTAGATACGGTTTAAAAGTTTATAGCTCTGTCAACCACGCGGGCAAATTTGAAAACGATGTGCCGATTGTCGCCGGAATGAGTTTAGAAGAAGGCGGTAATAAAGCTCTTGAGTTAATCAAAGCTAAAGGGCGTTTATTAGGTTTAGGAAAAATTATGCACAGTTATCCTCATTGCTGGCGTTGTAAAAAACCCGTTATCTTCCGCGCAACAGACCAATGGTTTATTAACGTCGCTAAATTCAAAGACAAAGCCTTAAACGTCATCGACAACGAAATTAAATGGATACCAGATTGGGGACGCGACAGAATTTTTAACATGGTCAGCTCGCGTTCAGACTGGTGCATAAGCCGTCAAAGAGTTTGGGGCGTTCCAGTACCGGCGTTACATTGCAAAGATTGCGGACAATTTACGTTAACACCAGACAGAATTAGAATGCTTGCTGAAAAAGTTAAGGACGCTGAAGACGGTTCTTCAATTTGGTGGAGCGAAAGTCTTGAAAATTTACTCGGCGACCTTGCTAAATGCGACCATTGCGGCTCACATAACGTCGAAAAAGACAGCAATATTTTAGACGTTTGGTTTGACTCCGGCGTATCGCACATGTCAGTTTTAAATGAGCGTTTCGGATTAGAATGGCCTTGCGATATGTATTTAGAGGGCAGCGACCAACATCGAGGCTGGTTTCAATCGTCATTATTAACTGCTGTTGCTATCAAAGACCACGCACCTTACAAACAAGTTTTAACGCACGGCTTTACGCTTGACGGTGAAGGGCGCAAAATGTCTAAATCACTCGGCAACACTGTCGCTCCTGCTGATGTCATAAAAGAATTTGGCGCGGATATTTTGCGTTTATGGGTTGCTTCGAGCGATTATCGTAACGATGTTAGAATTTCAAACACGATTTTAAAAACGTTGTCCGAAACTTACAGACGCATTCGCAACACAGCAAGATTTTTATTAGGCAACTTAAACGATTTTAACCCCGACACTAACGCTGTTGCTTATGAAAATTTATTATCAATGGACAAATGGATTTTAGACCGTTTGCAAATCGTAATCGATAAATCACGCAATGCCTTTGAAAATTACGAATTTAACACGCCGATAAATTTAGTGCATTCGTTCTGCGTTAATGAGTTGAGCGCATTCTATCTCGATATCAGCAAAGACAGATTATACGTTGAGGATAAAAATTCTTTAACGAGACGCAGTGCGCAAACGGCCATGATTGAAATTTTGACGGTATTAACAAAAATTTTAGCCCCGATTTTGAGTTTCACGGCTGAAGAGATTTGGCAGGAAATGCGCACGTTTAATAATAAATTACCTGAAAGCGTTTTCATGTCTGATTTTCCGGAGCAAGACCAATCGAAATTAAATCCTGAATTAAATAATTTATGGCAGGAAGCGATTTTATTAAAAGGTGCTGTGAGCCGTTCGCTTGAAATTATGCGTGCTAAAAAAATTATCGGGACTTCACTTGAGGCTGCTGTACAGGTTAAAAAATCTCAGGCTCTCGAAAAAATTATTAACGCTTTCAC
>CAJODZ010000078.1 GCA_905233645.1 uncultured Synergistales bacterium | reverse complement strand
AAGGAGTGTGATTTTATGCCAACGTTCAAAAATACAAACGATAAGCCGATTTATTACGAAGTTCACGGCAAACAATACTGCTTTGAACCGAATAAAGAATACGCGCTCGATATCTGGATACCTTATGGAAATTTAGGGCTTGAATTGATTGATGAAAATTATCCGGCTGTTCGTGAAGATGTTCTTGTGTCTAGCTCGTTTAGATTCTCAAATGGACTCGTAAGACGCTTCAATATTGAGCCGTGCGAATCGTATGAAGTTGATATCGAAGTTAAAAAAGGAGCTGCTAAATTATCTTTTGGAACGTCAAAAACATTGATAGACCTGACAGATAAATTTATTTCGAAAAAGACTTGGAGTTATGCACCTTATTTCAAAGTCATTGGCGCTGAAAATGATACAGTGATTAGAATTGAAGTGCGCGGTGATTATTCATGAGTACTTATAAAGAATTATTTGAGGAGCTTTACCAGCGTTACGAGAAACCGCAAGTCGATGAATTAACGCAAGGATTTACGCGCATTGACCCTGATATAAAAGCTGAAGCGCTCGATCATGAAAGGCTTGATAATCTTATCGGAGGCGACTTAGCAGGCCATTATCATTTGTCAAAATCACAGGTTGATAAATTAAACGGTTATCCGCTTTATGAAATTATCGACAATCGCATAAAAAAAGAAGTTCAGGACAGAACTAAAGCCGATAACGAAATTAACGAGCGCCTTGACAAGGAGATATCAGATCGTATAGCTGATGTAGACGCAGAAGAGCAAGCGCGAATTACGGCCATAACAAACGAAGCTAATACTCGCAAGACAAATGACGAAGCGTTAGGTAAGCGCATTGATAAAGAAATTTCTGATCGCACAACAGCCGTTAAAACAGAGGAAGACGCGCGAAAACTTGCTATCACAACGGAGGCCAATACTCGTAAAGCTGCTGATGACGCGTTAGGTAAAAGAATCGACGACGAAATTCAAAATAGAATCGACGCTGTAAACGCAGAAGCAAAAGCTCGCCAAGAAGCTATCACAACAGAAGCAACCACACGCAGTCAAGCTGACACAGCATTAGGAGCCAGAATTGATAAGGAGATTCAAGACCGCAAGGACGCGATATCAAATGCTGTTACCAATGAAGTTACAGCGCGTAATTCAGCCATTAGTAACGCCGTTAATTCCGAAAAAACAGCGCGCGAAAATAAAGAAGCTGAATTATTAAAAGCTATCGAAAAAGAACGACAGGACAGATTAGAAGCTCAAGCTACTCGCGATTTTGAAACAGGGACGAATTCTAGCGGAGGCGTTACGGAACGCTATATTAAATATGTGAGCGTTAATCCAAATAATAATAAGGCGAATACACTATTTAAATATCTTATGGGTAGCATTCCGTTAACTGGGTTCACGAACGAAAGTACAACGCTGTCATATGGCTTCAAATCTCCTTTTGATACAGCTTGCGTTTCGTTGCAATTAACTATCAAAAATCCGGACGCAAGTAATTTTGTTGACGCGGTCGTTAATTCCGTGAGCTATGACCTGTCAGGATTTAGATACAAGATTCAAGACTTATGGGACATCAAGGACATAAAAAAATGTTACGTTGACTTTTTAGCTATAGGACTGTAAGGAGGTATTTTTTTGCGATATTTAGAATACTCGTTGACTACCGGAAAAATCATTAGTGAAATTTCAAGCGATAACGAAGCTACACCAGATGAAGGCTGCGGGCTGCTTGAAATTGATGATGATTTGATCATTGATACTAATAATTTCATTGTCAGAAATGGCGCGCTCGTCAAATCGTTTGAAACTGAAACCGAACGAAGAGAACGCGAACGCTTAAAACAAGAACAGGCTCAGAAAAATCGCCAGCGCCTCAAATCTGTACGAGAGGAATTTATATGGGCGTTGCTCTTTGATGACGAGGCGGAAAGTAAAAAATTACGCGCTGAAGCTGTGAAATTAAGAGCGACTATTTAAAAATTTTAATATGGCAAATTATTCAAGCTTTGATGATTTTTATAGTGAATATAACAAACCGCGCGTTAATAACATTATCGTAGGTTATTCAGGAATTGATCCAAATCCCAAAACAGGAGCCGGCGGTGTGTCTGAAGAGGATATTGCTAACGGCATTTTAAATTTTTTTGTAAACCAGCGCATTGTAATTGATTGCAATGGTTAATTTTATATATTTTTAGGAGGATTTTATTATGGCATTAACAGGATTAACTCAGGTAGTCGAAAGAGATGGTAAGCTCGTTCTCGTTATTGAAGGTCTGCAGCACAAACGTAAAAAAGCTAGTGCATGGCAAAATGATACGACGACAATTTTATTAGCCGGTGAAATCGGTATTGAAAGCGATACGCTAAAACTTAAAGTCGGCGATGGTAAAAGCATTTGGATAAATTTGCCTTACGTGAACGGCGGAACAGCAGACGGTGGAAATACTTATGTTCTAAGCAAAACCTACGCAGAATGGCAAAACGATAATACACCGATAGATGACAACGTTATCTGCTTTGAAAGTGATACCGCCCGTTTTAAAGTTAGTAACGGTAATAGAATCTATAAAGATCTTCCATATGCCACCACAGACCCTTATATCATAAGATTAGAAAGTAAGGATATCAATCAAAACGACACATATATATACGGAGATGTAATTTATGAGACCGATACGCACAAAATCAAAATCGCTGACGGTGTAACAAAATATTCGGATCTCCCATATCTTAACGGTAATGCAGGTTCTGAATACGATGACTTGCTTTATCGCGTCCAAAAACTCGAAGACAAAATATACGAGTTATCAAACTTCACCGCAATTGACAGTAACCAAGAAGAACAAACAGAGGAGCAAGAATACACACCGATTATGAGCACAGAAGAGCCACATTTCGATTATTAACAAATAAAAAAACAATTTTAAGAGGGCTTTAACCGGCTCTCTTATTTTTTTAAGGAGGCATTTTTATTTATGGGCGATTTAACAAAAAATTTCTCTAGACGTGAATTTGCGTGTCATTGCGGTTGCGGATTTGATGATATCGATTTGAGGCTTGTAGACATTTTACAAACATTAAGAGATTACGCCGGCGTGCCGTTGCATGTAAATTCCGGTTGCAGATGTGCTGAATATAATAAAAAAGTCGGAGGCGTTGATAAGTCATGGCATACCAAAGGGAAAGCAGCCGACATAAGCGCGTCAATCAGTGCAAAAACATTATTTGA
>CAJODZ010000077.1 GCA_905233645.1 uncultured Synergistales bacterium | reverse complement strand
ATTTCATCGCCGTTTTCGACAAGCCCTATTACTCCTCCAGCCGCCGCCTCCGGTGATACATGACCTATACAAGGCCCGTGCGTCGCTCCTGAAAATCTTCCGTCCGTTACTAAAGCACAATCGTTATCCATGCCTCGACCCATTATTAAAGCAGTAGTCGATAACATTTCGCGCATTCCTGGCCCTCCTTTTGGACCTTCGTAACGAATGACTAATACTGTGCCTTTTTCTATTTCGTTATTTGTAATTGCTGCGTCAGCTTCTTCCATTGAATTAAAAACGCGGGCTTTACCTTTGAATTTATACATGTTCGGATTTACGCCTGATTGTTTTACAACAGCACCGTCCGGAGCTAATGAGCCATATAAAACAGCAATTCCGCCTTCAGATTTTTGAGGCTTGGCCATTGATTTAATAACATCATCTTCAAAGGGTTGAGCGTCTGCAATAATTTCGCCAATAGTTTTTCCGGAAACGGTAAGAGCATTTAAATTTAGTTCGCTTTGAATATTTTTCATAACCGCTTTAATTCCGCCGTGATTATGTAAACTTGCAATGGGATATTTTCCGGAAGGCTGTAAATTACAAATGAACGGAACTTTACGGCTTATTCTGTCAAAATCATCAAGCGTTAATTTAATTCCGGCCTCATTCGCTATCGCTATTAAATGCAAAACTAAATTCGTTGATGAACCTGTAGCCATTGCGCCTGCGATACCGTTTAAAAAAGCTTCGCGCGTTAAAATTTTTCGGGGTGTGATATTTTCAGCAAGTAATTTTAAAATTTGACGGCCAGATTTTTTAGCAATGCGTTTACGTTCATTTGAAACCGCTGGTGCTGTTCCTCCGCCTGTTAATGACATTCCTAAAAATTCCGTAAGCATTGACATCGAATTTGCTGTTCCTAAATGAGCACAGCTTCCGCAAGTCGGTAAAGTAATTTGTTCAACGTGTTTCATATAATCCGCTGTAATTTTGCCGGCCTCTAATCTTCCTGGAAATTCACGCAATTCGCTTGAGCAAAATAAATCGTTATCGCCAACATGGCCGGGGAGCATTGGACCTCCAGTTACGATGATTGAGGGAATATTTACACGCGCCGCCGCCATTAACATTGCAGGGATAATTTTGTCGCAAGCCGCAATTAAAACCATTCCGTCAAAACAATGAGCCTCAACCGCCATTTCAACACTATCAGCTATTAAATCACGGCTAGGCAACGGATAACGCATTCCCTGATGACCTTGACATAACCCGTCGCAAATCGCTATTGTCCCAATTTCACGGCCAACTCCACCAGCTTCGGCTATACCTAATTTAATTTCATTCGCTAAGTCACGCATATGCATATGACCGGCTACAATTTCGCTGAATGAATTTACGACGGCGATTAAAGGTTTTTTCATATCTTCTTCATCAATGCCGGTTGCATATAATAAAGCCCGTTGTCCTGCTCTGGCCGGAGTGTTTGTTAATTGGCTGCTTCGTAAATCTGGTGATTTATAAAAAAATTCGTCCGTACTCATAGAAATTTATCCCCCTCGCAAAAATTTCACGCTAAATTTTAATTCATCTCTTCAATGTGATAGACATAGTCTAACGAACGTAACGCCTCAATAATATCTCTGTGATTTTTATATTTTTTAAAATCGCTCTCGTTTATCGTAATTGATACAGAATAGACACTCAAGCCCGAATTTACATACGCCGGATTTAATTCTATGTCATCAATTTTTAAATCAAGTTTTCTAAGCGTCGTTACAAAATCCTGTAAGCTCTCGCTGCTTTTTAATTCTAAATGTATCTCAAAATGATTAGAGCGGTCTTTTAAAAGCGTTTCGATATACGGCAACAATGATAAACAGAATAGCAACGCCAAAAATGAAATCAAAGTTATCGTGTATAAGCCTGCGCCAGCCGTTAAACCAACTATACCGCAAGCCCATAAACCAGCCGAAGTCGTTAAACCTTTGATTTGCGATTTAGAACTGAATAAAATTGAATTACCGCTAATCATCGCAACTGATACAACGGCAGCAGCAGATATCATCGAAAAATTATTATTTATGCTTATGTCAATCATGGCCGTTACTGCTGAAGCAAGCGAAATTAAAATAAACGTCCTTAACCCTGCCGAATGCCTCTTACTTGAACGTTCACAACCTATTATTCCGGCAAGTAAGACGCTCAAAAAAATTCTAAATAAAACAGCTTTCCAACCTACCGAATATGACCATGCGCCTAAAATTTTTGCAAGCGGATCAATTATTATTGCGTCATGCATTTTTGAAATCACCCTAATTTTTTAATAAATCATTTTCGCTGATAAATTTTTCAAAATCTTTTAAGATTTTATCGTTGCGTTGTTTTATATTTGCTTCGGTAAAATCATTTAGTTGCGCGGCCATGTCCCTTAACTCAATATTTTTAGTACCGTCTTTTAATTTTCCGGCTGGAGTTGCGTAACCGTTGTAATATTTTTTCTTGTCGACGAATTTATAATCTGAGGCGCGAATATTTATTTTTTTCTCAAGCAGAGCTTTGTTACCAATAATTTCGCGTAAATCATCGTATTTTATGGGGCGGTTTTGCGAAAAAATATGTTCAATATCGAGAGGCGTTGTCAAGGAAAAAAGTTCTTGCCTGTCGTCTTGATATAACCACCACGATAATAATGATTTAGTTATAGCTTTTTGATTGGTGAACTGGAAAAAATCGAGTTTTGTTATGAGTTCAGGTTTTTGAATTTTATAACCGCCGAAATTTAAAGCTTCGTTTTTTATGATTTCGCGCATTGCGTCAAAAACGGGTTTCCTCAGCGATGAAAGCGATTGCACAACAAAATGCGATGCCAAGAAAAACGCCGTTATTTTTGTCAAAAAGCTGTAAAATTCATAGTCATTCAATAAATCATTCGCTTCGCGTCTTTGTAAAAAATACACAGATACAAGATACGTCCACATACTATTTGGCGCGTAATAAAGCACGAACAATCTTTTTAAAACGCGGTCGCTAAATCTTTCGTCATTTTGATTTAAAACATCTTCCCAAAATTTTAATAACGATAAAATATTTTCAAAAGTTTTTCTGTAATTTTGTTTGTTAAATAATCTGTAACTGCCGCTCTCATAAAACTTTCTCAAGCCTTCAACAGTTGTACTCTTATTTTTTTTATCATCTTTGGCGCGTTCGTAATACATGTATCTTAAAAATATTTCATCAGTGGGTAAGCCTCGAACGTTTCCAAAAATTTTATTGCAACAAGCTTCAAGCGCACTCCACTTATTTATAAACCAATCTTTTTCGCCATCGTTAGCATAAGCTTTATAAAACTGCGATTTAAAAATGTCAGAGTCTGAAAGCGGTTTGCCTCTATCATTGACGGTTGTGAAAATTCGTAAAGCCGTGTCCTGTTGAGTTGAGCTGATAGGCA
>CAJODZ010000076.1 GCA_905233645.1 uncultured Synergistales bacterium | reverse complement strand
ACCATTCGGAGGAGAATCTGTAAGACACTCGCAAGGGTGCAAGGTTCGTTGATACCAGAATCCCCCGACTTTAGTCGTGGGGAGTACGTCAAAAAAATCAGCGTAACTTTTTAATCAAATAAAAATTTTAGCTCTGTCCTTGAATTGGGCGGAGCTTTTTTAATTTCAAAATAATAATTCGTGTTCAATCTTTTTCGCCGGTGTTGAGACTTTTACGGTTGATACTGCGCTGCGGCCTTCACTGTCTAAAACGCCGATTGTATGTTCACCGTCTGGCACGTTGTAAAAAAATGTTTTGTCCGCATTCGACGCGCCTATATATTTCCCGTCTAAGTACCACCAAATTTTATTAACCGCGCCTTCAGCCTTAAACGGGATTTTGTGATTTATATCAAACGGAGCAATAAAATATTCTGCGTTCGGGACGGGCGAAATAATTTCTAAATCTGATTTTCCGGCTTTAAATTCAGCAGGCATTTTTAAAATTACACCGCCGGATTTTTTAACATGCATATTACACGGAATTGAACGGGTTATATTTTTAATCGCGTAATCATTTTTAACGGCTGGACATAACGCAACAGGAGGACGGCCAGAAATTGAACAGACTTTACGCAAAATAACGCCTTCAGGTTTTTGAAACCAGCCAGCACCGTTTGAGATTGAACGTAAAATTTTTATCGCCGCCGGAGCTGAGACTTGCGCACCAATTAAATTGTCCCATGATTTGCCCTCCGGATTTCCAGCCCAAACGACAACTGTGTATTCAGGATTGTAAACAGCACACCACGCATCGCGTAAACCATGTGAAGTCCCTGTTTTTAAAGCAATTTGCCATTTAAAACCGTGAGTGCCGCGTGCAAAAAGTGTTAATCCGCCTCTGTAATTTAAAATGTCATTTATTAACCAGCAGCTTTCAGGTTCAGCGACGCGCTCATAAAATTGGTCGTAAAAATTTTGTTGAGCTAATAAATTTAACGGCCTGCGTAATCCTAAATTTGCTAACGTACAGTAAGCTTCAAGCTCTTCAAGTAACGTAACTTCACAGCCGCCCAAAATTAAAGCGTCCCCGTAAAAATTTGAAGGCTGTTTTAAATGTCTAAATCCAAACGACCGCAACATGCTTAAAACACGTTCATTGCCGGCCATGCGTAAAACTCTTACGGCTGGAGCGTTCAATGATTGAGCTAACGCTACCCGTGCAGTAACAGCTCCGTGATATTGCAAATCAAAATTTCTGGGTGCGCGGCCTGAAAATGCGGTTGAAGTGTCTGCTAAAAGCGTCGCCGGAGTTAATAAACCTTGTTCAATCGCCGTTAAATATGCAAAAGGTTTCAAAGTCGAGCCAGGTGAACGCAAAGACCTTCCGCAATCTACCCAAGAAGATTTATTATTTAAACCAAATCTCGAATTACCGACCCACGCGATTAAAGACGCTGTTTTATTTTCAACAATGCCAGCCGCAAAAGTTATATATTCCGGAACTTCGTTTAATGATTGTTTTAAAACGGCCTCTAATTTAGTCTGCGTTTCTAAATTCAAAGACGTGTTAAAAATTTTTTCGCGCTCGTCGGGATTTGCATTTAAAACCATTTCTGCAAAGTGCCAGGCTCTTGAGGGCATTATGAATTTTTTGCGCGGTAAATCTTCAAGTAATGCGCGTCTTGTATCATCAGGGGTAAAAATTTTTTTCTCAAGCATTAAATTTATTATTAAATTTCGGCGTTTTCTTGCTTGTATTGGTTTTGTGTCCGGCCTGTAATTGCTGGGAGCTTTTAACATTCCAATTAACAAGCACGCTTCACCTCTTGAAATTTTTTCAGCAGGTTTACCAAAGTAAATCAACGACGCGGCCTCCACACCCCTGATATTTCCTCCGAACGGAGCTAAATTCAAATAACACTCCAAAATTTTTTGCTTGCTTAATTCTTTTTCAAGTTTCATCGCCGCGATAAATTCAAAAATTTTCGTGAAAATATTGCGCTTTTTATGTTGACGTTCAGAAATTGCTAAACGAATTACTTGACTTGTTATAGTCGACGCTCCTGAATAGACATGGCCGGGCAAAATATCATTCACAGCCGCACGCATTAACGCTAAAAAATCTACTCCGCAATGTTCATAAAATCTCCCGTCTTCAGCTCCTACAGCAACTAACGGAAGCCATTTACCCATTTGATTTAATTTAACCGGAATTTGCCATTCGGACGCTGGAGATAATTTAACGTGAAATAATTTTTGATTTACGTCATAAAAAGCTTGAGAGCCGTTTATATAAATTATTTCGTCAATGTCAATCTCAACTGAACGCCAAGCCCAAATTACAACACCCGTTATAAAAATAAAAGCCAGCATTAAAAATAATGCCAGCCTCGAAAATTTTTTAATCAATTTTTTATTTAATCGCTAAAATATCCAACGTGTAACCGGCTATATTATTGCTATGGTCGCCGATACGTTCTAAGTCGCCTAAAAGTGTTATGAAATTTACTCCGCGCTCCGGGTCACACTCACCACGATTAAGCCTTTCGATGTGTTTTTGCCTGTAAAATTTTTCCTGCGCGTCGATTTTAGTCTCTAAATCTTTGACAACGTTACGGGCTTCTTCAGCGTTTTCATCTTCAAGCGACCTTATAGAAATTAAAACAGATTTTGCCGCCGTTTCGTACATGTCTTTTAATTCTCCGACGGCCTCATCTGATAAAGAATTATCAATCGTGTTGGAACGTTCAATTAAGTTTTCAGCATGGTCACCAATTCTTTCGATGTCAAGCGAAGCGTTTACGTAACAGCCTAAAACAGTCGATAAATCTGCGCTAATTCCTTTTTGCCAAATTTCCGAAGCATACGCTGAAATTTCCTGAGTGATTGAGTTAATACTTTGTTCGAGCGTAGCGAATTTTTTATTACGTTCTTCCTGTTTATCGCGTTCGGGGCTGAAAAATGCCTCATGAACGGTATCAAGCATATTTGAAATTATTAAACCCATGTGTGCGATTTCGTCTTTGACTGCTTCAACGGCTGATGCTCTTGAGACTGAAATTAAGTGCGGATTTAAATACAATGCTCCTTCTGAAACATCTTCCGGTTTTAAAGGGATAATCTTTTCGATAAATTTGGCTAATAATTTCACGAACGGGAAAAATATTATTGTATTGATCACGTTAAAAATGGTATGAGCGTTAGCGATTTGTCTTCCTAAATCTGAGGCGCTGTGTACAACAAGGTCTTTATAAATCGGGAAGAATAATAAAAATATTACCGTGCCGATTAAATTAAATAACACGTGAGCTGCTGCTGCTTGTTTTGCCGGACGGCTTGCGCCTAATGAAACGAGTACAGCTGTTAAAGTTGTGCCTAAATTATCGCCTAAAATTATCGGTATAGCCCCGTCTAAATCGATTGCACCCTGTAAAGCTAATGCCATTGTTAAACCGATTGTCGCTGCGCTTGACTGAACTAAAATTGTTAAAAACATACCTGCCAAAACGCCGCTTAAAGGATTTCTGCTTAAAATT
>CAJODZ010000075.1 GCA_905233645.1 uncultured Synergistales bacterium | reverse complement strand
TAATAAATAATCAACAAATTGACGAGCAGCCCTGCCTGTTTTTCCGCCGTGTCGAATTTCCCACGCATCAGCGTTCTTTAATAATTCTTGTTCGTTAAATTCAAGGCCGGATTTTTTAGCAAGCTCAATTACAATTTCGTGATATAAATTCCTGTCGGGGCTTGAGAAATTTATCGCTACGCCAAATCTTGAAGACAACGATAATTTTTCTTCCAACGTGTCCGAGCGGTGAACGTCTCCCGAATGTTCCATATCATCACGGTCGCGCCATAATTCACGGACTAAGTGTCTGCGGTTTGAAGTTGCGTAAATTAAAATATTGCCTGGCCTCGTTTCGATACCGCCCTCGATAATAGCTTTCAAGTATTTGTAATCGCTCTCATTCTCTTCAAATGATAAATCGTCAATAAAAATTATGAAATAATAATTGCGGCCTCTTAATTGATTTACAAGACGCGGGATTTTTATGAATTGGTGCTTGTAAATTTCGATGACCCTTAAGCCGCGTTCAAAGTAATCGTTTAAAAGAGCTTTTACGCTGCTTGATTTACCTGTTCCGCCGTCGCCGTATAGTAAAACGTTGTTCGCCGGTTTGCCTGATATAAAAGCTTCGGTGTTAAAAATTAGTTCGCGCTTCTGTTCTTTGTAACCTAAAATGTCATCTAACGTCATATCGCCTGCGCCTGACACGACCTCTAAATTATTTTTATGGCCAAGTCTGAAAGCTTTGTTAAGTGCGAAAATTCCTACGCCGTGCGTTTTATAAAAACTTGTTATTAAATCAAAGACAGCGTCTAAATTTTTCTCAGCGTCAACGATTTTTTTAGCAATTTCGTAAATCGGATTAGCTTTATCGTTTTCAGAAAGATTTAAATTATATTCGTCCGGCTTTTCGAGTTCGTATAATTCTAAAAAATATCTGATGTCGCGTTTGGCAAGTTCAGTTAATGAATTTTGGGGCGGATTATTCCTTTCACATGCTAACGTAAAATAATTCTCGTTGTTCAAAATCAAATGCGTTAAATAATTGTGCCATAAATTTCCGTAAGCAATATTATTTTTTAAGCAATATTCGATAATCGCGCGCAAATTTACAGGGTCATAAATTTCGTCAACGTTATAAATTAACAAATCATCTAACATATTTTTAATTTAACCTCCAAAATTTTAAATAGGTAGTGTAATTGTAAAACAACTTCCTTCGCCTTGAGTGCTTGTAACCGAGATTTTGCCGCCGTGAGCTTCGACTGTTGCTTTTACGATTGAAAGACCTACTCCGCGCCCGCCTGTTACTCTTGCTCTTGATGTATCTGTCCTGTAAAAGCGTTCAAAAATATTCGGCAAATCTTGTTCAGAAATTCCTATCCCTGTGTCCTGAACTTGAATAATTAAATTATTTTTATCAGCGTAACTTTTTAAAATCACTTGGCCGCCGCTGTCCGTGTATCTTAAAGCGTTTGATAATAAATTATCTATTGCGTGTCTAAATCTATCAGCGTCGATATCATAAAAATTTTTCGCGGCCTCGCATTTGAAATTTATACCGGCGTTTTTAAAAAGAGGTTCAAAAGCTTCAGCGATAGTGTTTAAAAATTTTTCAACGTCGATTTTTTCAGCACGGATTTTTAAATTATCGCCTTCCAGCCTTGACAACGCTTCAACGTCCTCGATTAAATTTCCTAAGCGCTCCATCTCGTTGACACATAAATTTAATCTTTCAGGTGTTGGCTCTAAAATTCCGTCCGCTATCGCTTCGATTTGAGTTCGTGTAACTGTTAAAGGTGTCCGCAATTCGTGAGCTATGTCCGTCATCAAACGCTGTCTTAATTTTTCCTGACCAGCTAACGACCGCCCTAAATCAGCAACGCATTTTGAAAGGGTGTCTAATTCTTTTATGCCGACGTTCTGAAAATCATTGACACTTTCATAATCGCCGCGACTAATTTTTTTAGTATGTTCAATCGCTTTTATAACGGGTTTGCTTAAACGTACGGCGACAAAATATCCAACAGCACACGCCGTGATTATCATGATTACAGCTCCAGCCAGGATATAGCGCGTTAAATAATTTATAAAAGAATCTTCAAAACGCATGGGCGGGATTTTGTGTTCAATTTCCAATTTGCCGTGTTCAAAAACTATGTTAAATTTTTCGACTTGAGATTGAGAATTATTTTGCGAAATATTATTTACGTTATTATTTTGCTGTTGATTACGTCTATTATTATGGCGGTGTTCATTGGGCTGGCCGGTTTGGAGCGTATAAATCTCGTTATTGTTCAAGTCAAGCAATTTGATTTTCATACCACCCCATTGCGGAGCAGGTCTTAAAACGTCCATAACGCGCCGTCTCGTCCAAATATGTTCTTCGTTATAAACAGCGTCAAGCGAATTAGCAAGGCTTTCAAAATCTTCGTTACGTCTTTGAATTAAATAATTTCTGAATGCGCCGACACTTAATTTAACGCACAACGCCGGAACGACTACGCCGCACAACACAGCTAATAAAACATACAGCAATAAAAAATGTCCGCGTAAAGATTTCATGATTAAATTTTTAGCCTTCAAATCTATAACCGAAGCCGTAAACAGTTTTTATCCAGCCGTTTTCGTGGCCAGGCTCAGAAAGTTTTTTGCGTAAATTTTTTATGTAAGTGTCAATCGTTCTGTCAAAGCCGTCATAATCATCACCCAAGGCATTTCTGATAATCTCTTCACGCGACCAAGTACGGACAGGTTTAGAAGCCAGCGTTGAAAAAATTAAAAATTCGCTTTTTGTAACAGGAATTGCAACGCCGTCTTTACGAATTTCTACGAGTTCGGGGTCTATTTCAATTCTTCCATCAGCGCATGTAATTTTATTGCCTTTGCGATTTTCAGACGGTCTTAACTGCGCGCGTATTCTTGCCATTAAAACACGAGGGCTGAAAGGTTTTGAGACGTAATCATTTGCGCCGGTATCTAATCCCGAAACAACGTCGCTTTCAGAACTTTTAGCCGTTAAAATAATTATTGGCACTTGCGAAGTTTGTCGTATTCTTCTGCAAACATCTTCGCCGCTGATTTTAGGTAACATCAAATCTAAAATTATTAAGCTGAAATTATTCTCGTCCTCAAAAATTTTTAATGCGCTCTCACCGTCTGCACAGCAAACCGGCTCATAACCTTCGCGTTTAACATAGGCTGCAACGACTTCCGAGATTGAAGGTTCGTCCTCTACGATTAAAATCCTCATAAAAAATACACTTCCTTTTCAAGAAAAATACGTTTTTACTTCATGTTTAATTCATATTTTCCTGTTATTCTATCAGCGTTGAAAACAAAGGAGGCAGAATTTAAATGAAGTTATCGAAAAAAATTAGAACAGCTTTATTTTTAGCAACAGCAGTAACTGTTATTTACGGTGTAAATTTTGCGAGTGCAGATACTGAGGTCGGAGCAAAAGTAGTTCTTGATGACCTTGAAGTTTACTTCAGGCACAGCGACAACGATAATCCGCCCCCACCGCCGCCGCATATGGAAGCACCGAGAGAGCCTGAACCACGTCCACAGCCACGCCCTGAAGCACCGCA
>CAJODZ010000074.1 GCA_905233645.1 uncultured Synergistales bacterium | reverse complement strand
CTGAATATATTCGGTTTTTGATCTCATAGTAGCGATTATGTGAACCGGCGACGTGAGCATGGCGTTAATTAATTTGTTATATAACGGAGTGATCTGTCTCCAAGCTGTATAACTGTTAGCTCTTGAGGTTTCAGCTAATCTGCTTTGTCTGTCGAGGAGCCCGCCTTCGCCGTTCCAAGCATGAGAGA
The DNA here is from genome assembly GCA_905233645.1 of uncultured Synergistales bacterium. Taxonomy (GTDB): domain Bacteria; phylum Synergistota; class Synergistia; order Synergistales; family Aminobacteriaceae; genus JAFUXM01. The sequence goes on along the minus strand of CAJODZ010000074.1, from coordinate 3,409 downwards.
GGCTGTCAATAATGATGACATCATACCCTTCATTTTCGGCTTCGTGAATGGCGTTCAAATATTTTTCGACGGTGTAAGGTGCGTTTAAGTTGCAAATATCGTAATCGCCTAAATTAGCGTAAAGGTCGCCCGAACCGTTTTCAGTGTCGATAAGAGCGATTTTCCCGCCGATGCCGAACGCCAATAATAAAGCGCTGTAAGTTTTGCCTGAACCGGCTGGTCCAGTGATAGCTAATCTTAATTTAGCTTTAGTTCTTTGAGCTTTTCTAAACCCCATAATAAAATAACCTCCTTAAAAGTAAAAAGAAAAATGATTTTTTCAAGTAAAGACGCTCTATGAGCCGAGCAATAATCTTTATTGAACCTAAAACGGAAATTGCGCATAAAAAAGGGGGTAAAAGAGCCCCCTGTGATAACCACCCCTGCCGTGCAAAAATCATTCATTGCAAAACGGGTCTTCGATAAATTCATCTAATTTAAAATAAGCGGTGTAAATGCATGTTTGGACGGCTTTAATTTTGCTAATGAGTAGCCCCGTCTGTCCATTATCTATTTTTTTGAGGATGTCAGCGATATTTTCTAGAGCCATCTCAGCGGTGTAAATGAGTTGTTGAGCTGGTTTAATTTCATCTTCAATGCCGAAATACACGGCGTTTTTGAGCGAATTTTCTTCGTACATGGTGTAAAATACCCTCCTAACATTTGTTTTAAAAAGCGACTTCGTCCGTAAATTCGGACAAATCGAAGACGCGTGTTTTGTGAATAGCTGGATCGAAGCCGACGTAAACGGGCTGTGGAGCTGGGCAGTAATTTTTTCTGTCAGCATCGCCGTTAGAGATGTATTCAAGCAGCTCAATTTGTTTTAGAGCAATGTCGTTGAATTGATCCAGCGTATCAAAAAAATTTTCCAGAGCGTCGAAGTTATAAGAGTTAGAGACAAAATTCCAGTTGTCGGGCTTATTTTGGATTAATTTCCAGACGACGTACAGAGCGTCGTCTAAATCTTCTTTAAAATTCCACCATTGGTTATAAAGATCCTTAGATTTTTGGTTAAGCATTGAGAATGACCTCCTCTATTTTTTGTTTTGTGATACGGCCGACTCTATCTCCTCTCAAAACTTTTCTAACGGTAGTAGCAGCAAATCCTGACAATTGTGAGATTTGTTCAACGGATAATTTTTTTGCGTACATTACTTGCCGTAATCTGTTTTTTTTGAAGAATCTCAATTTGAAAACGTCTTTCAAAGGTAATTTCAGGCCGAAAAAGGAATAAATATCTTCCCAAAAATAAATACTTCCTTGCCAGTGTTTTCCCATTCCCTGAATGTGGATTTTAGAGTATCCTGTTTCTTCGGCGACTTCTGCCAAAGTGTACCCGCGTTTATGAGCTTCTTTAAGAATATTAATCATTTAGAACACCCACAAAATGAGATTAAAATTAAAAAACCCGACCAAAAAGCTGACTGTGATACACAAAAATAAAGCGTCCTTATCATCTTGAGTTAAGTTGTTAAGCATTAAAAATAACCTTCCTTATAAAAAAATTTCGGTAAATTGGATGAGCGCAGCGAATGCGTAGAGTCCCTCTGTTAATCCGAGCAACAGGGCATCATTTCAGGCGAATTGCTACCATTGACTCCTGCCCTGAATACTAGAGCGCATAGAAGGGCGGTGTGTATTTGTCAAGAAACCTGTTGAGTAGTAAAATGGCCTCATCAGCAGGAGCGTAACTCCTGGACGGGGTGGGAACCCCCGTTTCGGCCTTAATTAATAAAACCGTTTTTTCTTAAGAGGTAACAAACGCCCTCAATATCATTAATGAGAGATTTGACCTCATCATTGTCTTCATCTAGGTCGCCAGCTTTTGTAAGTTGGTGAATAAATGAATCGGAGTCCGAGATGTCCTCTAAAGCGTTATAAAAGGAATCGCGAATATTTTCTAAAATATCGTTAATTGGCATTGTTCTTCCCCTTTATTTTTCAAGAAGAGGTTGATAAAATACTCCTGTCCTTTACCCGTAATTTTTGGAGTACGGACGAGGATTGGTTTCCCGCCTGAGTTAGAGATGACTGTTTCTTTAATGATCATGAGCCCCAAATTTCTAGCCTTTTGAGTAGGCATATTGAAATCTTGAGTGCGTGATTTGATTAAAAAATCATTTTCTCTGAGCCAGGCGAATAACCTTTTTTCTCCGATGTCGACTCCGTTTTGATGTATCATTTTTGCCAATTCGCGTATTAAGCAAGTAGATTCGCTAGCAGCGACGGAATCAGCGAACAAGACTTTAGGGGCGTTAATTTCGGCTTGTTTTTCGAGTTCAATACGTTTATTTCGTTCAGTTTTTAATTCTGTAGCCAGATTAATAATGAAGTCTGGATTAAACAAAGTTTTCTCAATAGCTTCTGGGGTCATATACACGCCGTGTTTTCGAATTGAGGGTAGGACTTCGGAGCGGACCCATTTGCTGAACGCTTTAGCTTCTGGTTTGTTGCTTCTTAAAATTAACTGATACAACCCGGACTCCGAAATAACAGTCATATCCTGCATTCCGCCAGGGGTGGGCAAACTTTGCCGGTCCTTTTCATCGTCATCAAGTGTGGCTATGTTTTGTCTAATATTTTGAATCCCCAGCACATTGCAGACATCTTTAGCCACGAACCACGGTTCCCCTTCAATAATGACCGTTCTAATTTCAGCGCCGTTGTAATCGAAAACTTGCAAATTATTTTGCATACTAAAAAAATCTCCTTTCATTAATCTTTAATGCTTCCGAGAGCTTTACCGTTTTGTAAAACGATGTCCCGTGCTTTTTCCAACTGTTTCACCAAATTTTTAAACTGTTTTTGGTCGCCCCAAATGTCCCAATTTCCGGTTAATAACAATCCTGCGCCGTCTGGAGTAATAGTCATTTGCGAAACGCAATTCATTTTTTTAGCTGACAAGTCGATCGCCTCCTTAAATTTGTCCGCAGTAAAAATTTGTAAAATCCACTGATTATTTTTTTCATTGCCGTTCAGCAGTTCGTCTTCCGTAACGTTAAGAGCGTTAGCGAGCTTCTTAATTTCGTCCATGCGGGGCTGTCGTTCTTCAGATTCCCATCTACGTACAGTGATTTCGTGAACATTAGTAAGTTCAGCGAGTTTTTCCTGAGTTAATCCTGCTTTTTTTCGTAATGTTTTTAATCTTTGACTAAAATTATTTACGTTCATAAAAAACCCCTTTTTAAATTTTTATATTAGAGCTTTTAAAACTTTTTGGTTTGTTTTCGCTCCGTTGTGAGTGAAATAATACCATGTTTTTTTACATTGTCAAGCAGAAAATAAAACCAAATGGAACTATTTATAAAACCGTATGGAGCTTAAAAAAAACGCTCTGATTAGTTATTATTCTTATTAGGGGTGAAGAAAA
>CAJODZ010000073.1 GCA_905233645.1 uncultured Synergistales bacterium | reverse complement strand
GCGTCGACCATTCGGAGGAGAATCTGTAAGACACTCGCAAGGGTGCAAGGTTCGTTGATACCAGAATCCCCCGACTTTAGTCGTGGGGAGTACGTCAAGCAATTTTTATACGCGATTAAATTTTAAAATTACTTTTCGTGTTAAAATAATCAAAATTTTTAATAGTTCTCTTTCAAAAAAGGGGACTATTATTTTTTGCAACTACGTTTACAACTACAAAAAGCCTTTAAAAATTTAACAGCCGTAAAATTTTATGAAAATATTTTAAAAAACAATGTGTCGATTTTTTTAGAGCTTTAATTTTAAAAACGTCAACGCAATTTTTTAAACACTTTTTAAAATGCACATACGTACTAAAATTTTTAAACACGCTATCAGGAATTTGAAAGCCATAAAAAAACGTTTTGTTATAATTCGCCGGTAAATCAAAATCTAAAATCTAAAAATTTTTAAAAGGAGTTTTGCTTTTTTCATGACACCAGAAAATAATATAAACGATTACGGTGCAGGCAGCATTAAAGTTTTGGAAGGCTTAGAGGCTGTTAGAAAACGTCCAGGCATGTATATCGGTGATACTGGAGCGCGCGGACTTCATCATTTAGTTTACGAAGTTGTTGATAACTCGATAGATGAAGCTATGGCTGGTTTTTGCAGTGAGATAAAAATTATTATTCACACCGACGAGAGCATTACTGTTCAAGATAACGGACGCGGAATACCTACAGACCCTCACCCTTATAACGGCAGACCAACGAGCGAAGTTGTTTTAACAATTTTGCACGCAGGCGGTAAATTTGGCGACGGTGCTTATAAAGTATCTGGCGGTTTGCATGGTGTTGGTGTATCGGTCGTAAACGCTTTATCAGAATGGTTAGAAATCTCTATCGCACGCGGCGGCATTGAACGTACACAAAAGTTTTCGCGCGGAGTTCCTGTTACTGATTTGAGCGACGGCGTTAATGTTAATTGGCAAGGTACAAAAATTACATACAAGCCCGACGCAGAAATATTTGAAGACGTTCACCACTCATTAGAAATTTTAAAAGGCCGTTTGAAAGAATTAGCGTTTTTAAATCCGGGCTTGAAAATTTTTATCAGCGACGAACGTACAGGCGAAAGCCGCGAATATTATTTCAAAGGCGGAATTGAAGCATTTGTAAAATATATTGACCGCGACCGTACAGCATTGTTTGAAAAACCGATAATCCTTTCAGGCACGCGCGATAACATTGCTATAGACGTAGGTTTAGAATATAACGACAGCTATCAAGAGCACACATATTCATACGCAAATTTAATCCATACGGCTGAGGGCGGAACTCATTTAGTTGGATTTAGAACAGCTTTAACAAGAGTGGTCAACGAGGCCGCACGCTCTGGAAAAATTTTACGCGATAAAGAAGAGAATTTAACCGGTGAAGATTTGAAAGAGGGTTTAACTTGCGTCCTGTCCGTTAAATTAAGCGAACCGCAGTTTGAAGGCCAGACAAAAACCCGTTTAGGCAACAGCGAAGTTCGCGGAGCAGTGGATTCATTTGTTTATGAGGGATTATTAGCAGTCTTTGAGGACAATCCTGACCTTGTGAGACCCATTGCTGAAAAAGCAATCAGAGCAAGACGAGCAAGAGAAGCCGCTAAAAAAGCACGTGAATTAGTTCGTAAAGGCGCAATGTCGGGAATGAATTTACCTGGAAAATTAGCCGACTGCTCATCGAGAACGCCCGAACGCACAGAGTTATATATTGTCGAGGGAGATAGCGCGGGCGGTTCAGCAAAACAGGGGCGCGACCGTTCATTCCAAGCAATTTTGCCGTTACGCGGAAAAATTCTTAACGTCGAAAAAGCGCGCATGGACAAAATGTTATCAAACCGCGAAATCCAAACAATTATTACGGCTTTAGGCTGCGGAATTGGTGAAGATTTTGACGCTACGAAATTACGTTACCATAAAATTATTATCATGACCGATGCTGATGTTGACGGAGCGCATATCAGTACACTTTTATTAACGTTCTTTTATAGACACATGCCCGAATTATTATCGAGCGGATATTTGTATTTAGCTCAACCGCCTTTATATCGTGTTCAATCGGGCAAAACCGTAAATTATTGTTACACCGACAAAGAATTACGTACGATTGTTGATAATGCTGCCGACCCGTCAAAAATTAACATTCAGCGTTATAAAGGTCTTGGCGAAATGAACCCGGAGCAATTATGGGAGACAACAATGTCGCCTGAAAACAGAATATTAAAAAAGATTGAGCTTGATGATAACTTCTTAGCCGATGAATATTTTGATATTCTCATGGGTGAAAAGGTTGAGCCGCGTCGTGAATTTATAATTGCAAACGCTCACGAGGCTAAAAATATTGATGTCTAAAATTAAACTGCTTGCTGATTTATTCATAACTTTTGCAAAAATCGGCTCTGTAACATTCGGCGGAGGTTATGCGATGTTGATGATTTTGCTTGCTGAAATCGTCAATAAAAAACATTGGGCAACTGAAGCCGAACTAACAGATTATTACGCTATAGGCCAATGCACACCCGGAATTATTGCTGTGAACGTTGCGACGTTTATTGGACGTAAGACGGCTGGAAAAATCGGCGGTGTGGTTGCAACGTTGGCCGTAGTTTTCCCGTCTTTAATAATAATTTCGTTATTGGCCGGAGTAATTCAAATTTATTCATCGCTTGAATGGGTTAAAAATGCGTTTGCCGGAATAAGAGTTTGCGTGAGCATTTTAATTTTTAACGCTGTCTTAAAACTTTTTAAAAATGCCGTCATAGATTACAAGACTTTAATTATTTATATTTTAATTTTAGCTGGAGCGGTATTTTTAGATGTTTCGCCAATAATTTTTATAGTCATAGCTGCGATTGCTGGAATAATTTTAAAATTGAAGGCCGGTGCGAATTAAATGATTTACTTAAAATTATTTTGGGAATTTTTCAAAACGGGATTATTTGCAATCGGCGGCGGCATGGCAACTTTACCGTTTTTATATAACATTTCCGACAAAACAGGCTGGTTTACACATGAACAATTAGCCGACATGATAGCAATTTCAGAATCGACACCAGGCGCAATCGGAATTAACATGGCGACGTATTCAGGCTATTTAACATCGGGTTATTTAGGTGGAATTATTGCGACGCTTGGCCTAATCACACCGAGCATAATCGTAATTTTGATTATATATGCGTTCTTGAATGCTTTTAAAAATAATAAATTCGTCAACGGCGCGTTTTATGGTTTGAGGCCGGCCAGTGTTGCTCTAATAACTGCGGCAGGTCTTGTCGTTGCGCGAGTAACTTTTTTCGCCGGAAATTTTTCAAACGGATTAAATTTAAAAGCTGCGGTTTTAGCTGTGATTTTGTTAATTTTCACGCATGCGATTAAAAAGACGAAAGATTTGCACCCTGTAATTTGGATAGCTTTTTCTGCGGTAGTCGGTGTGATGTTTAAATACTGATAAAAAATTCAAGGAGCGAAATTTATGCTTACAATTTCAATGTTTTTCGGAATTATTATAAGCATGTTTGTTGGTAAAAAAGAACATAACACTCCACATTTTCACGCAAGATATCAGGATTACCAAAATCAG
>CAJODZ010000072.1 GCA_905233645.1 uncultured Synergistales bacterium | reverse complement strand
GTTTTACAGGAATCAGTTTCCGAGGCTATGGGTTTTTTATGAGGCTAACCCTTCCCTACGCTCCATAGGTACTGTTACCTTACGGGCAACATTTGAAAAACTGCGCGGCGTTATACCATACAGGCAATTCATCTCCCACTTGAAGAAGTGGGAGTCTTCTTGCTAGTTAATGATAAATTATTTTAAAGCTGTGCACCTTACGTAATTAACTCCACTGCCTTTTGATGAACGTAATGTCCCTTCAACTTCAACAGTATCGCCGTCATTTTTGGTGTCGAGAGTTTTTTTCAGCTCATCATCATAAACACGCACCGTTAAAAAATCCCGTCCAGTCTCTAAATCCTGCCTGACCGCAAAACGTATATATTTTCCTGTTCCGGTTATGCCTTCGTTCTGAGCTTTGATAACGTGAAAAATTCCTGATAAATTAACTTGATTTTCAAGCGTGCTTAAATTTTCGGGAGTGTTAATTTCTTCCGCGTCCAAATATAATTCACCGCTGCCCTTTGATGAACGTAAAACACCTGAAATTTCAACGGGCGAATTTTCGTCTAAGTCTTTTAATTTTTCCTGTAAATCTTGTTTAAATGCTCTTACGTCTAAAAAATCTTTTCTCGTTGTTCCGTCCGTCCATAAATTTTCGTGCCTAACTGAAAACGGAAAGTATTTTTGCTCTTTTTTGCGGCCTGTGAAATGCACAAGACCTGAAATTTTAACTCTGTTTTCGTAATTCATTTCAAATCACCTCATTGCAAAAAATGCGATTTTAAAATATATTTTATCAAACCAAATTATAAGACAATCCCGCTGAAAAAATTCCTTTCAAAAATTTCACAAGAGCTATTATTTTTGCAACTACGTTTACAACTACAAAAAGCTTTTAAAAATTTCGTGCCTGTAAAATTTTTCAGAGATTTTTTAAAAAACAAAGTGTTAAATTTTTTAAGAGCCTCAAAATAAAAAATGCCCCCTTAAAAAAGGGAGCGCCGCAAAATTTTAAGTGATTACTTTTTTAAATGTGATGTTCCTATATCATGCCGGTAAAACATATTGTCAAATTTAATATTATTCACAGCTTCGTATGCATTTAAACGCGCGGTTTCTGGTTCATCGGCTACTGCGTTGACAGCTAAAACTCTTCCGCCGTTCGTTAAAAATTTCCCGTCAGCAAATTTCGTTCCGGCGTGAAAAATTTGTACGTTCGGAATTTTTGATAAAGCTTCGTCATCAAAAGTTATCTCGTTGCCCGTTAAATATCTTCCTGGATAACCGCCAGACGCTAAAATTACACAGCACGAATATTTTTGCTCGAACTCGATTTTTATATCGCTCAATCTCTCTTCAGAAACAGCACGCATAATTTCAAATAAGTCCGTCTTTAATAACGGTAAAACAGCTTCGGCTTCAGGGTCTCCAAAACGCGAATTGTATTCGATAACGCTCGCTGTATTATCGTCATGCAACATTAAGCCAAAATATAAACAACCTTTGAATTTACGGCCTTCTGAATTTAAAGCGTTCAGCGTTGGCAAAAATATTTTGTTCATGCAGAAATTTTCAAGTTCTGAATTATAAAAAGGATTTGGCGCAATTACTCCCATGCCTCCGGTGTTTGAGCCTTTATTGCCGTCGAGAGCGCGTTTGTGATCCATTGACGAAATCATTGGGATTATGACTTTGCCGTCTGTAAAAGCCATTACAGTTGCTTCATGGCCTGTTAAAAATTTTTCGATTACGATTTTTTCGCCGGATTGTCCAAAAATTTTTGATTTAAGGCAATTTAAAACAGCCTCACGCGCTTGTTTAAAACTTTCTGCTACGACAACGCCTTTGCCTTTTGCAAGCCCGTCCGCTTTTATAACTAACGGATAATCAGATTTTGCAACGTAAGATAATGCGCTGTCGACATCATTAAAAATTTCATAATCAGCCGTCGGGATATTATATTTTTTCATGAGGCTTTTAGCGAAAATTTTACTGCTCTCAACTTCAGCGGCTAATTTGTTCGGCCCGAAGCACTTTATATTTTTAGCCTCAAGCATATCAACCAGGCCAAGTGCTAACGGGTCATCAGGTGCTACAATCGCGAAGTCTATATTATTCTCAACAGCGAAATCCGTAATCTTGTTTATATCTTCAGCTGAAATATTTACGCGCTCAACCCGATTAAAATTAGCACTGCCAGCGTTGCCGGGAATGCTGTAAATTTTTTCGATATCAGGATTTTTAATGACGGCTTTTAAAATTGTATCTTCACGACCGCCGCCGCCAACCAAAATTATTTTCATGTTATACGCTCCGTTTAAAATTTTAAATTTTAGTGGTGAAATAATCTGTGTCCAGTCATAATCATGGCCATGTCATATTTATCACACGCAGCAATTACTAAATCATCACGAATTGAGCCGCCGGGTTGTGCAATAAATTTCACGCCGCTTTTTTTAGCACGTTCGATATTGTCCGGAAATGGGAAAAATGCATCGCTCCCCAATGAAACACCTGTATTTTGCGTGAGCCATGCTTTCTTATCTTCAGGTGAGATAAATTCGGGCTGTTCTGCAAAAAATTCGCGCCAGTCGTAATCGTTGACATCTTCAGTTAAAAATATATTTATTGCGTTATCGCGTTCGGGTTTTGATAATTCGGGTTTGAATTTTAAATTTAAAACACTTGGGTGCGCGCGCATTGTCCTTAAGTCTGCTTTTTCGCACGCCAATTTAACACAGTGTAAACGCGATTGCTGCCCTGCTCCAACGCCTAAAGTTGCACCGTCTTTAACGCAGCATACTGAATTTGATTGAGTATATTTAAGCGTTATCAATGCCAAAATTAAATCGCGCTTTGCGTTTTCAGGAATGTTCTTATTTTTCGTAACGGGCGAATTAAATTTTTCATCTTCGACGACGACGCTGTTATTATGCGATTGTGAAAAAGTTATTCCGAAAATATCACGCGTTTCAAATTCCGGAGGCTGATAATTTGCGTCGATTTTAATAATTGCGTAAGAGCCTTTGCGTTTTGATTTTAAAATCTCTAATGCTTGGGGCGTAAAATCTGGTGCAATAATTCCGTCTGAAACTTCGTGTTTAATAAATTCGGCTGTTATTTCGTCGCAGGTATCACTCAAAGCAATCCAATCACCAAATGATGACAGTCTGTCCGTTCCGCGCGCTCTTGCATAAGCACAGGCAGTAAGAGATTTATTTATATCAAGCTCAGGATTTACGTTTAAAATTTTTTTCTCATCGTCTGTTAATTTAATTCCTAACGCTGCTCCGGCTGGACTAACGTGTTTAAAAGAAGTTGCGACGGGAATTTTTAACATAGACTTTGCTTCACGAACTAATTGCCATGAGTTTAAAGCGTCTAAAAAATTTATATAGCCCGGCCTTCCGTTTAAAATTTCAATCGGCAATTCTGAATTATCACGCATAAAAATTTTTGCTTCGCGCTGGTCTGGATTGCAGCCGTATTTTAATTTGAACTCCTGCATTTTAAGAATTAGCCCCCTGCTGTTCGCATTTATTAAATAATCTGTCTGTGTAACTTGAAAAATCGGGTGCGTAATATCTGACGTAGAGCGCAACTTTATTATCATCGTCTAATTCGTTCC
>CAJODZ010000071.1 GCA_905233645.1 uncultured Synergistales bacterium | reverse complement strand
AGCTGTGCAGGTGGTTGTTTCGCTGGTGTTGAATTTCTGGAAATAATGAATTTTGACTTTAAAGCCTTTATTGAGAATTATTTATAAAGATTAAGCAGGGTGAAAGGATTATCCACCCTGAATTTATTTCTGTGTGTAACTGCTAAAATTCTTGTTATAGTACCTTATCGCACGCTGCAAATATACGCGGTCTTCTTTGCTGAGCCATTTTAAAAATTTTGCTTGTTCGTCCTTCGTCAGGCTTCCTAATGGGTGCATGCGCTTCATTGATTGACCAAGCTTTTTTGTATCGCCTCCGGCCTTGATATATTCCTGTGTGTAGCGTTTTATGTTCGCCTTGTCGTGATAACGGATTGACGCTTTTAAATTTCTTAATGCTCTCCCGCGTGCAGTCGTTGCAAATCCGTCAAATTTTTTATCAAGCACACTCTCCTGAAATTGCCTCACGCGATCAAGAATATGAAAATACGAATTTTCTTCAACGTCAGTTTTATACACAAACAAATTTGATAAACGCTCTAATGAAAAATATTTATCGCCTGGCTTGTTATTGAGTGCGCGCCATTCTCTTGTGAGTCCTATTGTTCCGGCTATGTAATCGTCCATTTCTTTAATCGTTCTTGGATTCAACGCGTCCGGATATAATGTCCGGCCTGTCAGCATTTCCGTTGGTACTTTCAGCATTGGATTTAAAGAACCCACAAACTTGCTTATGAACGATTTCGGCATTTTTAAAATATAATCGGTCATTGTCATTTCATTGCGTTTGAGCTTTTTAACGTCTTCCACTGCGCTGTCAAGCCCTATCCAGTCCGCAAGATCCTGTAATGAGCCAATGCGATCAAAATAAATTACTTCGTTGCCAATACTTCCTAATGTTAAATGCGGGCGATATTTGATATCAGGTGTTAATTTGTCGTCATCGTCTGGAAATACTAAACGGTTAAACATTTGTACAAGCATTGTAAAAGCTGCAATTTTCGCAAAAGTTGTGCCGGCTGTGATCGTATAAAATGGCAGTTTTGTCGCTTTTGCAAGGGCTAAATTTTTAACAAACCCGCTTGCGTTCTCGCCTTTGAGGCCATTACGAACGAGCCAGTAATATCTTTTTGCGTTAGCTTCATACCATGAATAAAACGGTATCAAACAATCGCGTAACCACCTTCCGGACTGGCTGATGTTGTCATAATTTCCAAGCAAATCATTTGCCAGCCTGTATGCTCTTTCTTCGTTCGTTGATAAAGCCATGACTTCGTCCGGATTTGATGCTGTAAAAGCTTTTGGCTTGCCGTCGTTGTTATTAAGTTCGTCCAGAAAATCCAGATACGCGGCATATCTCAAAAGATGTTCACGATATGAGCCGGCCTTTGTGACGACTTCGAAATATTTATCCCACGTAGATTTTTTTAATTTGCTTAGGCCGTTTGCTGTTGTGCCGATTATTTTATCCTTAAGAGAATTATATGCGCGCGCTTCGTTTGATGTGACGTTAGCTTCTTCGACCTGAGCCAGTTTCATTTCAATTCCGCCGGCTAATGTTGCATAAGTTTTTAAGGCTTCGCTAGCTTTTTCCGGATCGCCGTACATGTAATTTTTAAGCTCTGTTAATGCACGTTTTGTATATTTAAATGCGCTTAACCTTCCGGCCATGAGTGCGTCTGTATCGCCAGTCATGTTCCTAAGCTCATATTTTATAAATCTTAACGGTGAAAATAATGCCCATTTTTTCCACATTGTAGTGATATTTTTTGCGAGATCTCCAAATTTTCCGCGCCGTGAAGTTTTAGCAACGTCCTTTAAAGTTTCTGTTAATGCCTGCGGTAATATCATGGCTTGATTTAATCTTTCTGTCTGGCCTGCCGCTTCCAACAACGAGCCAAAATCAATGCCTGATGATTCGGAAATTTGATCAAAGCCTGTTGCGATAATATTTTCTACGGTTGTGTTGGCACTCTGAATCAAACCGCTTGCGCCCGTGTCAAAAATCGAATAGCCTTCAGGTATCAAATCAAGGATCGTTTGATTCTCTGCTTGATTGTAAATTTCTTTGTCGTTCTTGATATTGTCTTGTCTTGATTTATTGAGCATTTTCCTTAATTCAGGCGCTTTATCATAAAGTTTTTTGATCTCGATCAGCGTCTTCATCGTCTCTAAATCGGCCATCATTTGAGAACGTACGGATCCATTCGCTTCAACATAATTCGCGTTAATATCAAGCTGAGAGCCTTTATATTTTTTCATGTATGAACGGTTTTGAATGCTGGATAATTCACTCTCAAAAACATCATAATTTTTATACTTCAAATTGCCGTGCTTTGATTTATTATCGTGATCAGCGAACATCAAAACAGAATGCCTATAATAATGCGGATTCCTGAAAACATTTGACAGATCTAAATTCAATTCTTTAGCCGTGCTGATAAATTCCTTTGTTAATTCGGCCATTGAATTTTCTTCAGCTGCGATCGCGTTTTTCACTTTTTGGTCGCCGTCAACGAGTTTTGAGAATCTCGCATGCTCCTGCAATAACGATTTTTTATCAAATGCAAAAGGCAATTCAGCGTCCGGTTTATCATTCACGCGCCAGACTAAATCATTTAAAAGCCTCATGCGTCCGAATAAATTCAGCTGCTGCACGTCCAAATCCTGTAAATTTTTTGTAATACCGTACATCGCGCGATTGACTGCTGCTGATTTTGCGTTGCCGAGCTGTTGTAATAAAGACTTAGCTTTTTGCAAATTTTTATCAACCGTCAATTTTGGATATGGATCCGAAAAATTCTTTAAAACATCTTTAGCGCCGTGCATGATTTTCACAAAAACATTTTTAGGAATTTCGCCTAATTTTGCCTTTGAGTAACGCTCCTCTGTTTCAGGATTGATAAAAGAGTAATCATCATTATTTTTGACTTCGATTGAATTTATTGACGCGTGTTTTTTAGCCATTTCGAGATATTCAGAGCGTTTAGACTTCTGCAAATTTTCCTCCGGCGTTGCGTTTTCATCAAAATACGGTTTATACGAGTGAGCATTTTTCGCGCGCGCTAGGTCGTAATTTGTGAGCAAATCCAGATTCATGGCTAAAGATTCGGCGGTGTTAAGGTCTTTTGTTTTTCCAAGCTCTTTAGCAGTTTTTTCGATTTGTTCCATGCTGGCGTTGTCAAGTTCATTAAATGAGCCGTTCATGACGCTGTGATAAAGTTTTTTGCTAGCATTTTGAACCTTTTCGATTACCGGCTGCATATTCTGATTTTCACAGTTTCTGCTAATGAATCTCTCAATGCGTTTGCCGAATGTGTCATGTAAATTTTCAACGCCGGCGTATTTTAAATTCAGTTCTGCGACAGTTCCATGAGGCAAAATAATGCTTGCTACGTAGTTACGATAACCGTTTTCATCTCCGTTTTTGAAATTATTTCGCACGGCCTTGATCGTGTCTTTGTAATCCATGCTGCCGGATAATTTTTCAATAGCGTTCTGCAAATCCGAGTATTTATCAAAAATCAGTGTACCGCTCAAAACGTCAGTAACTCTTGAGTAATCGCCGTCGTAATATTTTTCAGCTGCGTTTTTTATTTCTTTTTCATTGCCGAGTCCGTTATTGATTTTGATTTGACCGCCGAATTTTTTTTGAAGATTGTCAACGAACGTAATGAAAGCCTTATTCCGCTTCTGATTTTTATCGATAAGCGATTTGTAATCCGTTACGCCTTTTGATTTTGGAGCGTCCGGATCGAGATTAGG
>CAJODZ010000070.1 GCA_905233645.1 uncultured Synergistales bacterium | reverse complement strand
CCCCAAAGCGTATGCAATAATAAATATACATCTCCAACACAAAGCGGCGTTAAAATTTCGTTGGCTATTTTTTTCCAATCGTTTAATTGTGCGCTGACATGTTTTAATAGACCTGCACGCATATCGCCTAATAAATCTCTTAAACTGTATTTCAAAACTCCTCCAGACGGTGTAACAGAGGGAGCGGATTTAATTTCAAAGCCTGATTTTAAATAAGCATCGCCCTTGCCAACTAACGGGAACGCAAAAATTTTAGCTTCGGGCAATCTTTTACGTAATTTTTGAGCCAAAATAACACCGATTGCGTCTTCTCCGAAACCATTTGACGCGATAACAATTTTGGGGCGTAAAGCTTGAGTTAAAGTTTTAAAAAATTCTTCAGGATTTTTAATAACAGTTCTAATTTTAGGAGTGATTAGCGGGATTTTCATATTCCATTTTTCGGGAAGATTAAACAAGTCTTTTTCAGTGCAAGCCATAAATTCAGCGTTCGATTTTTCAGCAAGCACGCACAAATTTTCTAAGTCGTGCAATTTATATTTATGGTGGTCAGTAAAATTTTTAATCCCTGAAATTATCAGCCCTTGTTTTTCGAGCGATTTAACAAAACTTTCGGGGCTTCCTATAGCTGAGAAAGCAAAAACGCGCGTATTAGGTTGAGGGATTTTGTCAGTGCCGTTTAAAATCCAACCGTCATGCGAAATTATTGATGTAAAAATTTTTTCGGGCGCGATATATTTTTCGATGACCTTTCTTAAATTTTCGACGGTGTTTAAATCAGTCTGGTCTGTCTTTGTCAAAACTACTATCCCTGCACGGGACAACGCACTAATTTTTTCACGTAATATCCCTGCCGGAATGAGTTTACCTGAACCAAACGGGCAAGTCGCGTCAATTAAAACAATATCTAAATCGCGGGCTAAATTTTTATGTTGAAAAGCGTCATCAGCAATTACAATTTCGCAACCGGATTTTTGAAGCTCAAAAATTCCGTCCAGTCTTTTTTTAGCAACAGCTACGGGAACATCGGGCAATCTTTGCGATAATAATAGCGGTTCATCACCTGTTAAATCGCGGTTACCTTTACCGTTATGAATTAAAATAACGTCGTGGCTTTTTCCAGTATAACCGCGCGTAACAATTCCGGTTTTAATATTTTTTGAGAGCATATATTCAGAAAGCATTTCGACGAACGGAGTTTTATTAGTTCCGCCGTAAGTTAAATTTCCAACACTTATCAACGGGAGCGGAGTATTATCAGTTTTTAATAAGCCATGCCCCCTCAAAAAGTTTAATGTTGCAATCATAAAGCCGCTAATCCAAGTGAGAGGGGTCAATAAAAAATTTATCAGCCTGGAATTTTTATAACCTTTTACGTGTTGCATATAAAAATTAAACATATAAGTTTAGCCCTTTGCTTTTAATTTAATTTTAAGCAAAAATTTTAACACAGCCCTTAACGGCAAAAGCTCTATTATTTTTTATTAAAAGCGTTTTTAAATTTGAGTTTATGTTTTATAATTCGCAAAATAATTTTAAAAATAAGACTTCAAGAATAAAAAATCTTTTCAAAAAATTTAAGCCCTGATTTTTGCAACTACGTTTACCACTACAAAAAAGCTTCTAAAAATTTAACCGCCGCATAATTTTTTAACACATCGACTTTAAAACAAAGTGTCAAATTTTTTAAGAGCGTTATTGTAAAATTTCAAAGCATCAAAATTTTAAATCAAAAATTTTTTAAAGGCAGGTTTTAAAATTTGGCATTGGAATTATTTAACGATTTGACGCGCAGAAAAGAATTATTTACACCGATTAAAGAAGGCGAAGTGACTTTTTATAGTTGCGGGCCGACGGTCTATGATTTTTTTCATATAGGAAATTCGAGGCCGTTTATAGTTTTTGATGTGTTAAGGCGTTGGCTTGAATATTTAGGCTATAAAGTTACGTTCGTTCAAAATTTTACTGATATTGATGACAAAATGATTAAACGCGCTAACGAAGAAGGCATAACTGTAAAAGAACTCGCAGAAAAATTTATTGCTGAATATTACCGTGACGCTAAAGCTTTAGGAATTAGACCGCCGACAGTTGCACCAAAGGCTACGGAACATATTAACGAGATTATTGACACGATTTCTAAAATTATTAAAAATGGTCATGCTTATGTTTCGGAAGGCGATGTCTATTTTGACGTTAAGAGCTGGCCAAATTATGGAAGTTTATGCAAACAGAATTTAGATGATTTAGAAGCTGGCGCGCGCGTCGAACCTGGTGAAAAGAAAAAAGACCCTCTCGATTTTGCACTATGGAAAGCTAAAAAATCCGGTGAACCTTTTTGGCAAAGTCCATGGGGTGAAGGCCGTCCAGGTTGGCATATAGAATGTTCAGCAATGTCATCGAAATATCTCGGCGAAAATATTGATATTCATTCGGGCGGAGTTGATTTAATTTTCCCTCACCATGAAAACGAAGCCGCTCAAAGTGAAGCCGCGTCTGGAAATAATAAACCGTTCGTCAATTATTGGGTGCATAACGGATTTTTGCTGATTGATAATAAAAAGATGTCAAAATCCGAAGGGAATTTCACAACCGCTAGAGCCGCAATGCAAAAATATCCGCCAATGGCCATAAGATTTTTTATGTTGAGTGCGCATTACAGAAGCCCGATAAATTTTACGCCCGAAGCATTAGAACAGGCAGCAAACGGAGTAGCAAGATTAAAAAATTGTATTGATGATTTAAATTTTGCGTCTAAATCCCGTGTCGATAATAATTCTGATTTTGACATTCAAATTTTTGAAAAAGAATTAACCGATTTAAAAGCGAAATTTACTGACGCTATGAACGATGATTTAAACACTGCGGCGGCAATAGGCGATTTATTTGGTGTTGTGCATTTAGTAAATTCGAGTTTAAAAGATAACGCGGCATTACCTGAAAAATTTTTCGAGTTATCTAAATCGGCGTTTGATTTTTATAATGACATTTTAGGACTTCCCGGCCAAGATGAGAATTTAAGTGAACTTGACGAAAACGAAATCGAAAATTTAATCACTGAACGCACCAACGCACGCAAAGCTAAAAATTTCAAACGTTCCGACGAAATTAGAGACTTTTTAAAATCAAAAGGCATAACGCTTGAAGACACTCCGCAAGGCACAAAATGGAAGTTGAGCGTAAATTAAAAGGATTTTTCGGGGAGACTTGCTTTTTATGGCGGTTTCCCTTTTTAAATTTGGTAGGCTATAATTTTTTACGAAAGTAGTAGAAATCATATTAAAGACCAAAATTTAAACTGAGGTGAATTTTTTTAAATGCCCGTTCCTGAAACAATAGCTATTCAAAAACCTCTGCTCGAAATTTACGCCGATAATGAATCTCATAGTCTCATTACGCAAGATTTAATTGAATTACTGGCAAAAAATTTTGACCTCGACGTAAACGAATTATCATCAAGGGAGAAAGCTTTATTTAGAAATCACATTAACACGGCCAGAAAGAATTTAATTAAATATCGAATGATTGAAAAATCTTTCCCAGAAAATGAGAATGATTACGAGCATAAAATTACTGAAAAGGGTTTGCGAGCGATTGAAAACAATCCTGAAATTATTGACCAAAAAATATCGATGAGCCTTGACTCTATTGACAACAGAGACCCTCAAGATTTGCTGTCTGTTTTTTACGACAACAACGATTTAGATGAAGAAGGAAGTTTACGGGAGAAAGAGGACGGGCAAAAAACTTTACTCGAAGAATTAGAAGCCGAAGCCGAACAGAT
>CAJODZ010000069.1 GCA_905233645.1 uncultured Synergistales bacterium | reverse complement strand
ATGCGCGGTTTGGGCTATCGTGAAATTCTTGATTATTATCGCGGCAGAATGACTTTAAACGAGGCTTTATTAAATTCCGTCTCACGCACAAAAGCTTTTTGCAGAAGACAGGAGACCTGGTTTAAAAAATTTGAGCCTGCGGTTAAATTTGACATTTCTGAAAATAATCATGTTAGCGAAATTCTAGACGTGATTAAAAAACATTTAGCCGGAGAGCGTGAACAAGATGACTAGACGTTTAATAATGGCTAAACACGCGGGGTTCTGTTTTGGAGTTAAACGCGCTGTGAATGCGATTTCGGAAGCTCTTGAAAATAATAATGACGCTCAAAATTCAAACGTCTGGACTATCGGCTTACCCATTCACAATCCTCAAGAGGTTGCACGATTACAGGCAATGGGTTTAAAAGTCGCTAATAACGCTGATGAAATTCCTGACGGTGCAAAAATTTTTATACGCGCTCACGGTGAGAGCCTGAATGTTATTGAAAGTTTGAAAGCCCGTAATATTGAAGTTGTCGACATGACTTGCCCATTTGTTAAAAAAGCTCAGGACATGGCCGCAGAGTTATCACAAAAAGATTATCATGTGGTATTGCTTGGCGACAAAAATCATCCTGAGATTAAAGGCATAAAAGGACATTGCAAGAGCGAAGACAGTGTACAAGTTATCGCCGGTGCTGGTGAGATTGAAAATATAAATCAACATCAAAAAATAGCTTTAATTTCACAGACGACCCAGCAGGAAAAAAATTTATCTGAAGTTGCCGGCTTACTCGTTAAAAAATGTTTTGAGCTTCATGTCTGTAATACGATTTGCCGCGCCACGACCGAGAGACAAAACGCCGTTAGAGAGCTTGTGAAAAATAATGTTGACGGTGTGATTTTAATCGGAGGCAAAGCGAGTGCGAACACAGCTAAATTACAGGATATTATTTTAAAATCTGGCAAGCCTGTTTTATGGGTTGAAGATGTCAAAGAGTTACGCGAAAAAATTTCGTGGCTTGATGAAATAGCAAAGACAGCTTGCTGTCAAAATTTGATTGGTATCGCCGCAGGGGCTAGCACTCCTGAATGGCTTATTATAGATATCATAAATGTAGTAGACGCAGTTACAAGGGGGTTTGATTCGTAATGGATCAACAGGAAAATTTAATTGAGCAGCAACAGCAACAGCCAGAGCCGCAGACGATGCAGGAAGCCTTAGAGCAATACGAAGGCACAACAGGTATCCGTAAGGGTGAAACTCGTACAGGAACAGTATTAGGGATTGCCCCAGACGGTGGAGTTTTAATTGATGTCGGTTTTAAGTGTGAAGGAATTATCCCGCTTAAAGAATGGACGCACAGACCTTTAATCGATGACGAAAACGTAAAGCCTAAACCCGGCGACCAGATTAAAGTTGAAGTCGTTAGCGTTCGTAACGGTGAAGAAGCACAGCTCGTTTTAAACCGTTGGCATCAGGAATTTGATAGACGTTGGGCGGAATTAGAGGAGACTTTAAACGGCAAAACGTCAGTTCAAGTTAAAGGACTTGCAAAAGTTAAAGGCGGTTTGAGCGTTGAGTGCTGCGGGCTTGAAGGTTTTATACCTGTATCGCATTTGACATTAACCGGGCGCGGCGTTAATCCTGCTAATTTTGCCGGAAAAATGCTCGAAGTAAAATTGCTCGATAAAGATAAACGCAAACACAGATTATTATTCTCGCGCCGTGATTTATTAGAGGAAGCCGAGAAAGCCAAGAAAGACGCTTTTTACGAGACAATTCACGAAGGTGATATCCGTGAAGGCGAAGTCAACAGCACGACTGATTTCGGAGTATTTGTAACGCTCGGCACAATGGACGGTTTAGTACACGTTACCGAGATAACATGGAAACGTAATTTTAAAATGCGTGAAATGTTCAAGAAGGGCGACAAAGTTACTGTTAAAGTAATCGGCATTGACCGCGAGCATGACAGAATTTCGTTAAGCATTAAACAGGTCAACGGCGACCCTTGGGACAACGTTACAGAGCGCATCAAAGTCGGTGAAGTCGTAAAAGGCGTTATAACCAACATGACAGATTTTGGCGCGTTTGTCGAAATTGAACCCGGAATTGAAGGCTTAATCCATGTTGGTGATATCAGCTGGAAAAGAATTAAAAAGCCGCGCGACGTATTTAAAAAAGGTCAGGAAGTTGAAGCGCAAGTTTTAGAAATTGACACCGAAAAACGCCGCATTAGTTTAGGTTGCAAGCAATTAAACGACCCGTGGCAAGGCATTGAAGAACGTTATAAAGCCGGTCAGGACATTCAAGTTAAAGTAGTGAGACTTGCTGCGTTTGGTGCATTTGTACAAGTTGAAGAGGGCGTTGAAGCTTTAATTCACATTTCACAATTAAGCCATAAGCGTGTTGAAAAGCCCGGCGATGTTTTACAGGAAGGCCAAGAAGTTACGACGAGAATTTTAGAGGTTAACCCTGAACAGCGCAGAATGCGTTTATCATTGAAAGCACTTGAGGAATTACCAGAACCCGAACCAGGCCAGGAAATTCCGGTTGATGCGACACCTGTTCAACCTTCACAGCGCAGACAGAACCGCCGTGATGACCGTAGAAACAGGTCGGACGATGAAAAAGAACACGAGCGCGAATTTAAAGCTAACCGCAATTCTTCAAAATCCGACGGTGAAGGGTCAAACAAGCGTCCAGCCAGAAGCAACAAACCGGCGCGCGCACGTACATTCACTCAGCCGCAGCCCGCAGGTTATACTGATGAGGACAGCGAAGCGTTAGCGTTTAATCCGTTTGCTGAAGCGTTCAAAAATTTAGCTCTCGATGAAAATTCAAATAACGGTTAATTTTTAGAAAAATTTTTTAGAAAAGTAATTTAAAAATTTGCGGAGGACGTGTTTTTATGACATATCCTCCGTTTTTTAGCGAAAATATAAAAATAACAAGCTCTCAAATTTTTTACTCTTACTTAATCATGCTTGAGCATGAATTTTAATTTATATCCTCGTTCATAACAAAACTTTTTAATTTCAAGTGAAGGACAATCAGTTTCATAATAATTGCTACTTTTCATGTTTAGCAAAATTTTAAAACAGTCGCTGATTTTCACGGACGGATGCTTTTTTAAGCGTGCGTACTTTTCAAGTGTAATTCTGTGAAAAAACGGAATATCCCAATATGAAATATCGTCGTTATATAAATATTTTTCACGCAAAGCTATAATCACTCGTGAATTATTATTATCATTCAAAATACTATGAGTATGCCGCAAAAGTTCGTAACATGATTTTAAATTCCTTCGCGGTGCCGCAATTTGCACATATTTTTCTCCTGCTGTTATGATTTTACTCGGCTCAAACATGTCGCTGATAATTAACGTGTCTACATTGCGAATATCACTATAAGCACCGAACGGTCGACATTGAAATTTATTAACTTTTTGCGCAAGCTTCTTTAATGGCCAAATTAAAATCCCGGACATGCTACACTCTCCAAATACATTTTATGATTTATATTCAAGGACAAAATTTTTGTGATGTCATCGTCATTTAAATCAAAATCAAAAATTCGCGAATACTCTTTTATACGCGAAGATTTTTTTGATGTGAAGACCGGCGTAACATCTGTTTGTAAATGCCAACGTAAAATAATTTGTCCAATGCTTTTATTATATTTTTCAGCGAGATTTTTCAACAAAACGCTGTCGCGTAATTTCGGGTGCATTTTGCATAACGGCGAATAAGCTTGAAAAATCATGTTATGAGTTAAACAAAAATTAACTTCGTCTTCACATGTCCTCAAAGGGTTTCGCTCAACTTGAATTATTTCGGGAGGTGTTTCGTAATTTGCAATTTGCTTTAATTGGCGCATTCTTACATTACAAATTCCTATATATTTAACTCT
>CAJODZ010000068.1 GCA_905233645.1 uncultured Synergistales bacterium | reverse complement strand
AACAAGTACCAACTACGAAATATTGTCCTGTTTGCGGAAATCTGAAAAAAGATATCAAATTGTCTGACCGTATCTACAAATGTGAGGTATGCGGATATAATGAAGACAGAGATATACATGCTGCTAGAAATATGATTCTGTTGTCAGAAAAAAATAATACCTGTGGAACGCAGGAAATTAACGCCTTTGGAGAGGACAGAAGACGACTTCAGCCAGCAAGACCAGTTGAAGCGCATTCCTCGTTGAATTAGGAAACCGCCACTTCTTAAGTGGCGGTAGTTCACTATATCAGAGTTACTTTAGCGATAATTATAATTTTGCACGGCTTAATAAATCTTCCCACCACGATTTATTATTTAAATACCATTTGATTGTTTTTGATAAACCGTCTTTAAATTTTGTTGCGGGTTGCCAGTTCAAACGCTTTGAAATTTTTTCAGGGTCAATAGCATAACGTAAATCATGCCCCTTACGGTCGGTTACAAATTCAATTAAACTTTCGGGCTTGCCTAATTCCGCACAAATCATTTTTACGATATCAATATTACGCATCTCATTATGTCCGCCGACATTGTATATTTCGCCGTTGGATTTTTCATCGTGAATTATTAAATCAATCGCACTGCAATGGTCTTCAACAAATAACCAGTCGCGAACGTTTAAACCCTGACCGTAAACCGGTAATCTTTTGTCATTTAATGCGTTGATTATCGTTAATGGAATTAGCTTTTCCGGAAAATGATAATAACCATAATTATTTGAACAACGGGAAATGCTAACGGGCAAATTAAAAGTTCTGTGATAAGCTTGCGCTAATAAGTCTGCACTTGCTTTTGAGGCTGAATATGGCGAAGAGGCTTTTATTGGCGTTTGCTCCGTGAAAAATAAATCAGGTCTGTCTAATGGCAAATCTCCGTAAACTTCGTCAGTGCTTACTTGATGAAAACGCTTGACACCAAATTTTAAACACATATCCATTAAACAGCCTGTGCCTAAAATATTCGTGCGTAAAAAAATTTCAGGGTCGTTTATTGAGCGGTCAACATGAGATTCTGCGGCAAAATTTACAACAATATCAGGCTTGAACTCCTCAAAAATCTTTTTCATAGCCTCACGGTCGCAAATATCATTGTGAAAAAATTTTACGCTCCCGTTGTTTATGACTTGCTCTAAAGTTTTTATATTGCCAGCGTAAGTTAATTTATCAATGCAAGCGATTTCGTGTTCGGGGTGCTTCTTTAACTCGTAAAATATAAAATTGCTCCCGATAAAACCTGCTCCCCCCGTGACTATAATTTTCATGTTCTAAAAAGCCTCCTTTAACGATTTAAACGACGGCAAAATTTTATCCTTATCCGACAAAATATAATCAACATCAACTTCAGGCCAGGAAATATTTATATCAGGGTCGTTAAAAATAATTCCGCCTTCATCGTTCGGGTGATAAAAATCATCGCACTTGTAACAAAATTCTGCTTCATCGCTCAAAACTAAAAATCCGTGCGCAAAATTTTTAGGAATTAAGAATTGCTTTTTATTTTCAGACGTTAATTCAATTCCGTAATATTTCCCAAATGTTGGGCTGCCCTTCCTGACATCAACAGCAACATCATATACACGCCCCGAAATTACACGAACTAATTTTGTTTGAGGGAAATTCTTTTGAAAATGAAGGCCGCGCAAAACTCCTTTAACACTTTTGCTTTGATTGTCCTGAACAAAATTTATATCTATTCCGGCCTCAAGCATATCGTTTTGATTATATGTCTCGTAAAAATATCCGCGCGCGTCCGGCCAAAGTCTTGGTGTTATGACGTGCAAACCGTTTATCCCGCCAACGTTGTAATCTACTTTAATTTGCATTTGCTGCCAAATACCTCCTCAATGCGTCGCGCCAATCCGGTAATAATTTAAATCCGTTGAGTGTTAATTTGCTCTTGTCTAATCTCGAATTAAACGGGCGTTTTGCTTTTGATAATCCGTACTCTTCAGTTGTAACCGGCAAAACATTCATGTGATTTAAATTTGCCTGCTTGAAAATCTCACATGCGAAATCGTACCAGCTTATATAACCGCCCTCGTTCGTAGCATGATAAATTCCAAATTTTTCGCTCTCGTTCATATCGGCTAATAATCTCGCTAAATCGGGTGTGTACGTTGGCGTTCCGATTTGGTCATTGACAACTCTAACCGTATCAAATTTTTTAGCAAGATTGAGCATGATTTTTACGAAATTATTTCCGTTAGCACCAAACGCCCAAGCTATACGCACTAAAAAATATTTTTCAACATGACGCTTTAAAGCTAATTCGCCCTCTAATTTTGTCCAACCGTAATAATTTAATGGCGCAAATCCTTCGTCGTCAGGCTGCCAAGCTTTTTCGCCGTTACCGTGAAAAACATAATCAGTGCTGATGTATGTCATAACGCTGTTAATCTCTTTGCAAGCTTTAGCGATATTCTCAGTGCCGACGACATTTACTGCGTAAACTTTTTCTTTGTTGGCTTCGTCTTCAGCAGCATCAACAGCCGTCCAAGCAGCACAATGAATAATTCTGTCGGGGTTAAAATCTTTTATAACACTTTCAACGCTGTCAAAATTTGTAATATCAACGCCGGCGTAATTTATATTTTCAGAGCCGGAGTAATTTTCAGCTAAGTCCTAAAATTTCATAACCGCGTTCGCTCAAAACATGAATTAAATCGCGGCCAAGCTGACCATTTGCACCAGTGATTAAAAATTTATTTATCGATATATTTTCCATCGAGAACGTCCTTTAAGTATTGTCCGTATTGATTTTTCTTGAGAATTTCATAAACGCGCATTACGTCTTCACGGTTAATCCAGCCATTTAAAAACGCAATCTCTTCAAGACAAGCTATTTTTCTATGCTGATGCTGTTCGACTGTTTTAACGAAGTTTGTCGCGTCAACTAAGCTTTCATGTGTTCCAGTGTCAAGCCACGTAAAGCCCTGTCCTAGTAATTCGACGTTGAGTTCATTATTTTCGAGATATATGCGGTTTAAATCAGTGATTTCAATTTCACCGCGTGCGGAAGGTTTTAAACTTTCTGCAAATTTAACAACCCTGTTGTCATAAAAATATAAACCTGTTACACAATAATTGCTCTTTGGATTTTTGGGCTTCTCTTCGATAGAAATAGCGCGTCCGTTTTTATCAAATTCAACAATTCCGAAGCGTTCAGGGTCATCAACATAATAACCAAAAACTGTCGCGCCCTTACCTGAATTTGCATTATTAACGGCCTCTCTTAAACGCTTTTTCAAACCTTGTCCCGAAAAAATATTATCGCCTAAAATCATCGCAACCGTATCAGAGCCGATAAAATTTTTGCCGATTATAAACGCTTGCGCTAAACCTTCGGGTTTTGGCTGTTCAGCGTACGAAAAATTTACTCCAAATTGTGAACCGTCGCCCAATAATTTTTCAAATCTTGGTAAATCTTCAGGCGTTGAAATTATTAAAATATCTCTAATTTGCGCCTGCATTAAAATTGAAACAGGATAATAAATCATCGGTTTGTCATAGACGGGCAATAATTGTTTTGAAGTTACTAGCGTCAATGGATACAAACGAGAACCGCTGCCGCCTGCTAAGACTATTCCTTTCAAAATTTACAGCCTCCCTTTGAAAATTTAAATACATTTTTAAAAAATTATACGCGATTATTATTTTTATGGGCTGATTTTCTTGACAGATAGTTAATACCGCTTGCTAAAATTTTTCACACAAAATTTTTTAATCATGGAGTGTTATATTTTGAAAAAGCTTATAATTTTTGCGTTGTTGTTAGTTTTTTACGGCTGTTCTTATGCTGAGAATGTAAATATAAATTCGAGCGCCGATTTAAAAACTTTTCCCATTGGAACACCGAACACAAGAGCTTGCGAACATTTTACTGGTGAGAGTTTTTTAGCACCGTTAATTTTAAAACCGTTTGGAATTTTTAACGTTACGTTTGCTCCAGGCTCTTACAACGAATGGCACATACATCATGCAAGCAAGGGCGGCGGACAAATTTTAATAGCTGTTGCCGGACGAGGATATTATCAGGAAGAAGGCAAGCCCGCTCAAGAATTAAAGCCCGGCGACGTCGTAAACATTCCTGCTAATTTAAAACATTGGCACGGCGCGGCAAAAAATTCATGGTTTCAGCACATCGCTATAGAAGTCACGGGCGAAGACACTCACACAGAATGGCTTGGATTTTTATCAAAAGACGACTATGAAAAATTAAATTCAGGCCAAGACGTTAAAAATAATTCTGCGAAAGAGCCTTTAATAATTCGCGAACAGGGTATCTTTTCAGCGGGCGGAGTTGTTTTAAAGAGCGAAGGCGAATTTGACCCAGTGCATGGACAATTTGACCCCAAAGGCCAAACACATCACGCTGACCACGCAAACGTTCTTTATCAAATTCCTGAAAATTTTAATTCAAACTCAATAATATTTTTACATGGTTACGGCCAATCGCGTGCAGGCTGGATTTCAACACCGGACGGGCGCGAGGGCTGGAGTAATATATTTTTGCGGAAGGGGTACGGCGTTTATTTAGTTGACCAGCCCAGAAGAGGCGAAGCCGGCCAAACAAGTAAAGCCGCTGAAATTAGCACACTAACCCAAGACCAGAACTGGTACACACAATTTAGAATTGGTTTATGGCCAAAAACTTATGACGGCTCGCAATTCCCTGATGACTATGAAAGTTTAAATCAATTTTTCAGACAAATGACACCTAACACTGGCGATTTTGATATTGAAATTATCACTAACGCTTTTGTAAAAATTTTTGAACGCGCCGGAAACGGAATTTTATTTACACATTCGCAAGGCGGTATTCCTGGTTGGGAGATTGCTGTAAAATCTGAACATGTAAAAGCTGTCGTTGCTATTGAGCCGGGCGGATTATTTTCATTCCCTGAAGGTGAAGCACCCGAACCAATTAAAACGCTTTACGCTCCTGTTCGTGTTAAAGAGATTTCAAAAGATGATTTCGCAAAATTGATTAACCAGCCAATAATAATTTATTTTGGCGATTATATTCCTGATGAGCCTGTTGAATTGCCTGCGCGTGATTATTGGCGTGGAGTTTGTGCTATGGCGAATAAGTTTGCTGAATGCGTTAATGCTCACGGCGGAGACTGCACAGTAATAAATTTGCCTGCGATTGGGATTACGGGCAACGAGCATTTTATTTTTCAAGACAAAAATAACGACGTTGTTGCAGAACATATTTACAACTGGTTAAAATCAAAAGGTCTTTAAAAATTATGATTATGCGCTGTTAAATTTTAATATAAAAAATGGAGGTTTAGCTTTAACGCCTTGCCTCCAAATTTTTTAAACGTATTTATATTACTTAATTGCTTATTTGTCTGTAAATTCAGCGTCAACAGTTTCGCCGTCATTATTATTTGAACTTGCACCGCCGTTAGTTTGAGCGTTCGGGTTTTGTTGTGCATTGTTCTGATAAAGGCGCGTTCCAAATTCCTGCAAAGTTTTATTCAAATCGTCCTTCGCGTTTTTCATGGCTGTAGCGTCGTTTTGCTCGATAGCTTTTTTGAGCGCGTCAAGTTTTGAATTTACACGTCCTTTTTCTTCAGGTGTCATTTTGTCGCCAAGCTCATTTAACATTTTCTCGGCACTGAATACGGCTGCATCAGCTTCATTACGGGATTCAGCGGCTGAACGTTTTTTCTCGTCTTCATCGGCATGGGCTTCTGCTTCGCGTTTCATGCGTTCGATTTCGTCTTTTGACAAGTTCGATGACTGAATTTTAATGCTCTGTTCTTTGCCAGTGCCCTTGTCTTTAGCTGAGACGTTCAAAATTCCGTTCGTGTCGATGTTAAATGAAACCTCAATTTGAGGAATACCGCGAGGCGCAGGAGCAATACCGTCCAACGTAAATTGTCCGAGTTTAACGTTGTCTGCCGCCATTGGTCTCTCACCTTGATAAATCGCAATTCCAACTTCGGGCTGATTGTCGGCTGCTGTCGTAAATGTTTGGCTCTGTTGCGCAGGGATAGCCGTATTACGTTCGATGATTTTCGTAAACACTCCGCCTAATGTTTCAATTCCGAGCGATAAAGGCGTTACATCAACTAAGACTATGTCTTTGTGGTCGCCCTTCATAATAGCACCTTGAATAGCAGCACCAGCCGCAACGCATTCATCAGGGTTAATTCCTTTTGTAGGCTCTTTACCGAGTAAGCTTACGATTTTTTTCTGAACCATAGGCATTCTCGTTGAACCGCCAACAAGTAAAATTTTGTCGATTTGACTTGCGCTTAACTTGGAATCTTCTAATGCGCGCTGTGTCGGTTTAATTGTGCGGTCGAGTAAATCAGCTGTCATCTCTTCAAATTTCGCGCGAGTTAATTTCATCTCTAAATGTTTCGGCCCCGTCTGGTTAGCTGTGATGAACGGCAATGAAATCGTTGTTTCGGTCATGTTCGATAATTCGATTTTCGCTTTCTCAGCAGCTTCACGTAATCTTTGCATGGCCATGCTGTCGCCGCTTAAATCAATTCCTTCAGCCTTTTTAAATTCGCTTGCAATCCATTCAACAATACGGTTGTCCCAGTCATCGCCGCCCAATCTGTTATCACCGGCTGTAGCTAAAACTTCAAAGACACCTTCGCCAACGTCCAAAATTGAAACGTCGAATGTTCCTCCGCCTAAATCGAATACTAAAATTTTATGCTCGTCTTTTTTATTTTCACCGTATGCTAAACATGCCGCTGTCGGTTCGTTGATAATTCTTAA
>CAJODZ010000067.1 GCA_905233645.1 uncultured Synergistales bacterium | reverse complement strand
TTAAATACGAATTTTTAACGTACTTTTAAATAGACATCGTTGCCGGTTGTATATTTTTCATAGCTGGCATTCAATAAACCTACCGACGCAGCACGAGAAGATAATTTTTTTGCAATATCAACAGCATCAGCATCACTTGCAAAACTATATTTAACGTACCAATTTTTAGCATCACTTATTACGAAAGAATATCCGCTGTCTCCGCCGACAACGTTTGAATTATCAATATAATTTTTTACGCCGTCGTTGCCGTTTAAATCATCTGCTGTTATTGCGCTGTCTGAATGGTCTAAATAATACATGAGCGCAGCTTCTTTCAAGACACGCATATTATTTATTATGTTGACGCTCTTTGCTGAAGCCGTTGTTGAACCGGTTGCAAGCATGATACTCGCACCCAAGACCGCCATAATTGAAATAGTTATAAGCAATTCAATCATCGTAAAACCTTTTAGAGGTCTCATTATAAAAAACCAACCTTAATTTAAAAATTTTTAGAATTAAATTATTTGCGACATTGCTGACGTTATAGGCCCGAAAATCGAAAACACTATTAACGCCACGATAAGCCCTACGAAAATTATTAACGCAGGTTCAATTAACGATACTGCTGATTTAATTTGCCCGTCTAATTCCTGGTCGTACCATGAGGCAACACGTTCAAGCATGTTATCAAGATGTCCCGTCTCTTCACCGATACGCATCATCTGAGAAATTAAAACTGGAAAAATTCCGGCCTGCTTTGAAGCATCTCCCAACGATACGCCGCGCGTGATATTAGTTCTTAAATCAGCGAAGCCCTCTTGAATGACAATATTGCCCGCCGCATTTTCAGCCATTTCTAAACCGCGCATTATAGGCACTCCGGCAGAAATCAAAGCTGATAAAATTCGTGTTGAACGAGCCATTGAAGATTTTGTAACAAGATTTTTTAAAATTGGGATTTTTAATTTAAATCTATCAAGCGAATTTTTAAAACCGGAACTCATCGCTAACAATTTCAAAATTATGTAAATAATTACAAAAGCGACAGCGATTACATAAAAATTATTCATGACCCATTCACCGGCATTAAATAATTTCAGAGTTAAGCTTGGCAATTCGATTTTCATGCTTTCAAAGACGCGTTTAAATTTTGGAATTAGCACCGCAAAAAATATCCCTAAAACAACGAGCGCACAAATAATTACAAAAACAGGATACGCCGCCGCGCTATGAATTTTGCTTTTTATGCTTTCCTGCTTTTCTAATAAATTAGCAGTCTGTTCAAGTGAACGTTCAAGCATTCCGCCCTCTTCACCTGCCTCAACGAGTGAAATCATTAACGCATTAAATTCAGGGTGAACGCTCATCGCTTGACTTAATGAATTGCCCTGTTCAAGTCTGGCGCGAACATCTAACAAAGTGTTTTTAAACTGCGAATTTGTTTCTTGTTCCGTGATTACGTCCAACGCTGTAACAATATTTAAGCCTGCTTGCAACATTGTAGCGAATTGTCGAAAGAACACCATTAAAATTTTGCTTGGAACTTTTTTATGAGGAGCTATACGTTTTAAAACGTTGCCTGTATTTTTAAAAACTTGAGGGCGGGGATTTAAATTTATGACTATCATTCCCATTGACCTTAAAGAATTAAGCGCGCTTTTTTGATTTTCAGCTTCCACGTATCCGCTTATTATTTCACCGTCAGCGGCACGCGCTCTATATTTAAAATTCATTTTAAAAATCCCCCGTTCGCTTATTTAAAAAACTTTGAAATTATACGCGAAACTTCTTATAAAAATAAGTCCAAAATTTTTAATTAAACAGCTTGTCATAATTTATGTTCCTTTTTATATTTTTGCAAATATTCAACAGCGCGGTCGATGTCTTTGTTTTGAGTACGTTTATTACCGCCGCACAATAGCAGTATAACAAATTTGCCTGACTTCGCATAATAAACCCTATAGCCAGACCCATAATCAATAATCAACTCCCAAACACCATCGCGACAATAATGATTTTCGCCAAAATTTCCCTCACCTAGTCGTAAAAGTCTTCTACGAATTACAGTTTGAGTTTTTATATCTTTTAGGCCATTAACCCAATCTTGAATAATATCGCGCCCATTTTCCGTAAAATATACAATATCAAAACTATTCATAAGCTTAAAATTGTACGCAATTAAAAATTAACCTTCAGCAACTTTTAACATTGAACGCGTTTTAGCTTCATCATACCAGCGTTGAACTGTTAATAATTCATATTCATCTCCGTCCTTTTCGACTTCGTTTAAAAAATATTCCGCAAAGTCTTGGTCTTCTAAAAAAACTCTAATCATCGATTCATCTTGAGTAATATATCCTGTGCTCATTTTTAAATGCTCCTTGTTTTTTAATTCGCTCGTGAAAAATAATAACATGCGTTATAATTCAGCAACAATAGTTTGACCAAAGATTTTAAATCTCACATAAAAGCCCCGATTTTTGCAACTACGTTTACCACTACAAAATAACTCTCACAAAATCAATCATCAACTTTTTTTATCGCACATGCTTTTTGAAATAAAGTGTTTAATTTTTTAGCGAGTATTTTTGAAAAATAATTTTATAAAAAGTTTGACCAATCATTAAAAATATTTACGCTAAAAATTTTTCAACGTAACTTTTATCATAAGCATATTCTAAAACACTAGAACGCGAAATTTTTCCGGCAACAAATAATTTTATTAAGTCTTGTTCCATTGTGTGCATGTTGAAAATAGAGCCGGTTAGCATTGCATTTTTTAAGCCCGAAATTTTGCCTTCAAGTATTAAATTTCTCACAGCGGCATTAACAATTAAAATTTCATTCGCACAAACACGGCCATTATTAAATTTATTAGGGATTAACTGTTGAGAACATACACAAATTAACGAATAAGCTAGCTGCGTCCGAATTTGATTTTGCTGATGTTCGGGAAAAACGTCTATTATTCTCTCAACAGCTTGCGAAGCGTCTTGAGTGTGCAGCGTCGCTAAAATTAAATGCCCAGTCTCCGCCGCACTGACTGCTGCTGAAATTGATTGGTAATCCCTTAATTCGCCTATCATAATAACGTCCGGGTCTTGCCTTAACGTGAATTTTAGCGTTTCTGAAAAATTTCCCGTGTGATTTTCGATTTCGCGTTGGTTGATTATTGACATTGTCGGCGTGAAAATATGTTCTATTGGGTCTTCAAGCGTGATTATATGATAAGGACGAGTGTTATTTATTTCGTTAATCATAGCCGCTAAAGTTGTACTTTTGCCGTGTCCTGAAGGTGCTGTGATTAAAATTATTCCGCGACGGCGTTTGCATAAACTTTTTAAAATATCGGGCAAACCTAATTCATCAAGAGTTTTAATTTCGGGATTTATAAATCTTAACGCTGCAGCTCCGCCGTTCAGGTCTTTATAAAAATTTGCACGCACCCTGAAATTTAAATAATTAAACGCAAAATCAACGTTACCAAAATTTTGAAACATGTTAAATTTTTCGGGCGGCAAAATCTCTTTCGTGAATATTAAAAAATTTTCAGGCGTAATAATTTCAGCATCGTCGATAAAAATTAAGTCACCGTTTAAACGCATGGCCGGCAAAATTCCAGTGCTTAAATGTAAATCGCTCGCGCCATATTTTATAGTCGTGTCAAAATATTTTTCAAACATTTTTTATAGCGTAACGCTCAAAATCTCTTCAAGTGATGACAAACCTTTTAAAGCCGCGTTAATTCCTGATTGCCGCAAAGTTTTCATACCGTTTTTAATCGCTAAACGCCTCAATGCTAAATTATCAGGTTTAGTCAAAATTAAATTGCGTAACTCGTCATTCATGGACATAATTTCAAAAATAGCTGTACGTCCTTTATAGCCGTTATGACAATTTTTACAGCCGACCGGTTTAAAAGCTTTAACCCCGTATTTAAGCCCTATGCTTTTACAAGTCGCCTCATCAACTAAATACTCACGTTTACAAAATGGACATAACCGCCTGACTAATCTTTGAGCTATAACTCCTGTTAAAGCCGAAGCTACTAAAAACGGTGCAATATTCATGTCTAATAATCTCGTTGCCGCGCCTGGAGCGTCGTTCGTGTGGAGTGTCGACAAAACAAAATGACCAGTTAAAGCCCGTGCTGGTGTCCCTAATTTCGCCAATCATAATTTTGTCGGGGTCTTGTCTTAATATTGAGCGCAAAACATTTTCAAACGTTAAACCTGCGGCCTCATTGAGTTGTATTTGATTTATGCCTGAAATATGAAATTCGACGGGGTCTTCAACTGTAATTATATTTGTGTCGGGAGTGTTAAGCTTGCGCAAAATTGAATACAGCGTTGTAGATTTACCAGAACCAGTCGGGCCGGTAGCTAATAAAATTCCGTAAGGCCGAGTGTAAAAATTTTTTAATAGTTCTGCATCGTCATGTTCAAGGCCAAGCGTTTCAGGTGTATCAAATTCAGTTTCGCGGTACAAAATTCTAATTACGATTTTCTCACCGTTCATGACCGGCAAAGCACTTACTCTTAAATCAACAAAGCGCCCTGCAAATTGAGTTAAAATTCTTCCGTCTTGAGGTTTAATTTTCGCGGCGATATCCATTCCACTTAAAAGCTTTATCCGTGAGATTAAAGCAGTGTGAACGTTAGAAGGGTAATCGAAAGCTGAATATAAATATCCGTCAATTCTAAATCTTACGCGCGAAAAATCTTCATAAGTCTCGAAATGAATATCTGAAGCGTTCTCATTGACGGCCTGAGTGATTATGTCATTAACGAGTTTAATTATTGGCGCGTCATCAGAATTATAATCACCGTCCGGAATATCTAGTAATTGCGTGGTCTTTTTAGTTGTAGCTAAATTTCCAGAGTTAACAGCGTTTTCGATTGTATTATGAATTTTATAAAAGCGGTCAAAATTTTTTAAAATATCACCTTGCGTAGCGATAACTAATTTTATATCGAGGCCAGTCAAAATTTTTAAGTCATCAGCAACGTGAAGATTTAACGGGTCGTGAGTAGCAATAGTTAATAAATTTTCGTGCGGCTCAAACGTTAAAGGCAACACACGTAAATTTTCAGCGATTTTTTTAGGTAATAATCTAACGGCTTTAAAATCCGGTTTAAAATCTTTTAATTCGACGAACGTTAAATTTAATTCTTGAGCTAATCGTTCTGTATATTCGTCATCGCTAAAAAAGAAGTCAAATGAATTATTATTGCTGTTGTTAAATTTTTCGCTTTCGTTTTTATTTTTGTCCATAATGCTGGAGATTATATCGCGCTGAAAAATTCATCGTCTATTTCAAATAAGTGCTGTGCTATCATAATCGCAACTTATATTTTTGAAACGGTGATTTTATGTCAGTAGCATTCGGTGAATTGCGCAGGCTCTTTAAAAATTATGGGTATTCGCGCTACAAAATGGGTAAGTTTGAAGAATATGACTTTTATGCAAAAAATAAACAATCTCTAATTTCTCAAGGCGTTATAACTTTTACAGATATTAACGGCAAGTTGATGGCTCTTAAACCAGACGTAACACTATCAATAATTAAACATTTACGCGATTTAGATAATATCACTCAAAAATTCTTTTATGATGAAAAAGTTTATCGCGTGTCTAAAAATCATAATGCTTTTAAGGAGATTACTCAGGTCGGAATTGAAGCCGCCGGTGTCGTCGATGATTATGTTATTTGCGAAGTCTTAGAGCTTGCGATAAAAAGTTTAAATTTAATTTCAAATGGCCGTAATTTTGTGCTGGATATTTCAAATTTGAGCGTGATTAAAAATTTATTGCCCGACGATTTTTCACAAAGTGAGATTTTAAATTTGATTGCCGCTAAAAATATTCATGGCCTCAAAAAGATTGACGGCTTAAATCAAAATATTATTAAACTCGTTGAATTAAATTCTGATTTTGATGACGCAATTAAAAATTTAAAAAATATCGCAGAACTTGAAAATTTTGTGCGCATTCTTGAAATTTTAAGTGAGTATAAAAATAATATCCGCGTCGATTTTTCAACAACTAATGACCCTAATTATTACAACGGCATAATTTTTAAAGGTTTTGTCGACGGCGTTCCTGAATGCGTTTTGTCCGGCGGACAGTATGATTATTTAATTCAAAGCATGGGTCATAAAAATTCAAAAGCTATAGGGTTCGCGCTTTATGTCGATTTGCTCGAAAATATTGATAATCCTAAAAATGATTACGATGCTGATATTTTGATTACTTACGATGAGAATACGCCGGTTAATAAAATTCGCGAGTGCGTTAAAAAATATCGTGGGCAAAATTTAAATATAGCTGTCCAAAAAATTATTCCTGAGAATTTAAAATATAAAGAGCTGGTGAGATTACAAAATGCTTAATATCGCTTTTCCAAAAGGCAGGCTCGGTGAACGTGTACGTAAATTATTTGCTGACGCTGGTTATATATTTCCTGGCCTTGAAAATCCTGAACGTAAATTGATTTTTAATAATGACTTGAATAATATGCGCTGCTTTCGTGTAAAACCTTTTGATGTTCCTGTTTACGTTGAACGCGGAGCGGCTGATATTGGAGTTGCCGGACGTGATGTTTTATTAGAGCGTAACCCTGATGTTTATGAGCTGATGGATTTAAATACAGGCTTATGCAAAATGGCGGTCGCGGCGTTAAATAATTTTCATGACAACCCCGAAAAAGTTTTGCGCGTCGCTACAGAATTTCCGGAAATAGCAAAAAATTATTATGCCAGTCTTGGCCGTGATATAGATATAATTTGTTTAAGAGGGTCTGTAGAGATTGCGCCGGTTTTAGGTTTATCTGATGTTATTGTTGACATAGTAGAGACCGGCTCAACGTTAAAGGCAAATAATTTAAAAGTTATTAGCGTAATTTCGGAATTGAGTGCGCGTTTAATTGCTAATAAATCTGCTTACAAGTTTAAAAATGATTTAATAAATCAAATTATGAAAGGACTAAATACAAATTCATGATTAAAATTGCAAATGAATATATACGCCCTGAAATTAACACACCTGATGTTAGCGACGCTGTTAAAAATATTATTGAAGACGTAAAAAATAATGGTGACAGTGCTTTAAAAAAATATGAGCTTAAATTTGACGGGGTCGAACTTGAAAAATTAGAAGTCAGTCCCGATGAAATAGAGCGAGCTATAAAAAACGTTGGTTCTGATTACATGAGCATGTTGGAACGTTCGGCGAAAAATATTCGTGAGTTTCATGCTAAACAATTAAGAAATAGTTTTATGTTTTCAAAATCCGAAGGCGTTATTTTAGGTCAAAACGTCTTACCTCTTGAGCGTGTTGGTTTATATGTTCCAGGCGGTACGGCTTCGTATCCTTCAAGTGTTTTGATGAACGCAATACCTGCAAAAATCGCCGGCTGTCCTGAAATTTATATTGCGACCCCTCCCAAAATCAAACCTGAAATTTTAGCGGCGGCTCACGTTGCAGAAGTGAATAAAATTTTTAAAATGGGCGGTGCTCAGGCGATAGCGGCTTTTGCTTACGGAACAGAGAGCGTACCTATGGTTGATAAAATCGCAGGCCCTGGAAATATTTACGTTGCTGAAGCCAAGAGACAAGTTTTCGGGCGTGTAGCGATTGACATGATAGCGGGGCCGAGTGAAATTTTGATAATTGCCGACGAAAATAATAAACCTGAATTTTTAGCGGCTGATATGCTTGCACAATCTGAACATGATAAATTAGCGAGTGCTGTTTTAATTACGAACTCAAAAAATTTAGCGGAACTTGTCAAAAACGAAATCGAAAATCAAATTACAAAGCTAGAACGTTATGAAATTGCGCGCGCCTCGATTGACAATAACGGGATAATAATAATCGTTGATGATATAAATGACGCTGTTAAAATTGCGAATGACATTGCTCCCGAACACTTAGAATTATGTGTAAAAAATCCGTTTGAATGGCTTAC
>CAJODZ010000066.1 GCA_905233645.1 uncultured Synergistales bacterium | reverse complement strand
CAAAATAAATCTATATAAAAAAATTGACACGGCCAAAAAAATTTATTTAAGCCGAATCAATTAATTTATTTCAAGGTTAGTATTTTACTTATTTTTATATTTTTTATAATTCAATCGCTACCCAGTCAATATAAAAGGGCGGATATCTGTTGCCGTTCTTCCAGCTGTCCAACATAAAAACAAATTTATTTTTTTGCACGTATATAATCTCGACATTTGTATCATTTCCATAATGTGAATAAGTGGAAATATCAACAGAATCGGGGTCTTCTCCATGCCTTAAAGAAGTCAACACGAGCGGGACTTTTGAAAATGATGATGAAAATGTCTGTTCATGAGCACCCCCGATGTTAATATCGTTATTAGTTGCAAAATATATACTTCCGCTTTGAATGTTTAATGTTGCGCTGTCCCCTTTAGCGCCTTTTTCGCCTTTGTTGCCTTTGTCGCCTTTCGGGCCGGGTGTTAATGAAATATTCGTGATTTGGTCTTCTAGATCTGTTTTTAAATCATTTAATTGTGAATCAATTTCCGTACTGTTAGCTTTATTCGCATTTAGTTCTGTTATTTTCCCGTACAAGCTCTCGAATTCCTGAATATGCTTGTAAACTGCTTCGCTTACTGTGTCGCCCCCTGAATAAAATCTGACGGGGTATTGCACTGTATAAGGCACTATTTCAGCCATAAATTTTTACACCTCCACTATTTGTAAACCCAGTGATGACAATTCACAGCCACCGCCGGTAATATTAATTTCAGGGACTATTGCCCAGTCTCTTACTATAAATTTCCGCCGTGCTGTTAAAGTGTTGCCGGCTGGGAATAAACTGTCATGATCATCAAATGCGCATTTGTGGTTATCGTAGACATAATCGAGCGTTCCGCCTGCTTTAAACTTCATTTTGAAATTTCCAAGCTTTAACTCTGCGTTACATTCCGGGACTATATTAAATGTTGCTATTGCTCCTTTTATAAGCGTCTGGTTGCCTTTTAAAATTGTTCCGAGCTGTATCCTTGCTTCAATATCTTTAATCCCGGCATCTTTGATTTCGTCATGCGTAAACCAGTCGTTGACCTGATATAAATCCCGTCCTGTGAAAATAAATAACAACTTGTCAACATCTGCGGTGAAATAAGGTTTGACTGGGAATTTTATTTTGCTCCATATTCCGCGCGAATAGTCTAAAATCCAAATATCGTTATCATATTCGGACGGCAGAACCCATAATTGCTGTTTTAATGGGACGTGCCATAATTTGGCGCTCTTTTCAAGCCTGAAAGTTAGTGTACTGCTGACTTTACGATCCGGCCATGATGTTTTGACTTCGCCGTAAGATGTGACATTGCTTAAAGTTGCAAGCCCCGACGGCGTAATAAAAAATACGTCATTTCCGACGGCCTGTACTGTATTTTGCGCAAAAGTCCCCGTGTTATGAGCAACCTCTAAAATCTGCCAGTCTGGAAAATCCCCCGTTAATCTGTAAATTATTCCTTTTTCCGGCTCATCTGGGGGGCTTTTGAAAACAATCAAATCTTTTGAGAGCGGGACAACGGCATTTA
Organism: uncultured Synergistales bacterium; assembly: GCA_905233645.1. Taxonomy (GTDB): domain Bacteria; phylum Synergistota; class Synergistia; order Synergistales; family Aminobacteriaceae; genus JAFUXM01. The sequence continues at coordinate 7,446 of CAJODZ010000066.1, read as the reverse complement.
TGCTCATTCCGTCCTTGTAGCCTATTTGAATGAATTGAGCGGAGCTATCGTCGTTTGGATCGTTTGCCCAGTTGTAACAGTCGCCGACCGCTGAAAATCGTAAAGTATCCTCATCGCTGACAACTCCAACCCGTCCGCCTCGTGAGAAAACTAGATAACACCGCGCGGGAGAATCGGTTATTGTTGTGATTTCCGGTAAATATGTCCCTTTAAAAATCTGTAGTTTACCGCCTGAGGCAAGCAGTATTTGGCCTGGTTTATCCCATGTTGTAGCGTAAAAATCCCCGTCGCCCCAGAAACGTTTAAAATGTTGTTCCAGAGAAAATAATATAATTTATTGCTGTTGCTGGCTTTAGCTAAAAATCCGTGATAGCCCGGTACAGCTGTTATTCTGTTGACATTTTCAGGAAATTTTCCCGACCAGACCAGCCCCCCGCGTACTCTTAAACTCCCGGTCAACGGCGAAAATTCCACGTTCATTGCGTCCCGTAATTCGTTTTTGTTCAAATTTTCGGGCGGTGTCGATAAATTCAGCCCTCCGTCTAAACTCGGATAAAAATTTACTTGCGTGCGTTGTTCGTGCTTATCGCTGTAAACTGCCATTTCCGCCACCCATCCCGAGCAGTGCTAAATCCTGTGTTACGTTGTATTCATGCTTATTCAGCGCGTAAACACTTGCGAGTGTTGCTATATCAATGGCTTGGTCGCGTTCATACGGTAGCGTGTCATTATCATTGAATGAACTGACATAAGGCAGGCGCGCAAAATATCTCACTGGTAAAACTTGGTTTGAGCCGTAAAATTCCATTCTGCCAGATTCGATATTTATTGGAACTGAACCGCAGAATCCTAAAAAATCATCGGGTAATTTCTGGTTATTTATTGCTGTTATCCGTTTCAACAGTCTCAAATCGTTTTTGCTTGTTTGAACTTTGCAGTATTCGTCAATAGCGCGGTCAAGATAACATATTAACTCGCTCGTTCCGTCCGGCTCTTCTAAATTTCCGTTTTCAACAAACCCTGTTGCCTGTTCATCATTTATCATTTGGCGCAGCAGTTTCACCAAGTAGGCTGGGGTCATACTTTACCACCGGTTACATTTTGCACCATTGCATCGGGGTAATGTGATAATTCGTTGCCTCCCAAATTGTGGGATAACACTAAAATTATTTCTTCTGCGCGGGCTAATTCTCCGTTGTGCATGATTATTGATAATTGCTCTATATACGGCCTTAAAGAGTTGGGTATATCGAGGTTATCAGCGAGGCTTGTTACTCTTAAAGGAGTATTCAAGATTATAACTGCCGGTCGGTGCGAAAAATGTATCATTCATTACGCGGTATGCTCCGGTAACGCTGGTATTTCCTGTGGTTGGAACTAATAAATTACCGTCGGAATCGAATACCTGATACACTCTCACAAAATCAACTGGTAATGCTGTTGACCCCGTTGTTCCAACTGAAAATACATGTTTTTTCAATCCTACATGAATATATCGGTCGCTTAATCTGCCGTATAACAGGGAAGCAGCTTGATTTATTGCCTCAATTAACTCAAAGTCTGATATTTTTGTCCCCTGCATATCCTTTAATTCGTAACGCATTGATTTTACTATATCTACTACTGGTATCAATTTAAATCCCTCCTTCTGCTGTCACCCAGTGCGGAAACCTTTTTAACAACCGTCTTAACGCGTTTTTGTCGTGATTCAGCCTGAATGACATGTAGTCGAGGTCTTTCAGCGCGATTAACATATTAGCCTCATCGGCTGGTATTTGTGCGATTAGACGGCCTGAAAGTTTTTGTTTGTCGTCGTAAATAAATCCTTTTCCGTTTTCGTTGCGTGTTTGCCAGTTAAATTTTTCGATTTCGTCTGTATTTATGTGCCGTGTTAATGATATTTCGGCGTCGGTAAATTTTATTTTTTCATCTGTAACCATCTTATTTAAGCCGCTAAAATTCCGTCTAAATCTTCGATCTTAAAATGTGCTTTTTCGGCTCTCATCTCGATTGTCCATTCGCCGACTACGATTTTACGTAACATGTCGCTTATTTTCGGCAGATCAATTCCGGATTTAAACGGCCTTAAAAATGCTTTTTTGATGTATTCGGGTGTCAAACCGTAAACGCAGTCATTTGGCATAAACCTGTCAGTCAAGCATTCAACAACGCCGAAATCTGTTTCGATTACGCTTATAACCTGAGATAATTTGCGGGTTTTATTGCCGTCCATGTATTTTGTATTGCCGGCTGTGAACGTTGAAATTATGCGTTTATTTCGCGGTGAAACCAATAAAATATTTGGATGCCCGCCTTCATTGTAAGTCATTTCTAGAGCGTCGTTTATAAGCCCGAAAGTTAAACTACGTGCAGTTCCGCCGTTGCTTAAGACGTTTGTAATAATCCAGTAAGGAAGCCCTCCGAATTCGCGCGGGATTGCCATGCTTCCGAGTACTTTATTAGCCTGTTCGATTATTGCTTTTTCGCAGTCAAAAGCCAGCTCTTTTAAAGTTTTCTGCATCTGGTAAGCTGTTTCGCTCTTGACCCCGTAATGTAAAACGGCCTCCTGAGTATCTGTTACCTGAACTCCTCTGCTCATGATCTGCGTTGGATTGTCGAGCCTTACGCGTGGTGTTGCGTTGACTGTGAAATATGTGAAACCTTCAACCTGTGCATTGTTATCAGCTTTCCCGAGCGCGTCTTCTAACCATTCGTGAACGGTTGCTGTTGCTTTTACGCGTCCAAGCCTTGTAAATAACGGTGTATCGTCCGGGCTTATCATTGTGATAATGTCGCTTATATCTTCTTTGTTCCCTACTGCATCATAAGTATTGCTAGCCATTTATACCACTCCCCATTGTTCTAACATTTTGGCCTGTTCATCCTGAGACATTCTTCCGAATGCTCTTAAATCTCTCGTACCAGTATTTTTAGACGTTCCGAAATTTCCGGACGCTGTTTCTAAAACCGGCGGTTTATTTGCTCTGACTTGCTGAGTTGGTTGTGTTTTTTGTGTCCTTTCGTTGCGGAATTCTCCGACCCATGCGCTGATTAAATTTTCAACTGCTGAATACCTCCCCCCGCTTGCTTGTAAATATTGTCCTAAACGTTGATTTAAATCGCTCCAGTTCAAATTATTTTCCTGTAGTTTATTCCCGAGCCAGCCGTTAAACTCTTTAAAATCCGGCATTCGTGATAACTCTTGATGGAACGCTTGATAATGCTGGAAATCGGCCTGTTGTGAATGATATTGATTGATTTGCGCGTGTCTTAAATTGTTCAAATCCTGAGTTGCCTGCATATAAGCTGCCATATGTTCAGGTTCGTAATTTAATTCAAGTTCTGCGTCTTCATCAAGTCCCAGCCGTTTTTTAGCAAGTTTAGCCGCTTCGTTTGCCAGTTCTTTAGGTGTGTATTCTTTAGGCGGTTGCTGGTTTTGTGTTTGGGGCTGATTTGCCGGCGGTTGTGCTGACTGCTGTTGTTGCAGTTGTTGACGCGCTCCGACATTCCGCATTATCATCTGCTGTCTTACGATATTGGCGTATTTTTTAATATCAATATTCCCGTTTAACCTGTCTATTTCCCAATGTTCGTAAGGTATCGTATTTAATTCTTCGTCTGTATAAAAATTTTCGGCTGGTTTTGTTACTTCGGGTTGTGTTTCAGGCTGCTTAACGTTTTCAGTTTTTGATTCTGGCTCACTGCTGAAATTAAACGTATCGCCCCAAAATTCATCGCTGAAATTTAAATCGCCGTCTTTATTTATTGAGACTTCGGGCTGTGCTGGATCGTCTTGAGCGTCCTGCGTATCCTGAATATTTCCCGCATCTTGTTCTTGAGGTTCGGGAATATTGTCCGGCTCTTGAGGTTCAGGAATATCTGTAGGGTCAGCTGTTGAGTTAATATTATTCTGTTCGTCCATTATCTGTAACCCCTTCATTCATGCTTTTTAAGCCGGCTTCTATGATGTCCCAGTAATTTTTCATTTGGCGTTCGTACATTTTGACATCTTGTTTAGACGGTAAATATTTCGCAAAATCCGCGTAAAAATCATTCACCGTGTTTTTAACCCGCGCGTCAAGTCCGCCGGCTGGATTGCAAAAATTTACGTTCTTCAAGCTGGCTTCTATTTTGTCCCAATATTCATCGCATTTGCGCCGGTATTGTGCTATATCCTGCGGGCTGCGTAAAAACCTCTCAAACTCTGAGAATGTTTTCATAATTAATTTTTTTGCATCATCGCTTAATGTTTCAGTGTTAGTTTTCTTCGTCTGATTCGTTGCCATCTTGTTTTAGCTCCTTTTCGGCTGATTTGCCCTCATATATTCCGTTTTCTAAAAAATTTTTAAATCTCCGTATTACTCGCAATTCAGCCAGCATATTTAATAAATCCTCGTTTGCGTCTTCAAAATAATTTAATTCTAAATTCCTGACTATTCGCGCCTTTTGTTTATCTAAAAAATCACCAAATACTGTTTTTGCGATTTCGCAGTTTCGACCGTCCTCAACCCGTTTTATTAAATTCTCGTCTGTCATTTTTATACATCGCCTCCATCATTTGCTGTTGTGCTTGTAAATCGTTTGTTTGCATTTGCTGGTTTAAATTCATAAAAAACTGCTGCTTGATTATTTCGGGGTCTAAAACGTAGCTTTGAGGATCTCTGATCCCGCTTTCCTGTAATAATTTCTGTGCTGCTTTAGCCCATTCGCCGGGCGTAACAGCTCCGATTTGCATTCCGGTACCGGCCAGCATTCCGAGATAATACTGCAAACTCTCGATTGTCTGTTTACGCTTTCCAACGCCGGCTTCGGTGTTCACGTCAATATCAAACTCGCCTTGTAAATCGTCCGGACTGATTTGTAAAATTTGATTTTCGAGCCGTATCACCTGCGGTTGGTCAATATACCTCTGATTTAACTCAACCAAAAAGCGTAACATTTCACCAACGCCGGTTTCAGCAAACACTCTGACAATATAATCTATTCTCTGTTCGCTTGCCTGTTGTAACAAATTAATTCCGGTTGCAGTCTTGTTTAAGCTCTTTGAGTCCGTCCCTTGATTATAACGCGTCCTGCCTGTCCATTGTTCGAGAGCTCCCTCTAAAAATTCAAATAAATTCATTGTCCAGGGGGCTAAAGTCTGCTGAGGAAACGGCACTACAGCTTGTGAAATATTGCCCGTTCTGCATTTAATATACTGGCGGTTTTCTAACAAATCCTTATTATCAATTGCAGTCTCGTCAATAAAAAACCTCATGTTATTCGTGTGTACCGTATTTATTAACAATTGACGCAATAACGCCGTCTTTAAGCTCTGGACTTCTCCGACAATCTCACTCAGCGATAATGGCGCTAAAACTCTAAACGGGTCGCGGATCGGTGATAACGTGAATATTGGCACGCGTCCGAACGGATTTTCCTGCAACCTTAACATTTCATCGCCGACAACTGTAACAATCGCGTCTTCTAAAAGCCCGTCCCCGTTTATCATTCGTAAAGCTCGTATAAATTTCTGGCGTTGTCGGTCTCGTGAATGATATTGTTGCGTTCGTCGTTTAATTCTTGTTCAAAAGCACCCCATGTTACTCCGCTGTATTGCTCGTTTATTGCTTTTTCGACGGCTTGACGGTTATAAATTCCGTCTCGTCCCATGCGTCTTAAATGGTCGGCTGTTACTACTTTTCTCTGTGCTACAAAATTCGCGTCCTTAATATTTTCGGCTTCCGGCGACCATCTTAAATCCGTAACTCGTATTGATTCAATTACCGGCCTATTTTCCTTTAACCTGCCGACTCTGTAAACAACATCGCGCATTCCAAAAAAATCAGGCTGGCCTATTTGCAAAATTTCGCACCATTGGTCATTCTGCAATGTCATTAACCTATCCTGCCCGGCGTGTTCGAATTGTTCAGCGCCCCAATCTTCAACGCGCTTCCAGCTGATTTTTATTGCGCCCAGATTATAAATAAAAGCGTCGCAAAACCAGTCCCAAAAAACTAAAAATCCTTTATTTTGCGTTTTCAGCTGAAAATCTATCAAGGCTTTTAAAACTTCGACACGCTGCACATCTTCTTGATTGCGTCCGACTATTACAACTGCGTCATCGCCTCCGAAAAATGAGTTCATTACCGCTGGAATTGCCCATTGCACAAAGCTCCAAAAATCAAAGCTTACAAAATCGCTTTGCTTGCTTAAATTTGAAAATCTCTTCTTATAATAGGCTTTATCAGCTTCGTAAATTTGGTGGCGTTTTCGTAATACGGGTTCAATTTTGGTGTCAAAAAATGATTTTGCGCGCTCAATGTCGGTTAATACTGTTTTTTTGAGCTTATCTAAATTTAAAGGCTCCCTGCTATCGGATTCCAATTATCTAACTCACCTCCTACATAATAATTTTTGTTAACCCGTTCAAACGGATCATGCGTGATTTGTTCCATATAGGCTAAAGCGTCTATTATGTCGTCATGCTCGCCATGAGGATACGCAAGCAACTCATTTTCTAATTTTTCCAGCCAGTGCGCTCCGGCCTTAAACCAGACTGTACCGACTGAAAAACGGGGCTGAATTGTGTCAATTCGTATTTCCTTTTTCTTTTCGGCCTTGAGTTCTGTCAGCCTGAAAAATGTCCCGCGTCTTGGCATTTCCTGCTCTATGAAATGTTTTAACGCTGCTTGATACGCTACGGTTTCGATTCCGACGCATAGGGGTCGCCATTTCTGAACGGCTGAAAATATTGCGTCTATTGTTTGGCTTGGATTATATCTGCCGTATTCAACATCAAGAACTAGCCAATGACCGGCTGAATTTACTCCCACCGTGACAATTGCCGAATAATCAGCATTGGGCTTTTGAGAGATTGCTAAATCGACGGTTGTATAAATATTCAGCTCGTTTAATTTTGGCGTATCGTAATAATATCTGAAATAATCGCGCTTAAACTTCTGAGTATCGGGGCTGATTGCCTGACACATCTTTTCTCTAAACCAAATATCGTTTTTCCCAAGCAACGTCCAAGCCTTACGCTCTTTTTCAATTTCATTTATAGGCCATCGTGCTGGCCATGCTGATTTGCCGTCCGCCGTTAAAATTGGAATTCGGCGCGCTGTAAAATTCAATTTATCCGCATTCTTGATAACCCTCTCAATTATGCAACGTTCACCCAAATTATTACCAATTAAAAATATTCTCGTTGATTTTCCCAAGAAAAATATATCACTTAAAAACCAGTCCCAATCTGTAGTCGTTACGGTTTCGCTCCTTGCGTCTTCATCGTCTTGAGGGTCGTCTATTATAACCAAATCAGGACGTTTTGCCCCCCATGATAGCCCTCTAACAGACGCGCCTTTTCCGTATGCTTCTATTCTGACTTTTTCGCCGTTGACATAATGCGCCTCGAATGCTAGCCCGGAATTGTCTTTTATTTCCCTTAACAGCCCGTTTAATTTC
>CAJODZ010000065.1 GCA_905233645.1 uncultured Synergistales bacterium | reverse complement strand
AATCACAATTACAGCAGGGTCATCAAATTTATTTTTAACATGAGGCGCGATTGAACGTACTGCAATTCCGCAAGCCGATATGAAAATTAACGCTGACGCTTCGTAAAAATATTTTGCTGTCCAAGTTTTTAAATCGCTTAATTTTTTAACACCATTTACGCAAAATCTTTCAGGAGCAAAAACTTCACCGCCAATAATATTCGCAATTTTTAACGCAAGCTCAACTCCATTTTTAGTGAACGTCGCGAAAACCGGTTTTAAATTTTGGGTCATATAATTTTGAATTTACGTTTACGTCATCTAAAAATTTCCCGATTAAAATCAACGCACAATTTTCAATATTATTTTCGCGCGCTAAATCGGGTAACGTTTTTAAATCAGCAAAAATAATTTTCTCATCAGGCCAAGACGCTTTATAAACGAGTGCAACTTTTTCGCATTCATTATGACCGTTTGCAATTAAATTTTCGCACATGCTTTTAACATCGCCGGACGATAAAAAATAGATTTCAGCCTGATTATTTTTATCAAACGGGGTATTTTTAGCAAGCCGTGAAATAATAATTTTCTGCGAAATTTCCGGTATCGTGTAAGCTGTCTTTAATGCTGCTGCTGCGGCTGAAAACGAACTAACGCCCGGAATTATTTCAAATTCTATGTCGTTCTCGTTTAAAAAATTTATCTGCTCACGAATTGCCCCAAAAATCGAAGGGTCTCCGGAATGTAAACGCGCTATTAAAAGATTTTGCTCATGAGATTTTTTAAACACGTCTAAAATTTCAGGCAATGCCATTTTCGCGCTGTTAAATAATTTACAATCAGAACGGGCGTATTTTTTAACGAGTTCAAAATTAACAAGTGATCCGGCATAAATTATCACATCAGCGTTTTTCAAAATTTCCGCGCCCTTAACTGTGATTAAATCGGGGTCGCCTGCTCCAGCACCAATAAAATAAATCATGACTTAAAATATATCGACCAAATTTAAATTTAATTCGTCAACTAATTTTTCGCACTCGTCAAAATCAAATCTCAAAGTCGAATAATGATGACTATCACTCGAAAGAATTACGCGGCCATGTTTATCAGCAATGCGTTTTAAAATTGCAGTCAACGGATAAGGAGTTTTACGCCAGCCTCTTGAAATTGCGCCGGTGTTAATTTCGATTGGAATATTTGATTTTAAGAGTTCGTCTAAAGCTGTGAAAGCATATTCTAAATAACGCGGACTGTTCTCATCAAAAAATTTTTCGCGCTCATTGAATTTCGTGATTAAATCAAAATGTCCGATTATGTTAGGTTTTAATTTATTCACAACATCAGCAACTAATTTGTAATAATCCTCAGCAAACGCATAAAAATCCCCGTTATAAAATTCGTTCACGTTGCTTAATAATAAATCTGGGTCGCCGTCAACAGGAATATAAACGCCCTCTTTTAAAACATAATGCACTGAACCGATAACATATTCGTATTTATCAACCGGCATTTTTGAAAAATAATCCTGTTCAGTTCCGCAATAAATCTTAATTTGAGACGTGTATTTATTTTTGAGAGCGTAAATCTCGTTAATATAATCAGGCGTATTTTGAGGTGTCATGCAGTAGCCTGAATTATCAAAATCAACGTACGAATGCCCCGAAAAACCAAGTTTTTCAATTCCGGTTTTAATGGCTTCGTTAATAATTTCTTCGGGCGTGTTTTTACCGTCGCAGTAAGTTGTATGAACATGATAATCGGATTTTACGCGCATTATTTCATAGTCTCCTGTTTTATTTTGTGGTCTATGACGTGGCGTGAGGCTAATTCTTTTATAATTTCATCAGGTGCGATATTCATTTCGACCATTAAAACGAGCAAGTGATAAATTAAGTCCGCGATTTCATAAACTGTTTCTTCCTTAGAATTTTTCGCGGCGATAATAACTTCTGTACTTTCCTCGCCAATCTTCTTTAAAATTTTGTCTAAACCCTTTTCAAATAAATATGATGTGTAAGATTTTTCGGGCGGGTTAATTTTGCGGTCTTTAATTAAATCGTAAAGAGCGTTTATCGAAAAATCATTTGCGTTTTCATCAACGAATAATTCATCAACAAAGCAGCTCTCATTACCTAAATGGCACGCCGGCCCGTCAGGTTTTACGAAAATTAACAGCGTATCTCTATCACAATCGGCCAAGATTTTTATAATGTGTTGATAATTACCGCTGGTCTCACCTTTAAGCCATAATTTTTGACGCGACCGGCTGTAAAAACAAGTTAATTTTTTCTCAAGCGAAATTTTAAAACTCTCTTTGTTCATATAAGCCAGCATTAAAATTTTCTTAGTGTCATTATTTACAACAATCGCCGGCACTAAACCTTTATCATCGAATTTAATATCATCAATCGAAAGAATTTCTGAAAGCATAATTTATTTGACCTCCCTGAAAATTTTACACGCAAAAAAATTTAACACTTTATTTCAAAAAGCACATGCAAATTTTTTAGGCGTGTCATAAATTTAAATGTCCTTTTTAGTAGTTGTAAACGTAGTTGCAAAAAATAACAGCCTCCGAATTTTTAGAGACTGTTTAGAAATTGGATTTATTTTAGCATACTATTTTCTGAAATTTACCGAGCGGCAAAATTTTTAATATAAGCTATATTTGAAAAACGTCCGATACAAATGCATGTTATAAAATATGCGCGACTAAGCAATTTTTAAAAATTCAGGAGGTTTTTTGAGAGTTATGAAAAAATTTTTAATCGCAATATTTTTCACATTGACTTTAGTTTATAGTGCCAGTGCTGACGAAATAGTACATGCTTACACAACGTTAGGACATTCACTCGCGAAAGCTTTATTCGATGAATTTGAAGCTGATACAGGGATAAAAGTTTTATGGGAACGTTTATCAGGCGGCGAAGCAATTTCAAGACTTGAGGAAGAACGAGAAAATCCTCGTGCTGAAATTTGGGTCGGCGGTGTTGGAACACAACATTTAGAGGCAAAAAATAGAGGCTTAACTGTTCCGTATAAATCTGACTTAATTAAAAATATTCCTATGCATTACCGCGATAAAGATTTTTATTGGACAGGTTTATATATTGGCCCGTTATCGTTTTGCATAAATCTTGATTTAGCGCGTAAACATAATTTGAGCATTCCCAGAAAGTGGATAGATTTAATAAAGCCTGAATTAGTAAATCGTATTCGCGTCGCTCACCCTGAGACTTCGGGAACGGCTTATAACATGATTACAACGATAATAAGAATTTGTAACGGCGATGAAGATTTTGCGTTTGAATATTTTAAAGAACTTAAAAAATCAATAGACATTTTTACTAGATCTGGAGTTGCTCCTGCTTTTGCGTGTGCTAACGGTGAAGTTGCTGTTGGCATAGGTTATTTGCACGACCAAATCAAATTACAAAGAGAGGGCGCGCATATTGATATCATAATTCCGGAAGACGGGACAGGTTTTGAAACTGCGTCGATGTCAATTTTAAAGAATAATGTTGACCAGACTAACGCGAAAAAATTATATGATTGGATTTTAGGCAGAAAAGCTACGGATATAATATCAAGGTGGTACGTAATCCCTTTATCAAGACTTGCAACAGCGACAAGTACAGGTTTTTCGTTATCGAATATGAATTTAGTTAATCAAGATGACAAATGGGACGCTGATAACAAAGAACGTTTAATTGAGCGTTGGAATAAAGAGATTGCGCCTGCGCCGGAAAATTAAAAATTTAAAAATTTTTTAGTGGTGGTATATTTCGATGAAAAAATTTGTGCTAGCAGTCTTGTTAATTTTAATTTTTACCTGCTGTGCTAGTGCTTCTGAGACAGTGTTAGCATATACAACGTTAGAAGCACCGCTCGCTAAATCCCTTTTTGAGACGTTTGAAGAGGAAACAGGAGTTAAAGTTTTGTGGAAGCGTCTATCAGGCGGTGAAGCTATAATGAGGTTAATTGACGAAAGCGCAGACCAAAAAGCTTCTATCTGGGTGGGAGGAGTTGGAACGCAACATATCGAAGCAAAAACACGCGGACTTTCAATGCCGTATAAATCTTCTGTTGCAAAAAATATCCCTGCAAATTACTGCGACCGTGATAATTATTGGACTGGATTATACATTGGGCCTTTAGCTTTTTGTATAAATACAGACTTGGCCAAAGAATTTAATTTACGAACTCCGCGAAAATGGAACGACCTGATTTCACCTCAATACGCCGGACATATACGCCTGGCTCACCCTTACTTTCAGGAACTGCATACAACATGCTGACAACTTTAATACGGATTAACAACGGCGATGAGGACAAGGCTTTTAATTATTTTAAACGTCTGTCAAAATCAGTTGATAAATTTGCACGTTCCGGTACAGCTCCGTCGATAGCGTGTGCTGCCGGTGAAGTTGCTGTTGCGGTAGGTTATTTAGACACTCAAGTTAGGTTAAAAAACGAAGGCGCTAAAATTGATATAATCATTCCTGAGGACGGAGTAGGTTTTGAAACGGCTTCAATGTCAATTTTAAAAAGTACAGCCGATTTAACAAACGCGCATAGATTGTATGATTGGATTTTAGGCAATAAAGCTGCTGATATAATTTCAAAATG
>CAJODZ010000064.1 GCA_905233645.1 uncultured Synergistales bacterium | reverse complement strand
AGACCTTCTGCTAATAATTCGGGGTCAAGCACGACGCTTTCAGAATAATCGCTCGTATTTCCTAAAACGCCCTCACTTGATTTTAAACCGGCTGCGATATTAACGGTGAAACGCTGACGCGATGCAACTTGATTTACAGGGAATGTAACGCGAATTGTTTTGCCTGGTAATGCGCCGTTGATTGAGTAATTAACTTCGCGGCCTTGAGGATTTAAAATTCGCATAAAACCTTTTAAGCGAGCTGGGTCAATTTTTACGTTAAAGCTCAAATCAAAATTCGCGCGTCCGTCCCTTGTCATAGAGGCTCTAATTTCTTCAGGCTTTAAACCTTCGGTCTGAAATTTAAAACTTCCGGGCCCGACTTTAGCACCTTTACGGTCGCGTAAATCTTTGAGTGTCGCAGTGTAAGACGTAGCGGCTTTCAAAGGCGATAATAATTTTGCTGTGAACGTGCGTTCATTTTGCCAACGTCCTTCGAGCTGAACACCTGGTGAAACTTCAAACGGGAATAAATCACTATTCTGTTTAATAACTTTGCCGGTATCTTTTTTTGCGACGATAGGATTTTTGAAAACGAGCCTGAATGAGACGTTATCAGGAACGACACCCGACGGCACAAAACTTTGAACACCAGCAGGCAACGCCGCCATAACTTGAGATGTTAAACAAGCCATGACTAGCAAGACACTTAAAAAAATTTTTCGGGTCAAAATTGCAACAGTCCTTTCATGAAAAGAATTTGACAATATTAATTATAATATGGCCATGAAAAATTAAACTCGTGCAAAAATCATAGCTTGAAAAAAATGTTACGGTGTTTAAAATGCAAAATTGTTTTAATAAAAAACTTCGGAGGTAAATTTTTTAATATGTCAACAAAAGGTTTTAAAGCAAATTATTTTAAAAATGTACAGCTGCTAGAAAAAATTATTGATTGCCGTAAAAGTAAGTTTCGCAACATGAGCATTATGCGTAGGCTTTCAACATTGTCTTTAATGATTTATTTATGGCCGATTAAAAAATTGTTCGCTGGAGATAATAAATTTTTGTCTGCTTTATCAAAAGACGCTGTTAATGTGGCTAATTTTTTAACAGAAGAACAAAAGAATTATTACGCTGCTCTTCAAAATCTGTTTCACATTTATGCTCATGGTGATTTAAATTTAATTCGTGTCGGTGCAAAACATGACGGCGGATATATTATGCTCGATGACTTTGCGCCCGCAAAGGAAGTAAGCAATTTGCGGGGGGGGGTAGTAAGTAATATAGCTTATTCATTTGGCATTAGCGATGATGTTTCATGGGATCAATGCATGGCCGAGCGCGGGTATGCAGTTTTTATGTACGACCACACGATTGAAAAATTACCGTATGAAAATTCTGCTTTCCATTGGTTTAAAAAAGGTATAGCGGATATCGACAAGCCTAACGAGAATTTATACAGCCTAGCTACACTCATAAAAGATAACGGCCATGAAAACAACAAAGGCATGATTTTAAAAATGGACGTTGAAGGCGCTGAATATGATTTTTTAAAAACAGTCACACCCGAAATTTTAAAGCAGTTTGACCAAATAGTATTTGAGCTTCATTCTGTGAACAATACGGAATACTTTAAACGAATACTTTCATCATTAGAAAAACTCAATCAAACACACCAACTTATACATCTTCACCCTTGCGGCGGCTCTTTCATAAACATCAACGGCAAATTTTTCTCAAATCAAATCGAATGTACATACGTTTTAAAAAGCAAATATAATTTCGATTATGATTACGATGTTAAATTACCTCTTGACGTTGATAGCCCTAACGCTCAAAGTGTTTTTGACCCTGATTTAGGTTACTGGAACAGAGACGTAAAAATTTAATTCTTAAAATAACAAAACAATGCTCTGAGTTAATTTATATTCGTTGCACGGAGCATTGTTAATTTCTAGTTAAGAAACCAGACTGAAAAATTAAGATAACCAGCAAATATCAGCCACAAAAGATAAGGAATTTGAATAACGGCGGCTATGAAATTGATTTTGCTAAAAGTTTTTATCATCATCGCAACCAAAATAATTAAAGCAATTAACCATATAAACGCCCCGCCAAATGCTTGATATGAAAAGAATATAAAGCTCCAGCAAAAATTAAAAAATAATTGCGCAAGAAAAATTCTTATTCCTTGAGTGCGCTCTTTTGAAATTGGAGCAATGTAAATACGCGCTACACCATAACCCATAAGAGCATACAAAATAGTCCAGACTATCGGAAAAATAAGAGGCGGCGGAGCTAAAAACGGTTTTACAATTTGGGTACTGTAAATTACAACGCTGTCTCTCGTTAAAAATCCGCTAATAAAACCAACAGCTTCCGAAAAAATAATCCATGCTAAAAAAGTTTTTAAATTTTTCATATTGGATAATATACCACAAACAATCAAGCAAACTTTTTATTGATAGTATTTTGTCGCAGGATATTTAGATTTTGCCGCGTCGAGAGCTTTTAAAATATTTCGGCGGGCGTTTTCAGCGTCAATATCCGTAATAAAGTGATTGGCTATAAATAATTTTTTATTCATTACGTAAACATCGTGCGGAGCTAATTCAAGTTGTAAATATTTGTCGATAGCATCTTTAATCTCGTTGAGCTTTAAACTTTCAGCCTTGATTACTTCTATTCCGTCAATGCTTAAAATATTTTCCTTAATGCTAGTGTGTAAAAGCCCTAACGGGAATTTTCGCTGCACTGGAATTTTTAATTCACGCATTTTATTTAAAACACGCTGTATTCTCGTTCTGGTTTCAGGGTGGTTCATGTATATCCCGTATTCTATGACAGGCTGCCGCAATTCTTCATTGATAAATTTTTCAAATAATGTCACCATTCCTGAAGGTGAATACCCCGCCGCCATAAGTGCCTCTAATCCTAAACTGTCCGCTTCGCTTTCAAGTTCCATTGTGTAAGAATTTGTAACAGCAACTTGAGCAAGCTGAGCTAATATAATCGGTGCTGCTGAACCTCCACTCAAAACCATTACAGCTAACGCGCCTAATGTAATTTTTTGACTTTCAGCCGCCATTCTTAACGAGTGTTTACGGTCAGCATGTATCATCTCGTGAGCCATAACCGCCGCAATTTCAGAATCGCTGTTTAAAATGTCAATTATTCCAGTCGTAAAAAAAATAAAGCCTCCCGGCAAACAGAAGGCGTTTACATTTTCGGTCTTTACTAGCCTAATCTCCCATTTTATACGGCGTTGCATAAACGGTTCAAGCTTGTTTAAAATCATTTCCAGACGCGCCGTTATTTCTGGATTTGAGATGATTGGCCATTCTTTTTCAATTTGAGCAACTGCCTGTTCACCGATAGCGCGTTCTCGTTTTAAATCGTTGTCTTCGCTTGAATTTTTAGCTTGCTGATTTTTATTAGTATTCGCATTTTTAGGAGCTTTCCTGGCCGCGTCAGCGGTCGTTAAATCAAAACTAAAACTCAAACTTATTAAGGCTATCAGCAAAATTAGAATTGCCCTGAAAATTTTTGACATCAAATTAAATTATTGAGCCTCCCATTCTCGCATAACTGGCCGCCGCGTTTTTACCCTGTACACGTTTGGCCATGTTTGAACGCAATCCAGAAGAATATTTATCGAGTTCCGTTATAGCTTCCTGTTCGGCTTGCATAATACTTCCTGCGAGTTCGTGTGTCTGACTTACAAGTGCCGCTAACTCCTTATCGTCCGGATAAATCTCTAAAATTTGCCCCGTGAAATTTACGCGATCACTCTCAAAAATATTTTGCCATTCATTAACAAGCGACCTCAACTCATCAATTAACACATCTTTTTTCTCAAAGAGCCGTAATAACTCATCTATGTCCCCGTCAATCACTATGGCTTCAAGCTCACGCGATGCCAACGAACGCAAATTGCGGCATATTTTTATTTCGCGGGCGATTAGGTCTTTTGCGACGGCTAATAATTCTTTATCCTGCAAGCGTGAAACTTCCGGCCTTTGCATTTTTATTCATCGTTGTTGTTTTCAAGACACGGTCTGGCTTTGGAGTTTGTATCGTTTGAGATTTGCCCTCACCCTTTAATTCTGACATAGCACTCGCAAATTCTTTGTCCTCGGGGTGTTTATCCTGATACTCTTGCAATAAATTAACCAAAGCATTCTCCCAAGTAGCTTTTAATTCTTCGAGCATACCCCTAACCGTTTTAATATTTTCCGGCTCTTTTTTCATGTTTGCATCAACGAGCAGGTTATACATGTAATCATAGAGCTGTGATAATTTTTGACCCATTTCTCCGGCGCGGTCTTTATTTAACGTAACCATTAACTCTCTGATTACTTCCTGAGCGCGTAAAATCTCTTTATTAGCTAAATCATAATCGGGTGCGCCGTTTTTATTTGACATTGCGTTTTCTGCGACGTGGCAGGCTTTAATTCCGATATCGTAAGTTATTAACAAAAGCTGTTCTTTCGTTGCTGTTGAGATACGTGTAGCCTGATACGTGAATTGAGCGTTATTACCGTTGTACATTTAAATTCCAACCCCCTGAAATTTTTAGTTGTTATATTTACCTTGCATACTTCATATATCGGCAAGCATTTTTTTAATCTTAATTTTCTTAAAAAATCAAGTCCCTAAAAAT
>CAJODZ010000063.1 GCA_905233645.1 uncultured Synergistales bacterium | reverse complement strand
AAACCCTACAGACCTGATTTTTTCTTTTTAGCCTGGTCTCTTTACCTTTTTCTCTTATTTTTTCATTTTTTGCAAGTCGTTCAGTTTCCGTCATTTTCAACCCCAAAAATATTATATTACACGCAATTCATCTCCCACTTAAAGAAGTAGTCTTCTTGCTAGTTAATGATAAAAATTGCCCCCTGAATTTCATAGCATGACGCTTTTGATTTTCGAGGGGCATTTTTAATTTAGCTCGTTTCGCTGTTTTAAAACTCTTTTGCTTTTTTACCTTTACCGCGTAACAAAATCATTAACACAACTGCTACGGCGATTAAAATTCCTGCAACTAACGGCCTGTATCTTAACCATGCGATTGCAATTACGATTAACGACCAGACAAGACCAAGTATAAATGATACAACGCCTGCTCCTGCTCCAACTATATCGCCTAAAATCGGAATTACATCGAGCAATACTGAGAGCGGTTTGAATATCATTCCTAAGCCAATCATTACTAAAGCCGCACCGACTGCACGGAATACCCAAGCCATTAAATTATTTTCCGAACGCGCGTCCTCAAACATTGTTGCTTGGCCGACCGTCCCCATTGATAAGCGGCTAAATCTGTAACCGTTGCTTGCTCTAAATTCTTCAAAAGTATCGCGTAACACTTGAGCAATAATCGTAATATCGGCCGGCGGTGTCTCTTTAAAAGTAATTCTAACATCGCCAATTTTGGGATTTGACGGTTCAGCACCAAGATATATAACACTTCCGGAGGCATGTATTAAAGCTTCAACGCCGTTAAAATTTGTATAAACGTAATTTGATGGAACGTGCAATATATTTTTAATCGCCTCTTTATCATATTCGTTTATAGTAATTGGTTTTGCTCCACCTATCTGATTTTTTAAGAAGCTCGGCAATTTATAAGCGCCAAATTTAACATTTTGAGCGACGATAGTATTATCATCAACATCAGCTAACGTAAAATTTTTATCGCGGTAGCTTGGGTCATGAAAATTTGATGAGTTAATTTTGCTTGAAGACCAACCCTTATCGTATGTGTAGGTTGTAATTTCCTCCTCGCCGCCGCCTAACTTTTTGCGTTTTTCAGTGCGTGAATTTTCATGCCATTGATAAAACTCAACATCGCGCTCAAGTTTTATAGCAGTAGCTTTAATTCCAAAAATAGGGTCGTTTAAAACTTCGTCCGTTGTTGCAAAACCTGTAGCGTGAATTACTTTGCCTTCTAATTCAGAATTTAAATTGCTGATGTCCGGAACATCTTGCGTAACTAATTCAGCCTCACCAATCGCACCAGCCGTTTTAAACGTATCGCCCTCGTTCCACCATAAAAGCCACGTCGCAAAAGCTATTAAGGCTATTCCTGTCAAAATGCCGGCAACAGAATTTTTAAGCCTGTCAAACCAGCTCGTATAGTGTGTCTCTGTGTATGCCATGTAAAAAATTACTCCTTTCGAGATTATTTACTGCCTGAAAATTATACACGCGCAAAAAAAACGGAGGCGATTTAAAATTTTTCACCCCCGAATTTTTCAATGTCAATTCCTAGAAAATATTAAATTATTTTAAATTACCGCAACAATGTGAGCATAACGCCAGCCGCGACTGCTGTACCGATAACACCTGCGACGTTCGGCCCCATAGCGTGCATTAACAAGAAGTGTCCCGGATATTCCTGCTGAACAACTCTTTGAACGACACGCGCCGCCATAGGAACTGCTGAAACGCCTGCTGCTCCAATCATTGGGTTAATCTTTCCGCCGGATAAGATTTTCATAATCTGACCGAAGATTAAACCGCCTGCTGTACTGAATGCAAACGCTACTAATCCAAGACAAATTATTACGAGTGTCTTTGACGTTAAGAACTGGTCTGCGGCCATTGTTGAACCGACGGATAAGCCTAAGAAAATCGTTGTGATGTTTAATAACTCGTTTTGCGCTGTAAGGCTAAGTCTATCAGTTACTCCGCACTCACGTAATAAATTACCAAACATTAACGTTCCGACCAACGGTACGCACGCAGGTAATATTAAACCAGAAACGACCGTACAAATTATCGGGAATAATATTTTTTCGCGTTTTGAAACAGGACGTAACTGACCCATTAAAATGCCTCTGTCCTTTTTGGTCGTCATGAGTTTAATTACAGGAGGCTGAATTAACGGAACTAATGACATGTAGCTATACGCGGCGACTGCGATTGCTCCGAGAATTTGTTTTTGACCGAGCATAACCGTCAAATAAATACTTGTCGGGCCGTCCGCTCCACCGATGATTGCGATACTTGCGGCCTCTTTAAGATTGAAGCTTACTAAACCGTTTGTCATTGCTCCGACGAAGTTTGCCGATATAAAAGCTATGAATACTCCGAACTGAGCAGCAGCACCTAATAAAAACGTAATCGGGTTAGCAATAAGCGGAGCAAAATCTGTCATAGCCCCAATGCCTAAAAATATTATGATTGGGTAAATTTCAAACTCAGCACCATAATATAAAGCTCTTAAAAATCCGATTGTGTTTGTGTTGGGGTTAAAGCCTTCGATAATTCCTGACAACGGCAAATTAACGAGCATACAACCGAACGCGATTGGTACAAGTAATAACGGTTCAAAACCTTTACCGATAGCGAGATATAACAAGACAAACGCGACAACCAGCATAATAATATTACCTGTGCCCGCTGGCGAGAAAAGAACTGCGAAGCCCGATTCTCCCATGAGGCCGCGTAAAGCAGCTAAATACGATTCCATTGTGGCATCTTATCCTTTCATGATTAAAATTACTCGGTTAAGAAATATACCATAAAAAGCGAAAAAGCTCCCGTGTTTATTTAATGAAGTGCAAAAAACAGGAGCTTAAAAATTTTTTAATGATAATGAATATTATTTTGATGCAAAATTCTTCGGACTTGCTGAGTTTGAGGCGCAGCCGTTAAATTTCCGTTAGTATTATGATTATTATTATGTTCAGGCAATTCGTTTTGAATTTCGCGAATGCGTTCGATTAACAAATTAACGATAGATTTTTCCTCATCATTATTAGAATTTTCGATTTCCGGTGTTTCAAAATTTTTATTATCATAAGAATGCGAAAGTGATAACGATAATTTTGCGCACGCGGGGCCGATTAACTCATATAAAACGCTTGACGCTAATATAACCGTTCGTAAAGCATTTCCAGTAATGCCCCCTAAAGTTCTTGCGCCTAATTCAGCTAAACCTATTGCAACGCCGGCTTGAGGAATTAAAGCTAACCCCAAATAATTTCGCACGAGTTTATTTTTATGAGTTATCAAGCAACCTAAAAACGCGCCTGTATATTTTCCAGCTATCCTGACTAAAAAATAAAAAAAACCGAGAGTTAACAAAGACGTTGCGCCGGAATTAGAATTTTTTAACAGCGAACCTAAATCAAAACATACGCCAGAACGAACGAAAAATAATAATAAAAACGGCGGACTAAAATTATTAAGCTGTTTAAATAATTTATCATCGTCCGTAATATTTATATACACCGTTGACATGAACATACAACCTAAGAGCGGCGACACTCCCATAATTTGACAAACTCCGCAAAATCCAAACAGAACAGCTACCGATAAAATTAACCTGTTATCTTTTGAACGTTCAGGCGGCAATAAAACTTTTAATATAAAACCTAACGCCCCGCCGATTACGAAACTGGCCAAGTTAATTATTAACGGAAGAACGATGCTTTGAAAATCGAATGTCCCTGAAATTCCCGAAGCCAGAGCTAACGAAATCGCAACACTGTACGCAATCAGACCTACAACATCATCAAGCGCAACAACTTGTAATAACGTATTCACAAAATCACCTTTAGCTCCTGTCTGTCTGATAGTCATCATAGTTGAAGCAGGAGCAGTAGCCGACGCAAGAGCCGCTAAAACCGTTGAGAAAGCCAAATCCATTTTTAAAACGAAGTACGATGCTATAAAAACGAACAATGACGCAACGCAAGCCTCAAGCACTGTAATTATTAAAACTTTAAAGCCGTTACCTTTGAGAGCGTTAATTCTAAAGAATTGCCCTGTGCTGAATGCGATAAAAGCTAAAGCGACATCGGGTAAAAATTCCGTATAATCTTTCACAATTTCAGGAACGAGATTTAAACAATAAGGCCCGATTAAAATTCCTGTGATTATGTAAGCTGTAACGTTCGGCAATTTTAAAAGCTTAGTCAATCTCGTTAAAGCAAATCCGCATAAAAGCATTATAGCTACTGTAATAATTCCTATCGCAGCAGATGAACCGTCAGCAGCAAAAACAGCACTCTGCATTTTAAATCCGCCTCCTCATAAAAAATAAAGCCCCGCTAAAAATGAAGGGCAATATAAATATCGTTGTATTAAAGCAGGGATTTTATCACAGAGGCACATTTTGTATAACGCTAATTACTTTTGCTATGTTAAAATCAGCCAGTTAATGAGCATTTTTCATAAAGGAGAGAATATTTTTACTAATGCAAAAGACAAACGAAATCCCCGAAAGGAATAATATCCCTGATAAATTTAAATGGAATTTAGAAGCGATATACAAAAATTTTGACGAGTGGCAGGAAAAATTTAATAACATCTCCGAAAAAGTTACCGCGCTCAAAAATAATTACGAAGGCAAATTAAAAGACGGTGCAGAAATTTTATTAAAATTTTTAAAAGATGATGAAGCCGTATCGCTTGAGTTAAATAAATTA
>CAJODZ010000062.1 GCA_905233645.1 uncultured Synergistales bacterium | reverse complement strand
GGTGAAGAGAGTGCAGGCGCGTCATTCTTATGCAAAGACGGTTCAGTCTGGACAACAGATAAAGACGGAATAATTATGGACTTATTAGCGGTCGAAATTACAGCAACAACAGGTAAAAATCCGGCCAAGCATTTCGCAGAAATCACAGCTAAATACGGTAAATCATATTACGCTCGCGTTGATACTCCAGCTACACCAGAACAAAAAGCCGCGCTCGGAAAATTATCACCCGAAAATTTGAAAGCTGACACTTTAGCAGGCGAAAAGATTACAGCTAAATTAACAAATGCTCCCGGAAATAATGCGGCTATAGGCGGTTTAAAAGTAGTTACAGATAATGGTTGGTTTGCTGCTCGTCCTTCCGGAACTGAAAATTTATGCAAAATTTACGCTGAAAGTTTCATCAGTCCGGAACACTTAAAGCAAATTCAAGACGAAGCAGCTAAAATCGTTGCGTCGGCTGTATAAAATTTTGAGTTTAAAAAGAGGCTTGCCTCATGAGACTTGACAAATTTTTAAAGCTTGCAAGACTTGTTAAACGTCGGACTATCGCTCAAGAGATGATTGATTTGGGGGCGGTTAGACTTGAAGGCAGGACTTGCAAGTCGTCAAGTGAAGTCCGCGAAAATAATATTATCGAGATTGCATACATGAACCGCGTTTTAAAAGTCAAAGTCTTGTGCGCTGATGAAAGTTTATTAAAACGCCCTCATACTGTTTCGTGGGAGCAAATTTCAGAACGCGCTATAAGTCCCGATGAAAAACCCTTTTAAAATCGGACAATGTATTATAATTTCTTAGTTTGTAAAATATTTTAACAGGAGGAATTTTTTTATGGCAGGTATTATCGGAGTTCATGGCCGTGAGATTTTAGACTCGCGCGGAAATCCTACAGTTGAAGTTGATGTTTACTTAGAAGACGGTTCATTTGGCCGCGCGGCTGTTCCTTCGGGAGCGTCAACGGGTGTTCATGAAGCTTTAGAGTTACGCGACAAAGAGGCTCGTTACGGCGGAAAAGGTGTTCAGCACGCTGTAGATAACGTTAATGAAAAAATCGCCGGCGAAGTTTTAGGTATGGACGCTGACGACCAGGGTGCTTTAGACCGCGCAATGATTGAACTTGACGGCACAGACGGTAAATCAAATTTAGGCGCGAATGCTATTTTAGGTGTATCAATGGCTAACGCCCGTGCTGCTGCTGAAAGCCATGGTGTACCGTTATATGTATGGCTTGGCGGTGTAAACGGCGGTTTATTACCTACTCCAATGATGAACGTAATTAACGGCGGTGCTCATGCTGATAACAACGTTGATTTCCAGGAATTTATGATTGTTCCGCATAACGCAGACAGTTTTAAAGAGGCTTTAAGAATGGGTGCTGAAGTCTATCATGCTTTAAAAGGCTGTGTAAAAGGCCGCGGCTATTCAACGGGTGTAGGCGATGAAGGCGGATTTGCTCCTAACTTGAAAGATAACCGCGAAGCTCTTGATTTACTCATGGAAGCTATTAACAAAGCCGGTTATACACCTGGTGAAGATGTAAGCTTTGCATTAGACGTCGCCTCATCAGAATTTTTCGATAACGGCACTTATGTTTTCAAGAAGAGCGACGGCAGTAAATACACTTCAGACCAGTTAATCAGCTACTACGAAGAATTATTAAAGAATTACCCAGTAATTTCGATTGAAGACGGTTGCGCCGAAGACGACTGGGACGGTTGGGCAAATTTAACAAAGGCAATCGGCAATAAAATTCAGTTAGTCGGCGATGACTTATTCGTCACAAATCCTGCAATTCTTGAACGCGGAATTTCACAGGGCGTAGCGAATGCCGTTTTAGTAAAATTAAATCAGATTGGAACGGTTAGCGAAACTTTAAGAGTTATTCAAATGGCCGCTGAAGCAGGTTATGCCGCAGTTGTTTCACACCGTTCAGGCGAGACAGCAGACGCATTTATCGCTGATTTAGCAGTAGCTACAAGAGCCGGACAGATTAAAACAGGTAGCGTAGCCCGTACGGACAGAATTGCGAAATACAACCAGCTTTTAAGAATTGAAGAAGAGTTAGGCGACACCGCAAAATATGCACGTTTAACAAGATATTCATTGAAGAAGTAATTTTAAAATATGACGCAAGATAAACAAATCATCAGCACTGACAAAGCACCGGCAGCAATCGGGCCTTACAGTCAGGCTGTTAAAGTCGGGGGTTTACTGTTCATGTCAGGTCAAATCCCCGTCAACCCTTCAAATGGCGCAATAGTTTCTGAAGATATTCAAGAACAGGCAAAACAATCGCTCGAAAATTTAAAAGCTGTAATCACTGCGGCTGGCGGTAGTCTTAGCGATATTGTTAAAACGACGATTTTTGCTGTTGATATAAATGATTTTCAGGCAGTCAATAAAATTTATGCCGGCTATTTTGATAATAACCCTCCGGCGCGTTCGTTCGTTGCTGTGAAAGAATTGCCCAAAGGCGCGAAAATCGAGATAGAGGCAATAGCTTATTTAAATTAAATTTTTAATTCAGGAGGTTTTTACATGGCAGAGACAACAACAGCTGTTAATCCATGTGGCGGAAGTGCTGCAACTTCAACAGGAGGCGGCGAAGGCGGTTCAGCTCCAGCACAACAAGGCAGCATTATGGGAATGTTATTTCCGCTTGTAATTTTTGTATTGATATTTTATTTCTTCATCATCAGACCCCAGAGAAAACGCGATAAACAACATAGTGACATGATTGCGCAAATTTCACGCGGCGACCAAATTGTTACTGTCGGAGGCTTTTTAGGCACAGTCCGCGAAGTTCGTGATGATACTTTCCAAATCGAAATTGCCGACGGCGTTAGAGTTAGAATTTTAAAATCAGCCGTCCAATCTAAGAGAATTGCTCAAAATCCGGCTCAGGAGGCATCAAGCGTAAATGAATCGAAATGATAGGCTTCGGCTTTGGACTGTTTTAATCGTAATAGCCGTTGCTGTATTTTTCACATGGCCGATAACCGGTCGTATAAATTTGGGCTTGGATTTAAAGGGCGGTGCTCACATAGTTTTACAAGCTAAAGACACTCCTGAAAACCCGATACAGGAGGACAGCATTGACAGATTATTAGCCGTCTTACGTAATCGTATTGACCAGTACGGTGTTGCTGAGCCTATTATTCAGAAATCCGGCACGGATAGAATTATTGTCGATTTACCTGGCATTCAAGACCCTGCGGCAGCTTTAGAGTTAATCGGTCGTACAGCTAAAATGGATTTTCGCGAAGTCTTAGACAACAGCGGAACGCCTCCACCTGCACCAATCAGAAGCAATTATGATGACGACTTCCAATTTATAAACGCTCAAGATCGTTGGAATAATGCAATAGCTCAATTATCAAACGCAAGTTCTGATTTTATAGCCCGTTCAAAAACTATAGAAGGCTCAATCGTTGCACCGGCTGAAGAGGCAGGAATTTTTTATTTACTTGGCCCAGTGCTTTTATCGGGTCGTGATTTAGAAAATGCGAGCGTTACTCCTGATAATTTAGGCCGTATGGGTGTATCGTTGTCGTTTAATTCAAACGGCGCGAAATTATTTGAGGAGGCAACGGGGCGTTTAGTTGGTCGTCAAATCGCTATAGTGCTTGATGATGTTGTAATCTCTGCTCCGGTTGTTCAGACTAGAATTGCGGGCGGTCAAGCTCAAATCACGGGACGTTTTACGAGTGATGAAGCCGCCAGACTTGCAATAATGCTTAAAGCTGGTGCGTTACCTGTTGCTGTTGAGATAGCCGAAAACAGGTCAGTAGGGCCGAGCTTAGGTGCAGACTCTATTAAACAAGGACTTGAGGCCGGTTTATTTGGAGCTGGAATGGTTTTAATTTTCATGCTGATTTACTACCAGTTTAGAGGACTTGCGGCGGACTTAGCTTTAATCGTAACGGTATTATTAGTTTTTGCGGGGTTAATTGCATTCGGAGCAACTTTAACGTTACCGGGCATTGCAGGAATTATTTTAACGTTAGGAATGGCGGTCGACGGCAACGTTTTAATTTACGAACGCATAAGAGAAGAGCGCGACGCTGGGAAAACTCCGGCAGCAGCACTTGAATCCGGTTTCAGAAAAGCTCTTGTAACGATTTTAGACAGTAATATAACAACTTTAATCGCGGCATTAGTATTATTCTATTTCGGCTCAGGTTCAGTGCGTGGATTTGGCGTAACGTTGTCGATTGGACTTGTTGCGAGCGTCTTTGCTAACATAGTCGTAACCCGTGCGATTTTGCAATTATTTATACGCAGAAATTCAAATTTGAAAGGCGGTGCGCGGTAAATGGCATTGAATTTAAATATTGATTTTATGAAATTCCGCAGACCTGCACTTTTAATAAGCTTAGTCCTTGTAATTGCCAGCTTGGCCATGTTATTTACGCGCGGTTTAAATCTAGGAATTGACTTCACGGGCGGAAATGTTATTCAAGTTGAGTTTGAAAACCGTCCTGAAATTTCATCAGTGCGTGAAAATATCTCAAAAATAGTTGCCAGCGGAGCGATGATTCAAAATTTTGGCGACAAAGGAATTATTATCCGTACAAACGAAGACACCGAAGAGAGCCGCGAAAATGTCATTAAAGCTTTAACGCAAAATTATTCAGACGCAAAAGTAACCGGATTTGAAAAAGTCGGCCCCGTTGTTGGTGGAGAATTGCGCCGTCAAGCATTTATAGGAGTTTCGATAGCGTTAATAGCAATTTTGATTTACATAACGTTACGCTTCCAGTTCAGATTTGCAGTTGTGAGCGTCGTACCGTTAGTCCATGATGTAATTTTAGCGTTAGGATTTTTCAGCATTACTCAAATGGAAATTTCATCATCATTTATAGCGGCAATTTTGACAATCGTAGGTTATTCGCTGAACAACACGATAATAATTTTAGATAGAGTTCGTGAAAATTGGGGTACGCTTTCGCGCGACGGCATTGTA
>CAJODZ010000061.1:5023-7523 GCA_905233645.1 uncultured Synergistales bacterium | reverse complement strand
TATTTCGGTATATGTTGAGGTCTGACATTTACTATATGGCGTATCAAAAATTATACGCAAATAAAGGAGCTTCCACACCAGGAGTAGATAAAAGTGATACTGCTGACGGCTTCAGTGAAACTAAAATACACAATATAATCGAAGCTCTGAAAAGTGGTACATACTATCCGAAACCTACACGCAGAGTTTATATTGACAAAAGAAACGGTAAGAAACGACCATTGGGATTACCAACGTTTACGGATAAATTAGTGCAAGAAGCATTAAAGATAATACTGCAAGCTGTATATGAACCTATATTTTTAGAACAATCGCACGGATTTAGACCCAATAGGAGCTGCCATACAGTACTAAAGCAGTCAGCAAAGAACTAAACGGCGTGCGTTGTTTTATTGAAGGCGACATAAAAGGTTGTTTTGATAATATTAATCATCATATACTGATAGACTGTATTAGGGATAAAATAAAAGATGCAAGAATTATCCAGTTATTATGGAAATTTCTGAAATCTGGCTATCTCGAAGATTGGCGGTATAATGCCACACACAGCGGTACTCCACAGGGCGGAATAATATCACCGTTACTGGCAAACGTATATCTGCATGAGTTGGATAAATTTATCGTGAAACTCAAAGAAAGATTTGACAAACCAGCAAAACAAAAATTCACGAAAGAATATTCTTGCTTAAAAAACAAGGTCGGCAGATTAAAACGCAAGATAAAAAGTGCCCAAACTGATGAAGAAAAACAACACCTCATTAAGGCATGGAAAGAAGTCAGACGCAAAATGCTGAAAACTCCGGCTAAATCCCAAACGGATAAGGTAGTCAAATACGTAAGATATGCGGACGATTTTTTAATCGGAATTAACGGAAGTAAAGAAGATTGTCAGGATATTAAGCGGTAAATTGCAGAATTTATGTCAAGTGAACTTCGTATGGGATTAAGTGCTGAAAAAACGCTCAACACACGGCAGCAAAAACGCCCAATTTTGGGGTACGATGTACGTGTAAGACGAAATAACGAAATCAAAAAGACTGATAACTTAAAATTGCAAAAGGAAACATAAAACAATCTCATAATCCTCAGTATTCTGTTCAAAGATAAATTTAAAACTTTTATGAAACAGCTGGGAATAACGAGGACAAATAAATTTGGCAAATTAGAATCAACGCATAGAAAGTCTTACAACGTTGGAAATACTTAGTGTATACAACTCGGAATTACGAGGACTATGCAATTATTATCATATGGCAAACAACTATTCAAAGTTAAATTAGTTTAACTACATTATGGAATATAGCTACTTGAAAACGTTAGCCGCAAAATTTAAAATAACAATAAGCAAGGTAAAAGAAAAATACTGTAATGACTCTAAAGAATGGGCTATATCTCACTATACCAAAGTAGGAAGAAAGTTAATGTATTTTGCCGAACATCAGTGTTGTGTGGGAAAAATAATCAAATGCGACGACACAACGAGCAATCACGCTATTACTTTTAACTACAAAGTAGACTTGAAGCAGTCATTTTTTCCGTTCTTATATCTATTGCGATTGCGGTTCAGTCGCAACTAATTACCTTTCGTTGACTTGCCGCTTTTCGGTCATGCTATTTTTCCCGTTTGGCTTTTGCTTTTCGGTCGGATCGATTAGCTCTCACGATATCTTATGGGTAGTAGTACCCTACTACTTGTAATTACGCCCTATCTGGACTTACTATTCATCCCTCCAAACAGTATTATGTTTAGCTTCTTTTATTTTTTCATCCAAAGTTTTTAAAAAGTATCGTTATCAGCTACTTTTTTCATGCCTACAAAATTCAAGAAATTTTTTAACTCAGAGCTTATATAGTTCAAATTCCCTTTTGTGTTTAGAAATATTGTATAAGCCCCATGTCAAGTCCTATTCCTTTATCTTCAGCTCAAAAATTTTTGAACGTGCAAGTATGTCTGCTCTTGTTAAATAAATCAAAAGTACAGATAAAAATCACGTAATTGTCCGGCAAATTTTGATATGAACCGGTTTTTTAAAGATTTTTACTCAAAGCATTGTATCCGACCGCTATGTGATAAGTCCGCGACCGTCGATGTAAATCTTTTAATTTTCGTTTTTGAGCTTCGACATCAAATACTTCGAGCTGTACTTGTTAAAATATCGAAACGAACTCCTCTAATGTGGATAGCTTGTTTTAAAGTTTTTTGCGTTTCGATAATTTTTATTTTTCCGATGTCGAGGTCTAGAAAAATCCGCCGGAGCATTTCAACACATAACTTTGGGGCGCTCGTTGCTTTGCCGAACACAAAATCACCAGCAAGAGTTAATTTTGCCCACTGTTATTGCATTAAATCCATATTTTTCAGCTCTTTTTTAAAACTATTAAAATCCAGTTACATTTAAGATATTTGACGTACTCCCCACGACTAAAGTCGGGGGATTCTGGTATCAACGAACCTTGCACCCTTGCGAGTGTCTTACAGATTCTCCTCCGAATGGTCGAC
>CAJODZ010000061.1:0-4969 GCA_905233645.1 uncultured Synergistales bacterium | reverse complement strand
CCAGCTCGACAATGATGATTTTATCAGAACAGATTAAAATTTCAAAGCCTTATATCCCTACGACTAAAGTCGAGGGCTTTACGGCTGATTTTGGTAAATTCCATGATGTTTTTCGGGCGAACTAGCCGTTCCCTTTTTTTACTTGAATTACACGTATAATTACAAGCCGTGTATCAAGATTATTTGTAAGGAGTTTTTAAATTTTGCTGAAAAAAATTATTTTGTTGCTCGTGCTTGCTTGTGCTGGGTATGGACTTTATCCAAGAGTTATGCTTGAAAGTCGTAATAATAATGTTGCAATCATCGCCGATTTTAGAGAAATTCAAGCTCTTGCTAAAAATTCTGGTCTCGAAACTCAAGAAGCTTTGAAAATTTTAATTCATAACGGTTTAACGGGGCTAATGGTTAGCGAATTGACGGGTGATAATATTGCTCACGGTTTTGGTTACGCTGAAATAAATACCTTTAAAGACGCTGAACAAAATATTGAAGGCAGCGTGATTTCGATTTTGCCTAACTCACCTAATTACGATTTGTTAAATCATTGGCTCAAAATTAGATTTTCAAACCCTAATTCAATCTCACATAACGATTTAAATTCTAAAGATGATAATAATTCCGTAATCGTTCCGCTCTCGATTAACATGTTAAAAACTTTGGGTGTTATTCCTGATACTGAAGGGCTTGAAATCGCGAAAACTCTTAATTTGCCCGTTTATTACCGTCCTGCTCCGTCGCCTGGTCATCTTTCTGAAAATGCTGCCTTGATGTTAAAAAACGTTCACGAAAAATATAACTTAGCAATTTTTTCACCGGCTGGCGAAGTTGTTTCAGGTTATCCAGACGTTAGCGCATTAGCAAATGTTTCACACGAATTTAAATTGCCGCTCGCTATGGTCGAATTTGCGAAACAGTTAGGCGCGCAAGGTTTAAATAATTTGTCGTTCCCGAATTTAATTCCGTTGCACAGCGTTACAAATGACGAAATGTTAGCCCGCAGAATTTCAAGAGACGCATTAAGAGACAGACTTATTCGCGCGGCGGTTGAACGTTCTGTTAGATTATTATTGTTACGCACAGCCCCGCAAAATACAGCTAATTTTTTGTTCAGTGATTTTTCACGCGAAATTAAATTACTTGCTGACGGTTTAACAGAACGAGGGTTTAAATTGGCTTGGCCTGAAAATATTTTTGGTGAGAATAATAATTTAAAATTTAATATTTTCACGGCGTGGGCTTTAAGTACGATTATGCTTTACGCGATTTATAAATATTTATCACGCATGGGCATGAATACAAATTTCAAAACGCTCTCAATCTTCGTAATCGCTGATTTAGTTTTGACGTTGGCAAGCTGGAAAATTTTTATCGTTGGACGTTTGACAGGTGCTTTGTGCGCTCCAATGATTGCAACTGAAGCAGCGTTAATGGCTATGGATTTTAACAAGAACAAAAATTTATTCGGCGCGTTCTTGTTTGCAATGGTCGGCGGTTTAGCGTTAGCGTCCTTCTTCAGCGTACCTCAATTCATGTTAAGGCTTTACACTTTCACAGGAGTTAAATTAACTTTAGTTTTACCGCCGGTGTTAGTTTTAATGCATGACTTAAAAAATCGTATTCACCCGGAAAGCATAGGCGAATTTATCTCACGTCCTCCAGTTTGGGGAGAATTGATTTTAGGCGCAGGGTTGTTAATTGCTGTAGGGATAATTATTTTCAGAAGCGGTAACGTTAGTTTTAGTCCTGGCTTTGAAATGAAGATGCGCACTTTGCTCGAAAAATTGTTAATCGCGCGGCCTAGAACTCGTGAAGTTTTTATCGGTTATCCATCGTTATTGTTATTAAATTATCTCGTCTATAAAAATTATTTTGCGCGAGGCCGTGAATTATTTAGAATTGGCGTAGCGTTAGGTTTTTCGTCCGTAATAAATAGTTTCTGCCATTTTCACACGCCGGTATATTTGATTTTGTTGCGCGAATTTAATGGTTTATGGACGGGCTTAATCGTTGGTTTAATCGTTGTTGCGCTGGTGAAATTCGTTTTAATTCCGCTGATGAAATTTTTAGAGCCTGTTATCGAATAATAAATATGAAAATTTTCAAAGCGGCTTTAATCGGTTATTACGGCTTCGGGAATTTAGGCGACGAATTATTATTACAAGCAAGCTTAAATTTATTACACGAGGCCGGAATTTCTGATAATCAAATTATTGTTCTGTCAAATAATCCTCAAGAGACAAGCAAAAATTTTAACGTCAAATCCGTCTCACGCTGGAAATTAAAAACTTTAATTAAGACGTTCCGTGAAAGCGAATGCTTGATTTTTGGCGGAGGCGGAATTTTTCAAGACAGCACGGGGTTTAAATCTTGTTTATGGTATTGGGGAGTTGTTAGGCTTGCGAAATTATTAGGTTTAAAAATAATCGCGCTTGGCCAGTCGATAGGGATTTTAAACCATTATTTATCCCGAATGATGACGCTAAACGCATTTAAAAAATTTGATTTCGTTCATGTCCGCGATAAATATAGTTTTGATTTTCTGAATAATAATTTGAAAAACACGCGCTTAATTTTGGGTGAAGATATCGTTTTTAATTTAGCTGAAAATTTAAAATTAACACCGCCCGAAAATCACGAACGCGAAAATTTTTTATTAAATTTACGGCCAAGTAATACGCTTGAAAAATTTGTTGAGATTATAAAGCCTGAAATTATTTCGCGTAAAAATTTAATCGGTGTTGCTTTATCAGCTGATGACGAAGAGATTTTAAACGCTTATAAAAACGATTTGGCCATTCAAAAAATAATTCGTGTTAAAAATCTCGATGACGCTCAAAAAATATTTAAAAATGCTTACGGCGTGGCTGGAATGCGTTTACATTTTGGGATATTGTCAAAAATTTTCAGAGTGCCGTGCGTCTTAATGGCTTATGACCCAAAAGTAAAATATTTCGCTGAAAGTTCAAATACTCCGTGCATGAATATAAATTCAAAATGGCTTGAGCCTAAATTAGCTGATAATATTCCTGAAAATATAAATCATGAGCTGAAAATAGCTATGATAGAATTTGCACACTATGGACAAACACAAGATTGATGAACTTGGAATTAGATACGTTGAGCGGCTGAGTTTATATGAAGAGTACGCCTCACGAATTAGAAATTTAATTCAGGATTTAGTCGAGCTTGAAGGGGTTGAATTTTACACTATTGAGGGTTGGGCTAAACCTCCTGCTGAATTGTTGAGCGTGCTTTCAACGGTTGATGAGAAAGATTTAGGCGGAATAGACTTAGTAACTGTTAGGGTGTTATTAAGATTTCCGGAGGACGTTTTAAAAATTGAGGAGGTCGTTAAAACAGAATTTGAAATTGATAAAAATCGTTCAGTGCCGTCAAGCGGTTTAGAAGACCCGTACAGATTTGGTTATCCTGCGGTTGTGTATATTCTTGCGTTATCGCATGTTCGAGCCGGTTTGCGCGAGTGGATGAAGTACCGCAAATTAAATTTCAGGCTTGAATTACGCACGATGTTACAAGAAGCATGGGCTACGATTTTCCCGAAAGTTAATCAGACTGTTGGAAGCTTATCCGAGAAAAAGTTAACGCGTGAATTAGTTTTGTTAGCGGCATTGCTTGAGAAAGCTGACCAAGGATTTTTGAGCTTACGAAATGAGATTAAGGACGAGGCTTTATTAGTTCCGCCGTCAAATTTGAATAATAATAAAAAGCCCGAAGCAGTCGAAGCTGAGAAAATTTTTACGGACGGCGAATTATATAACTTGTTCCGCGACGAGCCTGAATTATTATCAAAATGGAACGCTATAACTCTTGAGGCCGGTTTTCCAGAATTTAAACCCGACGCTAATTATTTACGTGAGAGTTTTTCGCATTTGTGTAATATTTTGCGTGCTGCCGGCATTGATACTATTTCGGACGTTAAAAAATTCTTGCTTGACATGTTAGAAGAGGACAAGGGCTTGCGGCAGTTACGGACAATTTTAGAGACGTTCGGACATGGAAATAATATAAAGTGGCGCGTTGATCCGTTTTCTGCTTTATTCTTACTCGTTTTAAATTTCAAATGGGAAGAATTAAAAGATAAAGACCTCGTGAGCTTGAACATTAAAAAAGGCTCAGACAGGATTAACGGCATTGATTGATTGATTGATTGATTGATTAAATAATTTAAAAAATTAAGGAGTGTAATTAAATTTTGCGCGATATGATTTTATGGGTAATTATTTCGTATTTAATAGGCTCATTTCCTACGGGCTGGCTGATAACTAAATTATTTCACCGTGATGAGAATGGCAAGCTTGACCGTTTAGATATCCGTACGATTGGTTCACATGCTACTGGCGCGACGAATGTTAGACGGGCAATGGGTTTAGGTTGGGCGGCCTTAACAGCTTTTATAGACATGTTCAAAGGAGCGTTCGCGTTATTATTAGCTTCTGGTTTAGGCAATTCAGATAATCCGCAGTTATTATTAGCCTTGTGTGCTTTAGCTTCGGTAATTGGTCATAATTATTCAGTCTGGTTAAATTTCAAAGCCGGCAAGGGTGTAGCTACGACTTACGGGACATTATTTTTCTTATGGCCTTATGAATCGTTTGCGATAGTTTTATTATGCGGAGCTATCTGGTATGCAGTCATGAAAACGAGCCGTATAGTAGCGTTAGCGTCAATGATTTCAATCGCGGCCATGCCGATATTTTTCGGATTTTTAGGCGCGCCAAAAGAATTTACGATAACGGCGGCTGTACTTGCGGTGTTATGTGTTTTTCAATGCCGTGAGAATATAAAACGAATGATTAACGGAACAGAGAATAGATTAAAATAATACATACTTACGCACAAAATAAAATTTTTTTTCACAAAATCCTTTGAGTTTTTTGCTCAGAGGGTTTTAATTTTTTAGTGCAAAATTTTTGAAAATGTGTTTAAATAATATCCGCCTTTCAAAATT
>CAJODZ010000060.1 GCA_905233645.1 uncultured Synergistales bacterium | reverse complement strand
AAAATAGCGGTGATTATAAAAAAATTTCCCAATTTTAAAAATTTAATCAACGGGAGGGGATTTTTTGTGCTTTAAAAATGCTACAATAATTAAAGTTTTTAAATCCGCACTGAATTTAAAGGAGGAGATTTTTGAAATGGTCAACCTCAATACTTCAGGACTCGAATTGATGGAGAGGTCGTACAACGCATTTAACAACGCATCAAATTCGATACTCGAAAGCGGTGCTGATCCCATGACAGTAGCAGCTGCCTCAACGGATATTTCTCAAGCTAAAGTCGGAATGGCTGTCGGAGCATATCTCGTAAACGCACAAAACGAACTCATGGAACAATCACTTCAGATTTTGGGCATCGGAACAAAATTCAGCGGAGTATTCTAGTTTTTATTTTTTAATTATTAGGCGGTTCGCTCTAAACATGTAATTATTTTTGGGGCGAGCCGTAATTTTTGAAAAGGAGCGGTAACAATCAATCAACAATTTGCATTGACCAACGGCAGAATTTATACATCTGAAGGGCTTATGAATAATTTAATAGTCAATCAGGGCAGAGTTGCGGCTGTTGGTGATAATGAAATTCTAGGTGATATTTTGAGCGCAGGTAATGACATTACGCGAATTGATTTGCATGGTCGAACAGTATTGCCTGGTTTTTGTGCTTGTAATTTTGATTTTTTAGACTGGTCTTACTCGCACGAAATTTTAGATTTGAGCCTGTGTGAAAAATTTTTAGATGTCAAGAATATTTTAAAAGCTTTCGTAAAAAATAATACTCACCCTTTAAGAGGCTGGATTATTGGGCGTAACCTTTCTGATACGATAAATATAACGGCTGATGATTTAGATGACTTTATTACAAATTATCCGTGCGCAATTTTTAAATCTAAATACGCTGTCTTTAATACTCAGGCCATGCTCGCAACGGGTCAGGAGGGTGATTTTAATATTGACACGCTCGAAGCATTAAAAATTATTCCGCCGCTAAATTCCGAAGATATTATTTATTTAATAAAAACTTATTCAACACAATTAGCCGCATTAGGTTTTACAGAAGTTTGGTTAACACCTGAAAATTATCAGCGCGATATATTTTTTGAACAGGCATATGATTTATTACCGTTTCGCGTTCGTTTAAATTATAAATTCGATGACAATGACGCTCTTAATAATTTTTTAGCCGAAGGCATCAGAACAGGAGACGGACGACCTTTATGCAAAGCCGGAGCAATTATAATTTCAGGCGATAATAATCCTTATGAACAAGCTTTAATGATTGAAAACGCTCATAATTCCGGAATGCAAATAATTTGCGATAATAATAAAACTTGTTTCAAAGTCCTTGAGCGTGCAAACAGGCATAAAAAAATTAGAACGCGCGATTTAATTTTTAACCCTGATGAAAATATTTATGACCGTATGAAAAATTTTGGAATGGGCGGAATTGTTACTCATGAGCAAAAAAATTTAGAGCCTGCTTTCCAGAACGGAATAATCTTATCGGCTGGCTATGAAGATATAAATTTAACGCGGCCATTGAAAGATATTGCTAATTTTGTTGAAAACGGTTTAACGCTGGCGCAAGCTATAAATTTATACACATGGGGCGGCGCATGGAACGGACATAATGAACGTCGGCGCGGTGAGATTTCGATAGGGAGCGACGCTGATTTAATAATTCTTGAGCGCGACCCTTTTTTAATAAAGACTAACGAAATAGGAACGATAGATATAACAATGACATTTTGCGCTGGCGAACTTGTATATAATTCAGGCGTAATAATGTAATTTAAAAATTTAGGAGGCTGATTTTTTTAACATGATACGGAAACATAAACGTTGTGCAGGAATTTTATTGCCTGTGAGTTCATTACCTTCAAAATTTGGAATAGGCGATTTTGGCGGCGAAGCTTACAAATTTGCTGACTTCCTTCACGACGCGGGGCAATCAATGTGGCAAATCTTACCGTTAACGGCGACCGATGAAGGCTGCAGCAATTCTCCTTATAGTCCGCCTTCAGCGTTTGCTGGAAATTTTTTATTTGTCAGTCCTGAAAAATTAGTTGAGGCTGATTTAATTTCTGAACAGGATTTAAAAAAGATTGCTTCCGATTACGATTTTGAAAGCACGCCGGAACGGGTTAAATATCATGAGGCCAGAGAATTTCGTGAAAAGATTTTAAATCTTTCATGGGAAAAATATAAACATGGAAATACTAGCGGCTTTGAAAATTTTAAAAGCAAGTCCCGTGAATGGTTAGATGATTACAGTTTATTCTGTGTGTTAAAAAAATATCATGGCGGTGCGGCGTGGTACGATTGGCCTGATGAATATAAATTTCGTGACAAAAGCGCGCTCGAAAAATTTAAAAATGCCCATTCAGAAGAGATTTTGCGCCAGGATTTTTATCAATATATATTTTCAGAGCAGCAGGCCGAATTAAAAAAATATATTAACAGTTTAGGCGTTGAGTTAATTGGCGATGTTCCTTTATATGTAACGATGGATTGCGCTGATGTTTGGTCATACCCTGTATTTTTTAATCTCGATAAAGATTTAAGACCGATTACAGTCGCAGGAGTTCCGCCTGATTATTTTAGCGAGACGGGTCAATTATGGGGCAACCCGACGTATAACTGGTCAGAACACGAGCGTTACGGTTTTATATGGTGGCTTAAACGTCTTGGCCATTCATTAAAATTATTTGACAGAGTTCGCATTGACCATTTCAGGGGTTTAGTTGCATATTGGGCTGTTAAAAACGGTGAGACGACTGCTAAAAACGGCGAATGGGTAGAAGTTCCGTACGAAGAATTTTTCAACTGCCTTAAAAATAATTTTGGAGAGATGCCTTTTTGGGCTGAAAATTTAGGAATAATAACGCCCGATGTTGAGGTCTTGCGTCAAAAATACGAATTGCCCGGAATGTTAGTATTGCACTTTGCATTTGGTAATCCGTCTGATAATCCTTACGCTCCGCATAATCACAAACCTTTGAACGTTGTTTACACAGGTACTCACGATAATAATACATCGCGCGGCTGGTTTGCTAATGACGCTACGGAACAGGAATTAAAAAATTTTTCGGCTTATATTGGGCGTGATGTTCTTGATGAATTTATATTTACTGCTGAAGTTACGCGCATGGCTTTGAGTTCTGTCGCTGATATTGCAATAATTCAGATGCAGGATTATTTAAGGCTTGGCCAGGAAGCGCGTATAAATGTTCCTTCGACAGCGTCAAATAATTGGACTTGGCGAATGTTACCGGACGCTATTTCAAAAGATTTATCCGAGAGAATTTTAGACGCTTGCAAATTATACGGACGTATTTAAAAAATTTTGCTCGATACAATGTTATAAAATACTCTAAAATTTTTAAAGGAGAATTTTCTAATGGCAACGTCGAGCATAACTAAAAACTTTTTTATACGTGATAAACAGCGCGTGGAGAACTTTATAAATTTATTCGATTTAGTTCAACCGCGCGTTCAGCCTTCAAATTCAGAATTTGTCTTTGATGAAAAAGCGAACGAAATTTTTAACATCTGGGAAAATTCTTATAAACAAAATGACAACGTACAAGCCTAGAAAATTTTCATGTGTCAATATTCGTGAATTTATCGCACAATCGGAGACACATGAGCAAAAATTATCAGAGTTGCTTTCGTATTTTTCATGTCCTAAAAATAGTGATGTCGAAAATTTTTTAAAATACAATGCTATAGACTTCACTAAGAAAAACCAATCTGTAACATATTTAATCTTTCCAGTTGATGAAGCTTTACCAGCCGGATATTTTACGATTGCCGTTAAAACTTTAACAATTAGTCTCGATGATATAGCCAGCAAAACTCAACAAAAAAAGATTGAACGTGTTTGCAAATTAGATAAAAATAACCGTTCGTATACGATGCCAGCTTATTTAATTGCTCAACTTGGGAAAAATTTTAACAGCGGCATGAATGACAAAATTTCAGGTAGTGAGCTTTTCGGCGGCATTAGAAATCATAAAACGGTTGCAATATTTAGCTGGCGGCATGGTTGCATTTGTGGAAGCGGAAAATAATATCAGCTTGCTAAATTTTTACGAACAAAACGGTTTTAAAACGATAGAGCCTAATTTATCACAAAGATTTTCTGAACAAGGACATGAGTTAATACAGCTATTCAGGCTCATTTAAGAAGGCTTGTTATTTTTTATTACACGTGTAAAATGAACACAATCCAAATTTTTTATCACTCCAACAATTTAAAATAATAAATCAGATTTTTGCAACTACGTTTACCACTACAAAAAAGCTTTTATAAAATCACTCACGCCAAAATTTTTAAGCATATCTATTTTGAAACAAAGTGTTAAATTTTTTACGGCGCGTTAAAAGTTTTATGCATATAAAAAACCGGCCATGCTTTTTCAAACACGACCGGCTAAAATTTTTTGCTTATGGATTTTTATGAGCGAATATTATTCAAACTCGGCTACTCTGAAAAATAAGAAGCCTAACGCATTTTTATAGACATTTTTTAAATTGGGCTTCTGCATATTGTGAGCTGTTTGAAAGAATAGAGGTACGCCAGGTAAATCGTTCATGATGAGTTTTTCAGCCTCATGTAAATAATTTACGCGCGTAACATAATCCATTTCCTTCGCTGCTTTTGCGATAAAATCATCAACTTCAGGATTTTTGTAACCAGTATTATTATTTGCTGATGACGTTATGAAATTTTCAAGCATGTTCGACGCATCGTAAAAATCAAATGCCCAACCGTCTCGCGCTATGTCAAATTCTTTTTTGCGGCGGTTTTCTAAAAATACTTTCCATTCTTCATTAAACAACGTTACGTTTACACCCAAATTCTTTTTAAACATTGCTTGTAACGCTTCGGCTATTGCCTTATTTGATGGATTTGAGTTGTAACGGTACATGACTTCAGGAAAATTTTTGCCTTCAGGATATCCAGCCTCAGCTAATAATTTACG
>CAJODZ010000059.1 GCA_905233645.1 uncultured Synergistales bacterium | reverse complement strand
GAAAAATTTGTTAAAGCTGTTCAATATGCAATGCCGCTAAATGTTTTAATCATGTTATTTTTAATCATTGCTTATTGTGCGGCGTTAGTAATGGACGTTAGCTTTTATATCGCGACACCGTTATTTTTATATTTAGCAATGTGTTATTTAATGCGCAAAGACTTTATAAAAAATATTTTATGGACGGCAATCGTAATGGCTTTTATCGTTCTTGTGTTCAGAATGTTATTCAGTGTTGTATTCCCGTAAGCGATTATAAAAAGTTGAAAGGAGGATTATTTTAAAATGTTAGAAGCATTATCACACATGGCTGTAATTTTTCGTGAACCTTTATTAATTTTATACGTTGCGGCTGGAACATGTGCAGGCATTTACGTTGGAGCTATCCCCGGATTATCAGGCACAATGGCTGTTTCGTTATTAGTCTCGTTTACATTTGGTTGGGAACAACATAGCGCGTTAGCTGTAATGGTTGGAGTTTACGTTGGCTCAGTTTTTGGCGGTTCACGTTCAGCGATATTATTAAATATTCCTGGTGCTCCTGCTGCTGTTGCGACTGCTCTTGACGGTTACGCGCTTGCTAAAAAAGGACGTGCGGGCGAAGCAATGGGTTTAGCAACTTCTCAATCAGTCATCGGAACTTTATTAGGTGTTCTAGCGTTAGCGACCTGTGCTCCGTTAGTTGCGAATATTGCCCGTAACTTCCATTCGATAGATTATTTGATGTTATCGTTAATGGGGTTAATGATGGTCGGTTCATTGAGCGGGCGTTCGGTAAGATTTGGTTTAATAGCCGGTTGTATCGGAATATTTTTAGGTTGTGTCGGTGTTGACGGTCAAACAGCTGTAAAACGTTTTACATTTAATATCGTATATTTAAATTCCGGCGTTGATTACGTTGTTGCTATGATTGGATTATTCGGAGCGTCTGAAGCTTTGAGCCAAATCACAGACATGAAAGCTACTCCCGTAAAACAAAAGGTCGATAAAATTTTGCCTTCGTGGACAGAATCTCTTAAATATTTAGGCTTAACGATTAAATCATCAATTATCGGCGTTCTAGTTGGAGCGTTGCCCGGAGCTGGAGGAGATATTGCTGCTTTATTGAGTTACGACCAAGCAAAAAGAAGTGTCAAAAATCCTTCCGCGCCGTTTGGTAAAGGAGCTGTCGAAGGAATTATCGCGCCCGAATCTGCAAATAATGCTGCTATCGGCGGAGCATTCATCCCAATGTTAACGTTAGGTATTCCAGGAGACGCAGTTACAGCTGTTTTAATAAGTGCTTTGACAATTCAAGGCTTACGCCCTGGCCCGAACTTAATTTCACAAACTCCGGATTTATTCTGGTTAATCGTTGTATGTTTGCTAGCCGCGTCATTCTTCTTGTTAGTATTTGGCTTAACGGGCATAAAAGCGTTTACGAAAATTGTTGAAGTCCCGAAAGGAATTTTAATGCCGACGATTTTAATATTATCCGTAATAGGTGCGTATGCAATTCGTAACAGTGTTTATGATATTTTATGGATGTTCGGATTTGGAATAATCGGATATTTTTTGAAGCGTTTTAATTATCCTATTGCGCCGATTGTTTTAGGAGTTATTTTAACAAGACTTTGCGAAGAGAATTACAGGCGCGGAGTTATGTTACAGGGCGGTTCAGTAATGGGAATGTTAGGAAGCATTTTCACGAGTTATATTTCAATCGCATTATTTATATTATTAGTCGTCTTGTTCGTAACACAGACCGAAACATACAAACACTGGAAAGCCAAACGCGAAGAACGTTAATAAATTATTTGCGTTTAAAAAAGTTAAGCTCCTCGTTTTGGGCGGGGAGCTATTTTTTATATCTTAATCGCTACGTCTTCCGTTTCACGTCTTGCGGCACAGGCCGTTACAAATTTTTCTTCAGGCTCTCCAAAACCGATAAAGCACGCAATTATTTCGTTGTCGGGAATGTTCAAAGCCTTGCGAACTTTTGCAGCACCATGAGCATTACGCCGTAACATTTGAAATAAGCATGAACCTAAACCGTGCGCGTGAATGCTCGTTACTAAATAACCTAAAAATATTCCGCTGTTAATAAATTCCTGGTCGTTTAATTCAGCACTGCCCAATAATGAACGGTCGCAAGTTACAACTAAAGCGTCAAAAATATTATTTTTAACAACAAATTGATCCGGAACTAAATTTAAAATCTTTTGCACTTTTACGGGGTCATCTGAGAAATAGACTTTGCACATTTGACGGTTACAGGCTGAAGGATAATATTTTGCGTCGTCAATGATTTTATACACAACGTCGGCAGGAATAATCTTATTTTTAAACGTTCTGATTGAATGACGGTTACGAACAAGTTCGCTCCATTCGGGATAAATTTTTATAATTTCGGAGTTGTCAAATTTATCGATGCCGCCTTTAAAAATTTCAGGGTAATCAATCTCGTTAATGGTTTTTAATTCTTCGTCATGGCCTCCCAAAAATTTTAATGCTGATTTCATAATCGCTAAACTATCAGCAACAGCGAAATCTTTTTTAGCAATGCCATTTTCAATTAAGCGTTTGTCGTGTTCGATTAGTTGTTTGTAATTGACGGAACTTAAATATTTTGTGTTGTTAATCGTTAATGCTTTTTCTAACATATGCGCTTGCATTAACACTTGAAATTTTAAACGCGCGTTCTCATCGGCCTGAAAATCTTTTTTGTAATCGCGGTATGATGAAATTACATAACGTGAAAAATTTATCGCGCCCCAAATTTTTAATTTAATTAGTACGAATTTCTGCTCTGCTCTGCTCTGCTCTGCTCTGCTCTGCTCTGCTCTGCTCTGCTCTGCTCTGCTCTGCTCTGCTCTGCTCTGCTCTGCTCTGCTCTTACAATTTTATTATATGGTTTTGTCAAAAAAATCAACCTCCATTTAAATGATTTTTCAGGCAAATTATATAACATGGTCTCAAAAAATATTAAGTATTTATCCGCGAAGCTTGCTTATGGAATTTTTGAAAAGGCTAAATTATATTACGCGAATGTTTTTAAAAGGAGTGTAATTTTTACCGCATGAAAAGATTTTTGGAAATCGTAATTGGGATTGCTATTATTGCCGCTATTTGTTTAGGGCTAAATTATTTTAAAAGCAATCAAGTTTTAAATGAACAGCCTGAAATTATTAGACCAGTTAGAATTTTTGAATTAACAAGTTTGAATGAAAGTTTCACACGCAATTATTTCGGAACAGTTCAAGGAAGTAAACGCGCTGATTTATCATTCAGGGTGTCTGGAACGCTCAATAAAATTTATGTCGAAAAGGGTGCTAGTGTTAAACGTGGTGCTTTGCTTGCAACTTTAGACCCTAGAGATTTTAATACACGTCTTTCACAAGCTAAAAGCGCGTTATCTCAAGCTCAGGCTCAACACAAAAACGCTCAAGCCGATTTTAAGCGTTATGAGAATTTGTACAAGCAAAAAGTTGTTCCGCGCGCGACGTATGATACATATAAAACTCAATTAGATGTCGCAGCCTCAGCAGTCGAAACAGCACAAGCTCAATTAAAATCAACGCAGGACGCTTTAAAAGATACAGAGTTACGCGCTCCGTTTGCTGGTGTAATTGCTGACAGGAAGGTCGAAAATTTTCAGGATATTACGGCAAAGCAGACTATTTTTAGCTTACAGGATATCTCGTCGTTGGAAATAGTTTTTAATATTCCGGATAACGATATTTTAAAAGCTCCGTTGCCAAAAATAAAAAGTATCTCGGAACTCTTAAAAGACAGCAAAAATTTATTCACGCTCAATGCAAAATTTGAAGCTATCCCCGATACAGTTTTCCCGTTGGATTTAAAAGAGGTCGCTGCACAAGCTAATACAGCTACGAATACATATCCCGTTACGGCTGTCATGAAATCTCAACAAGGCTCAAGAATTTTACCAGGCATGGCCGTTACGGTTGAGGTTGATTTTTCAAGCGGCGAAAAGAATTTAAATGCTCAAGAGGATAATAAATATCTCGTTCCGGTTACAGCTGTAATGAAT
This sequence comes from uncultured Synergistales bacterium, assembly GCA_905233645.1. GTDB lineage: Bacteria > Synergistota > Synergistia > Synergistales > Aminobacteriaceae > JAFUXM01. Next base: position 3,821 of record CAJODZ010000059.1, on the reverse strand, counting down.
GAAAATAATAATAATTACGTCTGGCGTTATGAAAATAATTCAGCTCATAAAATCCAAATTAACACCGGCTCAATAAATAATAACGGCTTAATCGAAATTTCAAATTTTAATCCGGACGATAAAAATATTTTAAATAACGGCGATTTGATTATTACGGCTGGCGTTTACTTTTTACACGAAGGCCAACACGTAAGACCGGCGGAGGATTAAATTCAAAATGGATATCGCAAAAGCAAGTATTAAACGCTTCAGGGTTGTATTATTTTTATGCGTGCTGACATTTATAGGCGGTTTTTATGCTTATCTCGAAATCGGAAAACTTGAAGACCCTTCTTTTACAATTAAGACTGCTGTAATTAGTGCTTTATACCCTGGCTCAAGTGCTTATGAAATTGAACAGGAAGTTACAAACCGAATTGAAGACGCTGTACAGGCAATGGGCGAAATTAAACATATTCGTTCACGTTCAACGCCCGGAGTTGCAATAATTTACGTCGATATAAAAGACAAATACGAAAGCGCGGAGTTGCCTCAAGTTTGGGATAAGTTACGCCAGAAAATTAACGATGCCGCCGCTTTAATGCCTTCAGGAACACGAATTGCGATTAACAACGATTACGGAGATGTTTACGGGCAATATTATTCACTTGTCGGCGACGGTTACACTATGAAAGAGATTTACGATTACGCGGACTTCCTTAAAAAAAACTTAGTGCTTGTTCCGGAAGTTGCCAGCGTAAAAATTTTAGGTGAGCAGACAGAATGCATTTACGTTGAATTTTCAGCCTCACGAATGAACGCGTTAGGTTTATCACCGGCAAATGTCTTTAACGTTTTAAATCAGCAAAATACTTTATCAGAAGTCGGAAAAACTTTTTCGGGCGAACGTTATATCAGAATTTCACCAACTAGCGCGATTTTGTCCGTTGAAGATATTAGCAATCTCGTAATTGGGACATCAGGAGGAAATTTAACGCGTTTAAAAGAAGTTGCCACGATTAGACGTGATTACGCTGACCCGCAAAGTTTTAAATTTAAATTTAACGGACGGCCTGCTCTTGCGATAGGAATTTCAACTGTAGAGGGCGGCAACGTTGTAAAAATGGGGAATGCTGTATCAGAAAGATTACGTGAACTTGAAGCGTTTCGTCCCGTTGGAATTGAGCTTAACGAAATTTACATGCAGTCTGACCAAGTTACGAAATCGGTAAATGATTTTTTAATCAACTTGGCCGAAAGTTTAGCGATAGTTGTTGGAGTGCTTTTAATTTTCATGGGCTTGCGTGCTGGCGTAATAATCGGCGTTGTATTGTTGTTAATCGTTGCCGGGACTTTTGTAATTATGGATTACACCGGAATATTTTTGCAGATTGTTTCGCTCGCGTCGTTAATAATTGCATTGGGTTCACTCGTTGATAATTCGATAGTCGTAACAGAAGGGATGTTAGTCGGAGTTGAGCGCGGTCAATCGGTTGAAGATGCGTCATCTGAGGCTGTGAACGGCTCAATATGGGCGATGTTAGGCGGAACGGTTATAGCTATTATGGCATTTGCACCGATAGGACTTTCAAAAGATATGACGGGTGAATTTTGCAGAAGCCTTTTACAGGTCGTAGGGATTTCAATGTTGTTAAGCTGGTTTGCGGCGTTATTCGTAGCTCCGGCGATGGGTAAATTATTATTAAAGCCCGTTAAAGCTGAAAGCGACCCATATAACAAACCGTTATTCAGAATGTACAAAGCGTTTTTGCAAATGTGTTTACGTCATAAATTTTTAACGCTAATAATCACGATTGGGGCATTTATAATTTCGTTAAATATTTATAACAGCATGGACACTTCATTTTTTCCGGACGCTAACACTGTTTATTACAACGTTGATATTTATTCGCAGGAAGGAACTTCAATAAACGCTCAAGAACAAGTTACTAAGAAAATCGCGGACTATATAAAATCATTCCCCGAAGTCAAAAATATTTCTGAATTTATTGGCGGAGGCGGTTTAAGATTTATGCTTACGTATCAGCCGCCGGATAATAACACGTCTTTTTCACAGCTGATGGTTGAAGTTAAAGACCCTAAAATGACGCGGCCATTATTATTAAAAACTCAGGAGTATATAAACGAATTGCCAGAAATTGAGGGCGCGTGCAGATTATTTGCAAGGGGAAGCGGCTTAACTGAAAAAATCGGCTTGCGCTTTTACGGTAATAATATTGCAATTTTGCGTTCACTTGCTAATCAAGCTATGGACATTATGCGCAACGACCCAGACACAAATTTTATCCGTACTGATTGGCGCGAACCTGTTGCTGTAATCAGACCAAAAATTTTAAAAGACCAGTTGCAAAGTTTAGGTTTTACACGTCCAGCAATTAACCAGGCAATTTTAACGGCGACTTCAGGTTATACAATCGGGGCATTCAGGGACGGCGATAAAACTTTAGAAATTCGAGCGGCCTTTACACCTGAAGAACGTAACAAAATCGCTTTATTGAGTTCGTTGCCTGTATGGTCATCTGCGGCTAATAAATCCGTTCCATTGGGTACAGTGTTTTCAGAATTAGAAACAGTCTTTGAAGACAATATAATTATTCACCGCGACAGAAGCAGAATTATTACGGCCATGACAGAAAATAAGTTAGGCACTAACGCAGACAGAATTATTGAACGCATTACACCGGCTATAAATCAAATTGAACTGCCTCAAGGTTATTCAATCGAATGGGGCGGCGAACGTGAAACTTCAAATAACGCAATGGCAGGAATGGCAGGAGCATTTTTACCAGCAGTGTTAATCATGTTCACGATAATGGTATTTTTATTTAACGCTTTCAGACAGCCTTTAATAATTTTTGCGACGTTACCTTTAATTTTAATTGGTGTTGTTGGCGGATTATATATATTTGGGATGTCAGTGAGCTTTTTAGCAATAGTAGGCTTATTAAGTTTAGTCGGAATGCTTGCGAAAAATTCAATCGTCCTTTTAGACCAGGTGAGCAGCGATTTCGAGGCTGGCCGTGATAAGTATGAAGCAATCGTTGAAGACGCTGTGAGCAGATTACGTCCTGTTGCGATGTCAGCATTAACGACCGTTTTAGGCATGATACCGTTAATTTGGGATTTATTATTTGGGCCAATGGCTGTAACGATAATGGCTGGCTTAACTGTGAGTACGATTTTGACTTTAATAATTATTCCGGTTTTAACAGCGATTGCATATAACGTTAAATGCCCGTAAAAATTTTGATAGAGGTGATAAGTTAATGAACCGTTTTAAAGGCACAAAAGGCGAAGCAACTGAAGGTTATGAAATTTGCAATAAACAAGATATTCAGAAAGCATTAGTTGAGAAAAATTCTGGAAAATGCCGCGCTTACAGCACAACCTATTACGGCGATGTAATGATTGTTTCAACGGTTATTGCTGGAAATTTGATTTTGCAAAATGGATTTTACCCGATTGCTTATGTTAGACCAGAAACAGGGCAAGCCGTAATCAATGATGAAGAGCACGAAAATCCTAACTCTCAATTTGCTAAACTGCAGAGCCTCATAAAAGAGGCCTGCGAAATAATTGCGACGTGTAAGAATGCTTCTGAGCTTATTGAATACATTAACACAAATCAAAATTACGGCTTATAAAAATAATTTGAGCTTATGTAACGTTACCAAAATCAGCGGAAAGCCCCTAGCTTTAGCTATGGGGATGTAGAGCTGTCGTGTTTTTTAAGTTTTGTATTATAAATAAAAAGCATGTATAATACAAAAAATGAACTATAAGAGCAACAATAATGTAATTTATTCCTGTAAATATCATGT
>CAJODZ010000058.1 GCA_905233645.1 uncultured Synergistales bacterium | reverse complement strand
TGTATTTTTTACCTTTTGTTTTGAGCTTTTCACTTGCAATTCAGTCAACATAATTCAGTCTGTACCTCCATTTGCGCCTACTCAACGTATAAAATTTTTCAGGTTAATTTTTTTCTACGGTTTTGTTTGCGCTTTAATGATTTTTTATGACAATTCCTGAGAATTTCACAAAACGTAAAACACTGCGTAAATAATTGTGTGAACTGGATTTGTGATACTTCCTGAATGCTTGTGAGAATTAGTGAAAATAACTAGAATTTTTATAAATGGTGGGCAATACTGGGTTTGAACCAGCGACCTCTTCCGTGTGAAGGAAGCGCTACTACCACTGAGCTAATTGCCCCATTGAAAATTGCAAACTTGAGAAATTCTAACTGAATATTTTTTGAAGTCAAGCTAAATTTTTTAACGTAAGCTTTTTTTAAAATGTGAATGTTTTGAAAACTTATTTTTGACTAAGTAATTTTAACTATTGCGATTTTAAAAACACAGGCGTAATATTCCCGTCGTTGCGTAATTAGCACTCTTTAAGACTGAGTGACAACAGATAAAAATTTTGAGAAGGAGATATATTTTTATGAAACTTAAACCATTAGGAGACAGGATTGTTGTTAGAGTTTTGGCTCACGAAGAAAAGACAAAAAGCGGAATAGTTTTACCCGATACAGCCAAAGAAAAACCAACTGAAGGCGAAGTCATAGCAGTAGGTTCTGGAAAATTATTAGACAATGGCCAGAAACAGCCCGTTGAATTAAAGCCCGGAGACAGAATTATTTTCAGCAAATACGCCGGCACAGAAGTTAAAATCGACGGTGAAGAGCTTGTAATTTTCAGCGAACGCGATGTTTTAGCAGTTATTGAACAGTAAGAGATTAAGAAAGATAAATAATTTTTAGACGGAGGATTTTTAATAATTATGGCAAAAATTTTATCATTTAATGAAGAAGCCCGTAGAGCAATGCTTCGCGGTATAGATAAAGTAGCAGATACAGTAGGAGTTACACTTGGCCCAAAAGGTCGTAACGTAGTTCTTGAGAAAAAATACGGCGCACCCACAATTACAAATGACGGCGTTACTATTGCTAAAGAGATTGATTTAGAAGACCCGTTCGAGAATGCCGGAGCACAGCTTTTAAAAGAAGTTGCTTCAAAAACAAATGACATCGCCGGCGACGGTACAACAACAGCTACAATTTTCTCACGTGCAATTATCCGCGAAGGTATGAAAAACGTAGCCGCTGGTGCAAACGGAATGTTAATGCGTCAGGGAATTGAAAAAGCTATCGCTTTCGTTGTTGAAGAATTAAAGAAACAGTCAACACCCGTTAAAGAAAAAGAGAAAATCGCTCAGGTCGCATCAATTTCAGCAAATGATGAGCGCGTTGGTGCTTTAATTTCTGAAGCTATGAACAAAGTCGGTGAAGACGGAGTTATTACGATTGAAGACAGCCAGACAGTAGGCACAACATTAGAAATGGTCGAGGGCTTACAGTTTGACAAAGGCTATATTAGTCCTTACATGGTAACTGACAGCGAGCGCATGGAAACGAATTTTGATGACGCTTATGTTTTAATTCATGATTCAAAAATCAGCAACATTAAAGATTTGTTACCCGTTCTCGAAAAAGTTGTACAGACCGGCAAACCGCTTTTAATTATTGCTGAAGATGTTGAGGGCGAAGCTCTTGCTACACTTGTTGTGAACACTTTACGCGGCGTTATGAAAATTGCTGCTGTTAAAGCTCCTGGTTTCGGCGACAGACGTAAAGCAATGTTACAGGACATCGCTATTGTTACGGGCGGTACAGTTATCAGCGAAGAAGTCGGATTAAAATTTGAGAACACTGATTTAAATATGCTTGGCCGTGCTAAAAAAATCAGAATTACAAAAGAAGACACCACAATTACTCAAGGCGCAGGCAACCCCGAAGAAATCCGTAAACGCGCGGCGCAAATCCGTAAAGAGATTGAGGACTCCACTTCAGATTATGACAAAGAGAAGTTACATGAGCGTTTAGCAAAATTAGTCGGCGGCGTTGCTGTAATTCAGGTTGGTTCAGCTACAGAGACCGAGCAGAAAGAATTAAAACACCGTATCGAGGACGCTTTAAACGCAACAAGAGCAGCCGTTGAAGAAGGTATCGTAGCTGGAGGCGGTGTAGCGGCTTTGAATTGTGCAGTAGCTCTTGAGCCGTTTGTCGAAAAATTAACCGGTGATGTTAAGACGGGTGCAAGAATTGTTCTTGATGCTTTGAAAGCTCCGTTATATTTAATCGCTGAGAACGCCGGTTATCAAGGTGATGTAGTTGTCGAGCGCGTACGTTCAGAAAAGCCCGGACACGGTTTAAACGCTGCTTCAGGTGAATATACTGATATGGTAGCGGCTGGAATTATTGACCCCGTAAAAGTTACACGTTCAGCATTGCAGAATGCCGGTTCAATCGCAGCTATGGTCTTAACAACTGAAGCTATTGTCGCTGATAAACCCGAAAAGAAGGACGCTATGCCTCAAATGCCTGCTGGCGGTATGGGCGGAATGGACGGAATGTATTAGAATACGCACGTTTTGCAGAAAAAACGTAATATATAAAATATTAAGAGGCTCTGACCTAAAAGTCGGGGTCTCTTTTTTAATTTAGAGCAAATTCGTTATCAAGCTTGCTAAATCTTCCGGTGCGCCGTTCTCATTAAATACGTGTCCGTTTTTAAAAATTTTTATAAATTCTTGAGCGTTATATTCTTGATGATGTTCAGCTGATTTTGGCCAAGCTATTGTAATCGTCGGAATATCCCATTTAATAGCTTCTGCTAACGTTGAACCGCCTGAACGGCAAATTAAAACATCGCACGCTGAATAAAAAGTGTTCATGTCCCAGCGCGATTTTAAAAAATGTTTGTTGCCGTCGTTTTTGATTTCGCCTGATGATAAAAATATAAATTCATATTCTTTACAAATTTCAGCCGTCTTAATTAAAAGCTCTCTTAACGGTACGCTACCTAATGAACCGCCTGTAATGCCAATAATTTTTTGAGAAGGTTTTATAAAATTTTCGAGATTGAGCAACTTTAAAGCCTCTTCACGTGAAATTTTTACAGGCTCTCTGACAGGAACTCCAACATATTTAAAATTCTTAATTCCTTTACAATTCGGCCATGCTGTTAAAATCGTTGCTCCTAATTTTTCAGCAATGCGCGTTACTCGTCCGGCGACAGCGTTTTGCTCATGTAATATCACCGGAATTTGTTTAAAGCGCGAAATAATTAAAGGCATAAACGATATATAACCGCCGAATAAAATTATTAAATCCGGTTTTAAAATTTTTATGTAAGAGTTAATTTTTGCAAAGCTCTTTATTAAATCTAGAACACGGCCAAAATTCTTTTTAATGCTCCCTGCGCCTAAAGGTGAACCGAATAAATTTATAACGTTCGGCTCAATCCCTGATACAGTGTAAATTTCCCGTTCTAAAGGCCGCGAACCGCACATGTAAAATATTTCATGGCCAAGCTTTTTTAATTCATTGCCAAACACTATCGCTGGAAAAATATGACCGCCCGTACCGCCTGATACGATTAAAATTTTTTGCGGAGAATTATTTTTTAATTTCTTTAACACTTCGTTTATTATTGATGATGTCATTATTATTTTGCACGCTCTCTTTTTCGTTTGATTGTTCTTGCTTGGCTTTTAAATTTTTCAGCTCGTGATTTTTGGGGTCAACTTGTTTTTTATTGAGTTTATTGTGCTTTTTAGGTTGAGCTTTAATTTGGGGCTTGGCTTTGCTCTCGCTTTTTATAGATAATAATAATCCGACTTTCATCCACATGAAAACCATTGAGCTTCCGCCTGAACTTATAAACGGCATTGGTATCCCTGTTAAAGGCATTAGCTTTGTTACTCCCATTACGTTTATAAACATTGGAAAGATTACGGACGCTGTTAAACCTAGTGCAAGCGATTTTAAAAACGGTGTCTTAGCATCTCGATAAATATAATATGCCCGCCAAGTCCATAAAGCATATAAAATTATTAAAAACATCGTCCCGATTAAGCCAAACTCTTCGCCAATCGCTGGAAAAATATAATCGGTCTGCGCTTCTGGTAAATATCTCTCCTGTTGTAAACCGCGGCCAATCCCGACACCGGATACACTCCCGTTAGCAAAAGCTACTAAGCCTTGAATAATTTGAAAGCCCGTATCAGTAGGGTCGTCCCATGGGTCAAGAAAAGCTCTAACCCTTCTCATTCGATACGGTGCTATAAAAATTAAAACTATAACAGCTAAAATCGCTATCAAAGTCCCCCACGCCGGATACTTCCAACCTTTACGCTCAATATGCATAACGAAACATATAGCAACAACTAAAATCGTTCCGCCTAAATTTGGTTGTAACATTAACGGTAAGCCCGACATTAAAATTACAAGCATTGTCGGCCTCAAAAATGAATGCAAATCTCCGCGCCGTCCGATACTTGATGTCTTATTCGTTAATCTGTCGGCCATGAAAATCGGAATTGTAAATAATAAAAATTCTAACGGCTGAAATCTAAAACCCATTATCCCAAGCCAACGCCTAGCACCGCCAACACGTACTCCGAAAAAATATGTGAGCACTAATAAGATAAATGATACTTCCCATAATTTATCGCTGATTTTTCGGAAAGTCTCAGGCTTAATATTCATACAACAAAACATTAACGTAATGCCTATGCCTATAAATTGAAATTGTTTTAAAGGCGCGGCGTAAGGATTTAATAAATTATTTCTGAATGACAGCGAGAAAATCATTATTAAACCGCAGGTGCTTAAAATGAACGGGGTTATAAATTCAATCATGCTTTAAATTTTTAATTACGGGTTAGCAAGTTCTTTGACGCAGTTGCAAAAATCTTCACCGCGAATTTTATAACTTTTATACATATCCCAACTTGTACAAGCCGGTGATAATAAAACGCACATCCCTGGTTTAGCAAGCTCGCTTGAAATTTTGACAGCGTCTTTCATCGTCTTGGCCATGTGAATATTTTTAAAGCCGGATTTTTCTAAAGCAACTCTAATTTTATCGGCCTCTTCACCAATTAAAACAGCATCTTCACATTCAGCTTTAACAACTTCAGCCAATGGAGCATAATCTTCGCCCTTACCCTGACCGCCTAAAATTATTACTTTGCGCATTTTGATTGACTTCATCGCCGTGTTTGAAGCTGCTACGTTAGTCCCTTTTGAGTCGTCAATGTAAAGCACACCGTTAATCTCTCCAGCGCGTTCGCAACGGTGAGGCAATGCTTTAAAACCGTCCAATAAATTTTTAGGATTGTCAAATTCTTGTTCATGTTCCGGAAAAGCTAAACGGCACGCTGTTAAACTCATTGCGACGTTTTCAAAATTATGTTCGCCGATTAAATTTGTATCAGAATAATTAAATAGACAAGTTTTTGCGCCGTCCATTATTAAAAAAGCTTTACCGCTGTCCATGAAAATATGACCTGAAAAATTATTTAACGGCTGTTCGGAATGGCTTAATGTGATGATTTTTCCGGTGAGTGCGTTTGTATTGAGCTGAATTATTCCCCAGCCGTCATGATTTCGCAAAGATAAAATTTTAGACTTGGCCTTTGCATAATTTTCATAGCTTCCGTGCCAGTCGATATGGTCGGGGGCTAAATTTGTAATTATTGAGACGGAAGATTTTAAATTATTTTGCGCTCTTTCAAGTTGAAAGCTGCTCAATTCCAGAACGACGGCATTAAATTTTTCACTGGTGAATTTTGCAGACGCAGTCCCTAAATTTCCGCCCGTGCCTGTTTTTAAATTTAATTTGCTCAAAATATGGCCTGTTAATGAAGTCACTGTACTTTTGCCGTTTGAGCCAGTTATACAAATTATTTTTTCAGCATTGATATTAGGAATTACAAAATCAAGTTCGCCGGTTAATTTAATCCCTGAATTTTGGGCGCGTTTAAAAATCTCTGTATCAGGGCGCAAACCTGAACTAATTAGAATTTCATCAGCGTTATCGAAAACATTTTGTGAATGTCCGTTCTCTTCAAATTTGATATTATTTTGTGAGAATATATTTTTAACTTCAGAATTGATAGCGTTTTTTTCAGTAACGAAGACTTCCGCGCCCAACTTTTTAGCCAGAAGCGCCAAACCTTGACCGCTAACGCCTGCACCAATTACAACAACTTTTTTATTTTTATAAGTGTTAATGTGAAAAAACCCCTTGTTAAAAATTTGAATGAATAATATATCACAATAGAAGACGCGAAAGTTTTTAGCCAAAATATATTAAGCCGGTGTTAAAATTCTCAATTATCGTATTTTATAGAAATATATTTTTAAAAATTCATTAGGAGGTAAAAATTTACCGTGAAAAAATTATCTGCGTCCGTGTTTATATTTATAATATCTTTTTTATTTATTTCTAATTCGACAGCTTACGCTGAAGATTATCCAAGTCGCGAAATTACAGGCATAGTCCAACTCAACAAAGAAGATGCTTTCGATATGAGAGATTTTGTGATTATGGCCGAAGAGAATTTAAAACAGCCTGTCAGTGTTTGGGCATTCTCGAAAAATTCTAATGCGTCCGCTGTAAAATATTTTGAGAGTTCTTTAGCCGACGGTTATACTTTTTTAGCTGGAGCTGAACGTGTCGGAAAAAATGTTTTAAGCTATGAAAGTTTTGAATGTATTTATGTACTTGGCGACGCTACAGAAGGACTTACGATAATGCCTTTTCAGGGGACAATGTCCGTCCAGGCATTAAGATATTCTTCAAAGAATTTTAAATATATTCCTTATGGTTGCGTTTATGGTGTGTATGTTAAAAAAGGAACGCCCGAAAATGTAATCAAAAAACTTTCTGATGCTTTCAAAAAGGCTGGCGAAAATCCAAAAATTAGAGAAGCTCTTGACAAAAGTAATATTAAATTTATTGGCTTAACAGGTAAAGACGCTCAAGAATATGTTTCAAATTGGCGCGGCGGTACGTTCGATACTTTATTATCAGGAATAACTTTTAATCCTAACGCTAAAATCCCCGAACCAATAAAAAAAACTGCAGCCGCCCAAAATTCACAGCCCGACACAAAACCTAGTTCAGATACAAAATCAAAAACTGCCTCCGGCTACCCTGCACATGATATTGATGGTATAAATCAATGGGGGCCGGGCGGAGCAACAGATGTTTTAATGAGAGCCGCGACGACTGAAGCTTTAAAATTTTTGCCGGTTAATATAAAAATACAGAATATCGTAGGCAATAACGGTGCAAATGGTCTTGAGTATGTTTATTCTAAAAATGCTGACGGATACACTCTTTTAATTGGTGCTGGAACTGCTGCGATTTATGATGCTTTATCAAACAGTACGTTGACTTATAACAATTTTGAATGTGTTTATTTACTTGGCGACCTTCAAGCTGTTGTAGCTGTTGACGCTTCTTCAAGATATCATTCATTTACGGATATAGTCAAAGACGCTCAAGCACACCCAGAAACTGTAACTTGCGGAACAACAGGACACGGAAGCGCAAGCTGGATTTTAAATGCATTTATAACAGACGCTACGGGCGCAAAATTTAAACTTGTTGATTATGATGATACCGGCAGTATGAAAGAAGGTTTAAAGAGGGGCGACTGCGATTTTATAATATGTCTTGCGCAGGAAAGTATTCAAGAATTTAGCAACGGAACATTTAAATTTTTAACACTTTTTGCTATCGAAGAGAGTAATTTTGTTCCGGGCGTTACTCCTGTTATTAGCGAATACCCTCAATTTTTATCATATTTACCATGGGGAAACTTTTTTGGCATATTTGCTAAAGAGGGAACGGATTGGGACGCTATAGACATGTTAAGCGATGCATATAAAAAGGCCGGAGAGAATAAAGAATTTAGAAAATTACTTGAAGAATACGGCTTGAATTATTTAGGTTATACAGGTGAAGAAGCTGAAAAATATATTGCGCAGTGGCGTTCTAATACGATTGACGCATTAGTTAACAGCGGTGCTGAGGGTGTCACTATGCCTGCGGTTAAAGCTAAAGCTCCTAGAAAACGTCCTGCTATGACCGCTCAAAATTCACAGCCTGCTAAAAAAGCTGAACCTGCCTCACAAAAAACGACCGCTTCCGGATATCCAGACCATGCTATTGACGGAATAATTCAATGGGGTGCGGGCGGCGTTACTGATTTATTGACGAGAGCTTTAACAGAAGAGGCTATGAAAAATTTACCGCAAGAAATTAAAATGCAAAACATAACCGGTAATTCAGGAGCTACGGGGCTTGAGTTCGTTCACGGCAAACAACCGGACGGCTATACTCTTTTAATGGGAGCTGAAAACCCCGCGCTTTATGACAAATTAGGAATTAGCAATTTAACGTACGATGATTTTGAATGCGTCTATTTAATTGGTGATGTTACTGCTGGAATTATTGTTAATCCAAATTCGCAATATGATTCTTTCAAAGATTTAATCGCTGATGCAAAGGCAAGGCCGGGAGAAGTAACTGCGGCAACAACAGGTAAAGGCAGTGTCGGTTGGGTCATGAATGCTTTTATAAACGGAGTTACGGGCGCAACTTTCAGGAATGTTGATTACGATAGTACAGCCGCCGTTAAAGAAGCCGTAATGAAGGGTGAGTGCGATTTTTCAACGTGTCTTTTACAACAGGGAATAGACGAATATAACGAGGGCAAATTAAAATTTTTAACGGTCATTGCCATTGATGAGCATCCCAAATTACAAGGAGTACCGGCTGTTATTGAAGATTATCCAGGATTTTTTATGTATTTGCCGTGGGGAAGTTTTTACGGAGTTTTTGCCAAAAAGGGAACGCCTCCGGAAGTCATAGAATTATTAGGCAATGCGTATAAAAAAGCTGGTGAAGAAAAACGCTGCCGCGACCTTCTTGAAAAATATAACGTTAATTATTTGGGCTATATCGGTAACGATGCAAAAAAATATATTTCAAGCTGGCGCAGTAACACTGTTGACGCATTGATTACGAGCGGCGCACTTGATTAAAACGAAGCTGAAAATTTTATAGCTGAAGCATTTGTTATAATAAATTTAATTTTTAGACAGTCCCTTAAAATTGACGAGGGGCTGTCATTTTTTGCAACTACGTCTACCACTACAAAAAAGCTTTTAAAAATTTAATGGCCGCATAACTTTTAAGCATGTCGAGTTTGAAACAAAGTGTTAAATTTTTTGAGGCGTGTTAAAAAATTTTGTGCGTTAGTTATAAATCACCAAACGTGAACTACCGCCACTTATAGAAGATAGCAGCTTCCTTTAATCCTCCTAACCTGAATACTTCTTAGCCTTCAGGATTTCGTTTTACAGGAATCAGTT
>CAJODZ010000057.1:2277-7959 GCA_905233645.1 uncultured Synergistales bacterium | reverse complement strand
TTTAATACTTTCAACTTCAGCAACACCGTAAGCCGCAAAATCTCCCGTTACTGTTGCAATCTCACCGACTTTAATAGGCTCAACAGCATACGCACACGGGACAAGGACTAACGAGAATAATAAAACGAGTGATAAAAACTTTGTCTTCAAAAGAGTACACCTCTCAAAATTAAAAAACTTACTGGCGCATTATAAAACGATTAAAAATTATTATATTCAGCAAAATTTGCGAAAGAAGTTTTTTAAAAAATATGATTTAATATGCACGTGTTTAAAAAATAAAATCTTTGACCAAATAAAAAATATCCCCCAATTTTTACAACTACATGCACAACTACAAAAAATCTTTTATAAAATCATTCACTCACTTTATTAAACGCATATTATTTTTCAAACAAAGTGTTAAATTTTTTAAGGGCGCAAAAATTTTTAATAGTTTGACCAAATAATATTTTTAAAAATTTTTATTATGTTAGAATTTTTTATCGTAAATTTTTAATTGTAAAAGGAGATTTTTTCGTGAAAAAATTTTTAAGTATGCTTGTCATTTTTTGTATAGCCTTTTTATGTGTCGGAGTTGTTGAGGCCGCCGATAACACAAAAATTCGCGTCGGTGTTTTTAAATTTCGTAGCGGAGTTGCTAACGTAACAACTGATCAAGCAACCGTCGTAGGAGATATTTTTACACGTATGCTCGCAAATTCTGAAAGAATTACAATCGTTTCATCTGCTCAACTCGAAGAGATAGCTAACGAACATAAAATCGGAATATCATCAGGTTACATACCACCGGAAGTCGCAGCACAAGTCGGGAAATTTGCTCATTGCAATTATATAGTTGTCGGCACAGTTACAAATCTAAACAGCAAAGCGTCAAGTACGGGGATTTGGTTTTTGGGTCTGCAAAGAGATAAATCCAGTGCTGCCGCTGATATTGACTTAATCGATGTTAAGAGCGGTAAAAAATTAGCTTCAATTTCAGAACAGGGCGGAACATCTCATAACGGGGGCTTTCTTAATCTTTATGGCCTCAGTCTCGGCAAACATAGCGCAACAGGACTTGAAGCCGGTTCAGTTGCAGAGTTATTAGCAAAAATAACAATGAAGGTTCGCAACGCTATAGGAGACCCAATACTCGTAAAAGAAGCGTCCGAAAAACAAATAACGATAAATCTCGGCACAATGGGTGGCGCTGAAAAAGGTGTGTTATATCGAATTTATACAGGCTCAGGCGAAAACGAACAAACTTTTGCGGTCGTTAAAGTTTCTGAAGCAAAAATCGATACATGCGTCGCCGAAATTGCAAGTAAGAGCAGCGGAAATTTATCTCTTGTGCGTGTTGGTGATAAAGTTGATTTAACAAACAGCGACGAACTCAAGGAACTCGTAAAACATAAATCTTTTACAACAACGAGAGAAAAATAATTTAAAAACTTAACGGGAATATTCTAAATGATTGGAGGCGGCACCCAGACTCGAACTGGGGATAAAGGATTTGCAGTCCTCTGCCTTACCACTTGGCTATGCCGCCTGATAGCAAAACAACGAGTATTTTAGCCGTATCACAAATTTACGTCAAGCGCTCTTATTTTTTAATCAGCAAAAAACAGAAGAACGGCGCACCGAATAAAGCTGTAATCACGCCCGCAGGCACTTCACCTAAAATTTGCGCTACACCGTCTGATAAAAGCATTAACACTCCGCCGAATATAAAGCTGTTTAAAATTAAATTCCTGTGAGACGCGCCGATAAAAATTCGTAGTAAGTGAGGCACAATTAAACCTACAAAACCTGTTATTCCCGTCGAACTGACACTCAAGGCTACGCCGAACGAAACACTGAATAATAAAATATTGCGCGTCAAATTCTCGTTTATCCCTAAAATTAAACCGCGCCCATCTCCTAAACTCATCGCGTCAAGATACGGAGCATAAACAACCGCAGGAATAAAAACTAAAACCGCACCGCTAAAAATTCTTAACACATCATCAAAATTTACACCGGCAAAACTTCCCATTAACCATAAAATCACAGCATATAATTTTTCGCCGGATATAGCTTTTAAAAAAGTTACTCCCGATGATAAAAAAGCGTTCGTGATTATTCCAGCTAAAATTATTTTTTCACGGCCACCGTTTAGAGCAATTATTTTCACGAGAATTAAAGCCCCGAAAGCACCAAATAACGCGCTCGGTAAAATATAAATATTGCCTCCTAAAATTCCTAATGACGCACCAAACGCCGCACCAGAAGCAATCCCTAAAGTGTAAGGCTCGGCCATAGGATTAGCTAAAATACTCTGCAAAACTACTCCAGCAACGCTCAATATGCCACCGGTTAAAATCGCGCTTAAAATTCTTGGTAATCTGATTTTACGAATAATTATTGCTTCAGGATTTAATAATTCTTTTTCATCAAGGAACGGCGATAAAAAATAAAACACCCGATTAAATGAGATTTTCCATTCACCGAGCGTTAATCGCCAAATCGAAATTATTATCAGTGCGAAAATTAAAACTAAAAAAAAATTTTATTTCTCGACAATCTTTTTAAGCCTCGTTATAAAATTAGCTGTTATATTTTCGTCCTCGCCTAAACCTGAAAGATAGGGCGTTATATTTTCGTAACCGTTTGATTTTAAGATATTCAGCCAGGATTCTTCGTCGTCAGTACCGGCCAAATCGTTATTCGCATGGTCGCCGGCAACAATCATGAACGGAGAGATGACTAAATTTTTAATTTCAGGATTATTTTTCAAACTAGCTACGACATCATCAATCATCGGCGCGGCTTCAACTGTTCCGATAAAAAATTTACCCGGCATTCTCTTGTTTAATTCAAATTGTAAAAGCGAATATAATGCGTTAGCTATATGTTCAGGTGTTCCGTGTCCCATTAAAATAATTGCAGTATCTGGAGAATTTTGTAAATATTTATCGAAACGCTTAATTAAAATTTCGGCCATGTCTTTGCAATCGTCATAATTATTCAAAAATGGCTTGGCCAAAACTAATTTTTCAAAACCGTATTTGCCTTTTAATAATTTAAAAGCGTCAACAACATTTTTAATCTCGTCATATTCTTCACCAGGAATTATGTGTGTAGGCATGACGTAAACATTTTTAAAACCTTTATCATTAAAATCAGCTAAAGCTTGCACGGGATTTAAAACATTTAAATTTTGTTCACGGGCAATTTTGCGGCGGATAATATTTGACGTGAAAGCTAATTGAACATCATACTCCGGAAATTCTTTCACAGCGGCGTTATATAAATTATCAATCGCTTTTCGAGCTTCCGGCATTGATGTCCCAAACGAAACGATTAAAATCGCATTCTCTTTAGCGTTAACCTTCTCTTTTTCGTGAGCAAAGCTTACTCCGGAGGCCATGACTATAATTAAAAGTGTTAGAGCTGTTAAAAATCTTTGCATGTTTAAAACTCCTATGATTTAAATTAAAATTGAAATTCTGAAAAACACGTGTATTTTAGCATAACAGCACGTTATTTTTAGACAAAACGGATAAAATATTAGCAAAAAATCCGTAAAAATACTTTTGAAAAAATAACTATCTAAAAATCATGTTTACAAATTTTTCATAAAGGGAGTTTGTTTTTTAAGTGAAGCATTTAGTATTTTTCATAGCGGTATTATTTCTAATCTCAAGCACTTCATGTTTAGCAGCCGAACGTTTCAAAACCATGCATAGCGTTGAGTTAACATTTGAAAACTACGGCGGAGCTGTGGACTGGTTGAGTTGCATGTGGGACAGTTTAAAAATGTCTTTCGGTGCGTTATTTGACGGCGAATATTTAGCGGCTTTATTACTTTTAATCGAGCTTATCATCATAGAATTTTACGGCGGTCTGTTCATTTTAATTATAAATTTAATAAGCTTCGGCTACGTAAATTTGTGGCGGCTGTTCGTTGCGGTTGATAACGCTTGTATCATAAGGATAATTGAAAAAGTCGTAACGTCATAAATCAAAACGCAAATCATTAAAATTATTGGGGCGCAAGCCCTTTTTTTATTGCTCAAAAATTTGTGAACACTCCTAAAATTTCAGCCGATAATAAAAATAATTTATGGGAGGTGTTTTTGTAAATGCAATTTATAAACAGCAACAAAAATAATTATTTATATGGCAGTATTTGGGACGAACTACCCGACAGCAGCACGATTAAAAAATCTAAGTCAGCACCGCGCAATATTTCTGAGGCTCAAGAATTATATGCGGCTGCTCAATCGAGCGTAGATAAGGCAACTTTTACAACTTGGGATAATCATAACGATATGCTCAAAAAATCGGCTGAGTTACGCAAAATTTATGACCGTAAAAAATTCATTGAAGAACGCGAGCAAAAACACCGTGATGAACAACGTGAGATTATGCGCGAAATTGCACTCGATAATGAAAAACAAAAAATATTACTCGAAAACGTACACTTGTATTTTTAAATAATAAACCAAATAAAAAGCTCCATGACCTAAAAAATCACAGAGCTTTTATAATTTTTAAATAGAGGTGTTGAATTATTTACTCTTTAATTCCGGCTTTCTCAAGCGTTCCGCCTTTGTAATTATCCCAAATTGAATAACCCAAGAAGACAACTATTAAAGCCCAAATCACTAACGCTATCGGTCTTTCAAAGAATACCATTAAATTATAATTATTATTTTTAACAGCTTCGATGAAATATTTTTCTAAGTCTTTGCCTAAAATAAATCCAATTAAGAACGGCGCAACCGGTAAACCGATTTTGTTCATGATGTAACCAAGCACACCAAATATTAACAAGCACCAAACGTCAAACATAACGCCTGAACGTGTTGCATAAGCTCCAACTACGCACATCAATAAAATTATCGGGTACATGCGCGCACTGCGAACTTTGACAACGTTTGAAATTAACTTAATCGGGAAGAACATTACGATGAACATAAACACGTTACAAAGTGCAAGTGCTAATAAAATTTGGTTCCAAGTTGCCGGATTTTGTTGAATGAATAACGGGCCGACCTGAATGCCTTGTAATAAGAATGCTCCGATTAAAACTGCTGTTGTCGCGTCGCCCGGAATACCTAATGATAATAACGGAACTAATGCACCGCCCGTCAAACCGTTATTTGAAGACTCAGACGCAATTAAACCTTCGGGTGCGCCTTTGCCTAATTCATCGGGGTGCTTTGACCAGCTTTTAGCTTGACTGTATGCAATTAAAGACGCTGCGCTTCCACCAACACCAGGCAAAATTCCCATGAACGTCCCTAATAATGACGAGCGAATTACGTTTACTGTTTGGCCGGCAAAATCTTTAAACGAAAATTTACGCGCTCCCTCAACCGTTACGCCTTCGTTTAAATTATTGCTCTGCATTCCTTTTTCAGCCTCTTGGAACATCTGAGTAATAGCAAATAATCCGATTAACAAAGGCAATAATTGAAATCCGCTGCGTAAATCAGTCGCTAAAAAGTCCGGAACCATTCGCATTTTGTTATTTAATGATAATTCACCGACTAAGCTTAATAATACGCCTAAAAATCCTGCGAATATACCTTTTGTCATAGAGCCTTTCGATAACGCCGCTATAACTGTCATTGCGAATAAGATAATTAAAAATTTTTCAATCGCTGAAAATTTAATGGCCATTTTTGCAAGCGGAGGCGTTAAAAAAGCTAA
>CAJODZ010000057.1:0-2178 GCA_905233645.1 uncultured Synergistales bacterium | reverse complement strand
CGTTCCGGGAACGTTGATTAAAATCGCTGGAATTAAACCGCCTGAAATACCGCCAACGTATAAACCTAATAATAAATATAACGACGGGATTAAATCTTTAAAAGCATATGTCATTGGCAAAAATACCGCGACGGCCATTGTTGCTGACATTCCGGGAATTGCTCCGAAAATAATTCCGACTGCTACACCTGCGAAAGCAAGACTTGCATTAAATAAAAATCCTGAACCAAATAAAGCGTCCATGTTAAAAAATTCACCTGCCTTAATTTTTACGGAAGTGTAATGTTAAACACCTGAAAGAATAAATACCACGTTAACCATGAGCCGCCGACAGCTATAATCGCAGAAACTAACAAGCTCAAAAATTTTATGCCTGCGCCTTTTTGATAATCAAACAGAAGGCAGAACAAAAATATAAAAATCATGCTTGCGTTCACAAAATGCAAAATCGGTAACGCGGCAATATAACCAATCGATAAAATTAACGAACCCCAAAATTTTAATTTGTCATAGCCGGGCGTGAAAAAGTGATAGCCTTTGAAATTTATAAACGGCGTGCCGTCCTTCATGCATTTTATAAAACGCTGAATGAGAATTATTACAAACAAGATTAAACAGATTGTGCCAATTAGTTGCGGAAAAAACAAATGCAAATTCCTAATCTTTAACGATTGTCGTAAAAACTGCTGCAAGAAAAATCCCTCCTCAAAAAATTAAAAGTGAATACAAAAACGCGGCATACCCATAAAAACGATACACCGCGTAAAAAATTTAATCTAAAAAATCTACTCTAAATCTTCAATATTGGGAGCAACGGATAAAACTCTTTTGATTGCGTCGCGTTTTGCGTAGATAAATTCTTTGGCTTCTTTACTCTGTAAAGTATTTCCGGCGTAAGTCATCTTTGCCATATCAGCCTGGAAATCGGGGTCAGCTTGCATTTTTGCAACGGCTTCATCAAGTTCAGCAACAACCGCTTCAGGAGTTCCCTTCGGTAAATAAATTAAGAAGTCTTTTGAGAAGTAAATCGGCTTGCCGTCCATCGTAATTCCCATATCACCATAAACAGGAACGTCATCGCGTCCGGGGATTTTATCGAGAATGCCGACGTATTTTAACGCTAACTGTTCGTCAACGCCTTCTGCTGTGTACTGTAAGAATGAGCTGTAATCGCCAAAAATTACATCAGCGTTGTTGTCCCATAACTGCTGTAACTTCGTGTCTGTCGAGCCGCCAAGAACAAATCTTAACTGGTTAGCTACGTCCTCTCCGTATAAATCATGTAACCAGACGTAATAAATTACGAAGCCTAAATTACTAACGCTGCCGAGTTCGACTGAAAGTCTTACGGTTTTGTCGGGGTTAGCTTTTAACCAGTCGGCCATCTCTCTCATGTCTTTGTAAGGGGCATTCTTTTTAGCCGCAAAGCATGAGCCAGGATTTTGACCAACGCGAGGCCCGATAACCATATTTTCTAAATCATACTCTGCGCTGTAACTTCCGAATAATACGCCTAAATATGTCATATCATGGAAAATCATAAACGTCATTCCGTCGGGGGCTGCTGTCTTAATTGTTGCGAAGGCTTCATTTGCGCCAACGGGGTCAACTTTCGACTGACAACCTAAATATTTTTGTAAATAACGGTTTACGATATCCGCAACCATATAGCTATCACCCGAAACAGCCGTTGAACCGATTACGATACGAACGCGCTGATTTTCATAAACTGCGGCATTTGCTACTGGCGTTAAAGCTAAAACCAAGACTAAAACCAATGCTATTAAACGCTTCAAAATAATAACCTCTCTTTTTAAAAATTTAGGACGCATGAATTATCACACAGTTCAAAATTTTTTTGAGCATACGACTTACTGAAAAATGAAAAATTGAAAAATCTTGAGGCGTTTTATTCACTTAGTGAACTACCGCCACTTAAGAAGTGGCGGCTTCCTAATTCAACGAGGAATGCGCTTCAACTGGTCTTGCTGGTTGAAGTCGTCTTCTATCCTCTCCAAAGGCGTTAATTTCCTGCGTCCCACAGGTATTATTTTTTCCTGACAACAGAATCATATTTCGAGCAGCATGTATATCTCTGTCTTCACTATATCCGCATACCTCACATTTGTAGATACGGTCAGACAATTTGATATCTTTTTTCAGATTTCCGCAAACAGG
>CAJODZ010000056.1 GCA_905233645.1 uncultured Synergistales bacterium | reverse complement strand
AGACTAAAAAAGCCTATTATTTGAAAGCAAGCTTACCCTTATGGAAAAAAATAATTATTGGCAGTTTGTGCTTGGTTGGATTTAATCAGCCATTATTTTTTGCGGCGGCGGTAGCGTTATATTGGTTTTTCCATGAACAGCACATGAGAAAACCGACGCAAGAGGGCATAAAAAAGTTTAACTCTCTTATGTCCGAAGTAAAAAAGCTTGAGGCCGAATTGAAAAAATAATCGTATAAAAAATTGCCCCCCCTTGAATTAAAACTTCTGGAGGGCAAAATTTTTTACCTTTTAAAAAATAATTTATGCTTTTGAGGCTTTTAATGCGTTGTCAAATAATTGTTCAACTTCTGCTGACGGCTTCGGTGATATTAAAGCAACAACTACAGCAACGATTAACCCAGCAAAAAATCCCGGAACTATTTCATAAATTCCAGTCTCACTCATATACATAAGCCAAGCAATATCGACAATAGCTCCCGTTGCAATTCCTGCCGCTGCTCCTGAAAATGTAAATCTCTTCCAGAACAAGCTCAATAAAATTGCAGGGCCAAACGCTGCGCCGAACACTCCCCATGCATTAGAAACGAGCGACATAATCATATTTGCATTTTTGTCCGGACTTGTTGCAATGTATAAAGCGATTAACGCAATAACTAAGACAACCGTACGGCCTGCCCATAACATCTCTTTATTAGTCGCTTCATTTTTACGAATGACCGGTCTATAAACATCACTGGCAAACGCTGAGGCGGCGGCTAATAATTGGCTGTCTGCTGTTGACATTGCGGCGGCTAAAACTGCTGATAACAAAATTCCTGATAAAATCGCCGGGAATAATTTACGTGTCATTGTTACGAAGACGAGCGAATTTTGATTTATTGCCTCATCAAATCCGATAAATACTCTGCCTATAATTCCAATGAACGCAGCGAAAGTCAAAATAATTAACGTCCAAGTAATTCCGATTTTTGCAGATTTGCGTAATTCTTTTTGAGAGTTGACTGACATAAATCTAATAATAATGTGCGGCATTCCGAAATACCCTAAGCCCCAACCTAAGCCCGAAATAATATCCTGATAGCTTGTGAAAATATTCCAGAAATTAGACGGGATTTCGTGTTGCGTTTCTGGAGTGATTGCACAATAAGCCGCTATCGGAACGATTAACATTGACGCTAAAATTAGCATTCCCTGAAAAAAGTCAGTCCATGATACAGCGGAAAACCCTCCCAAAAATGTATAACTTATAACAATGACGGCGGCTAAATACATTGCTGTACGTGTTTCCATTCCTGTAACGGTGTTAAATAAAGTTCCGCAAGCCTTAATACTTGACGCAGCATAAATCGTATAAGCAACTAAGAAGACTATAGCCGAAATAATTTGCAATAATTTTGATTTCGATAAAAATCTATTCGTTAAAAATTGCGGGACTGTTATCGCGTCATTGGCTTCAATCGAAAAAGTACGTAAACGCGGTGCTTCAAATATCCAGCTTAACGAATAACCTATTGCTAAACCTACGGCGATCCAAACTTGGCCAAGCCCTAACGCATAAACTGAAGTCGGTAATCCCATTAAGACCCATGCGCTCATATCCGACGCTCCGGCAGATAAAGCAGCAACCCACGGCCCCACTTGTCTATTACCTAAAAAATAGCCCTTCTCGGTTTGATTTTTGCTCTTGAAGAAAAAACAGATACCTATTGCAAGCATGAAGGCCAGATACAAAATGAACATGCTGATTTCCTGATAATTCATACCCCTAGAACTCCTTTACTAAATTTCAAAAATTATTTAAAAATTTACAACATCGCATATTATACAAGAGTATTTTTAATAAGCATTACGTACCGAAAATTTACGATACAAATATAAAAGCGTTATTCAATTAAAAATTTTGACAATAAAAAACGCTCCGCTAATAATTTTTATATAAATTTTTTATCAGCGGGGCATTTTGATTTTATTCAAAATTCTTTCAGCGTCGATAATTTTTAAAAACCTGCCGCTTTTAACCAACTTTCTAAAGCACTCACAGTACGCGGTGTTAATTTTTGAGCGTCTGAACCCCTTGTTGCTAAACCACGTCCGATTTCTGCGCCTGGCAAAGCTAATCTCAATGTGCTTTCAGTACGTCCCATTCCGCTGCCTTCGTGTGTTGCAAACGGATAAATCTTTTTGCCGTTGAAATCGTGTCTCTCTAAATACGTGTATAAACACATCGGCAAATCTCCCCACCAAATTGGATAACCTAAAAATATCGTGTCGTACTCTTCAGGGTTTTTATCCTCTAAAATCGGAGGACGCGCATTAACTCTTAATTCTTCCTGCGCAACTTCCGTACACTTTTTATAATCAGCAGGGTATTTGTTATAAGGCTTGACCTCGAATAAATCAGCTCCCGTTTTTTCAGCGATAAGCTTTGCTAATTTCATAGTGTTGCCTTCGGTGATATTACCAACTGAATAATTTTCATCAGCACGCGAAAAAACTACGACTAAGGCTTTTGCTTGCGCTTCTGAAATTCCGGTTGTGCTAATTGCTATTAACGCGATTAAAATACTTGCTAATAATTTAATTGTCATAATAAAAAACTTCCTTCGTTTAAATTTAAAATTTAATTCTTAATCAACATATACAAGCCTGTAATTGCGGTGACCTAATTTAATCTCTTCAGCGTGTTCAAGTGTGCGCATCGCGTTTAATTGGGTCATACGTTTTACAAATGAATGATTGCCAGCTGCGACGTTTATTAAATCAACACAAGCTTGGTCAAGCGCGACAGGGTCTTTTGAACTTAATATACCTATATCATGAATATCAGGCGCGGCAGGATGACCATTACAATCGCAATCAATACTAAGCCTGTTCATAACGTTGACGTAAACAATACGACGGCCGCGCTCTAAATAATCTGATACTGATTTCCCAGCTTCGGCCATAGATTCTAAAAACGCATTTTGCTCACCGCCCCAAGGACTGCTGTCACTTTTGCCGCCGCTATGAATACGACATTTACCGCTACGGGACGCAATTCCGATTGAGATATTTTTTATCGCGCCTCCAAAACCAGCCATAGCGTGACCCTTAAAATGGCTCAATATTACAAAAGCATTATAGTTCTTGAAATTTCTGCCGACTAAATTCCCCGTTAAATGTGTTCCGCGCGAAACAGGTAATTCGATATCGCCTTCAGCGTCCATAATGTCAACGTTCGCAAATTCTGTAAAGCCGTGGTCTTTCGCAACTTGTAAATGCATGGCCGTCGCCGCTCTTGAACCGTTATATGCTGTGTTGCACTCGACGATAGTCCCTTTTAAGCTTTTCACAAAATCACGAATTAAAGCCGGACGTAAATAATTGCTTGCTGGCGGTTCACCTGTTGAAATTTTTACAGCAACGCGCCCGTCAGCCTCCCAACGTAAAGCCCTGTAAACTTTTGCTAAACCGTCTGGTGTAATATCGCGCGTCATGTAAACAACCGGTGCGTCTTCGTCATCAACTTGATGAGCTAAATTAGCAGCAAACGCCGGAAAATTTAATAATCCTAAAATTATTAAGCACGCTAAAAAAATTCTCGTCATATAAATAAATTACTCCTTAATATCTGTTGAAGCCGCGATTTCAGTTTGAGTTTTGTAATCTGCGATACGTGCCTCTAATCTTTCAATCGTAGCTCGTAAAGCCTGTGAGCCTAAAACAACTCTTAACGGCGCAGGATTTTTATCAACCGTCTCAATAATTCTCGTTGCCATTTTAACAGGGTCTCCGGGCGCAAGTCCTTTTGAAGGGTCAAGCATGTTTAAAAATCCATGACAGGCATCATATTCAGGCATTAAATTTGCAACGTGTGCGCTTCCGTATCTAAATTCTGTACGTGCTCCGCCTGGTTCAATTATTGTTACGCCAATGTTAAATTGAGCAACTTCCTGAGCAACGCTTTCGCAAAAACCTTCGATACCAAATTTTGTCGCGTGATACATTGAGTTAGCAGGGTAAGCAACTTGACCGCCGTACGATGAAATTTGAATTATCCGCCCTCCGCCTTGTTTACGCATATACGGGAGAACGTCGTGAATTAACATAATCGAGGCCGTCAAATTTGTAGCGATAATTTTATTGATATCGGCTTCGCTCAACTCTTCAGCACAGCCAAATAACCCGTAGCCTGCATTATTTATCAAAACATCTATACGGCCATGTTTAATGATAGAATTTTTAACAAGCGCGTGTAATTTTTCAATGTCCGTTACGTCCAAAATTTGGCAGTCAAAATTTTCAGGGTAAGCGTTAATAAGTTCCTGAACTTTGCTCGTATTACGAACTGTGCCGATAACTTTATCACCGCGCTTTAATAATTGTTCGGTCATTGATTTTCCAAAACCTGAACTAACGCCAGTGATTAACCATGTGCGCATTTTTTATCAAACCTCCTTAATATTTATTTTGCGGCTTCTTCAATACATCTTAAAGCGTTTAAACTTCTTGGGTAACCGATATAAGGCACGCACGATAAAACAACTTTAATTAAAAAATCTTTGTCATTGCCCATTCTAAAATTACCCTGAGCGTGTCCGATTAACTGTGGTTCACAGCCGCCCTGTGCCATTATGTAACAGAACGTAATCATTTCGCGCTGTTTTAAATCTAAGCCCTTGCGTGTGTAATAATCTCCGAAACAATTTGCGGCGAGCCATGTATTTATATCTTTGCGCGCGCCTTGACCGTTCTTCCAGAAATCGCGCATGACATCTCCGAAAATGTCAACTTGTGCTTGAGTACCGGCCTCGCGTCTGTTTTCTGGTGTAGTTGTTCCTTGAGGCTCTAAAGGTAATTTAACTCCGCGCGCCTCTAAAATTTCATTAGCTGCTTTCAAAAACGGATATACGCGCGAAATTCCTAAATATGCGTTAGCTTGATAAATAATCTCTTTAGCTTCGACCGGTGTAACTCCAACGTTTAAAGCGGCAGGTAAAATAAATTTGAAATAGTCAAGCCCTTGACAACCTAATGTTACTGCAAGTATTGCCATAAATCTTGTTTTCTCATCAAGTTCAGGCGTACCCTTAACAACATCGTCCAACGCAAAATTATTACAAATCGCAAAAAATTCAGGGTCTGTCTCTGCTAAATTAAAATTATAATCAGGCAATGCGCGGTCATGATAATTTTTAGCAAATTCTGAAATACTCAAATTTTCAACTCCTTTGGAATTATTATTATTTTCTGATTGAGCGAAAGCCCCCGCAGTCGTTAAAATTAGAGCTATGCTCAAAATTGAAATTACGTGAAAAATTTTTGACATAATTAAAAATCCTCCTTTCACGCATTAAAATAACGCGCATGAGAAATTTAACGTATTTTAAAATTCAAAACAATCTGTAAATTTACGTGAATGTAAAAAATTTTAGCTGCTTTAGAGTGTGCATTAGTGATTTTAAATTTGGCAACGGTTATTTTAATAGTGAGTATCAAGTGAGCGAATTAAATATTTTTTAAACGCATAATGCTAAAATTTTTCGTGGGTGATTTAATCTCATGTCCATATTAAAAAATTTTAGCAAGGTTTTAATTTTTATAGTCATAATAAATTTCAGCGCGTCCAAAATCGAATGCTCAAGTAATTTGCCGGTTAGCTACGATTTACGAAATTACGGGCGCGTTACTGAAATTAAAAATCAAGGTATACCTGGGCCGTGTTGGGCGTTTGCTGCGCTAGGTTCAATGGAAAGCAACTGGCTCACTCAAAATCCTAATCCTAAAAAAATTCCTGACCTTTCCGAAATGCAACTCGCTTATTTTATTTATAAAGACCCCGACGAATTAAAAAACTTTACTTCGAGATTTACAAGCGGAACGCTAAACCGTGAGGGCAATGTTTTCATGGCGACAGCTTTTTTAGCTCGATTATCAGGTATAACAGACGAAAAGAATTTAAGATATTCGAGCGACGGTTTAAAAAAATTACGCGCGCAAAAGAACTCACTCAGCACAACAAAATATAAACGCGCATTGAGATTAACAGGAGCTTATTTTTTATCAAGTAGAAATAATCCAAGCGATACAACCAGAAAAAATTTAATTCATGATTA
>CAJODZ010000055.1 GCA_905233645.1 uncultured Synergistales bacterium | reverse complement strand
AGCTACGGAGATATTATTAAACGCTTTCGCAAAAATTTCTGAGCAAATTCCTAACTGGAAATTAAAATTAGCTGGCGGATTTGCTGAAAATTTAAACATAGCTAACGATTTTTATAAAGAACACCCCAATTTAAAAGACCGCGTGATTTTTACAGGTGAGATAAATGACCGCGCAGCGTTAATCGAAATGTATCGCGATGCTAAAATTTTTGCATTTCCTTCGCGGTGGGAGAGCTTTGGCATTGCGTTAAGTGAGGCTATGTCGCAAGGTTGTTTCCCAGTGGTTAGCAATATCGAAGCGAGCAAAATGCTAACGAATAATTTCCAATTTGCATATTCTCATAAAATTGATGACGTTAACGTTTTAGCAAATCAATTATTAAAAGCCTGCAACAATGAAAACGAAATTGAAAAAATCGCGCATGAAGGTATGGATTTCGTAAATAATATGTGCGACCTCGAAAAATGCTGCGATACAATTTATAAAGGTCTTTATGGCGAATAATTATTTATATTTTGATTTTTTATAAGCTTTGATTTTCTCAAGACGATTTTTATAAACAGCTTCACTTCCTTGAGTAGTGGGGCTGTAATATTCTTTATTCTGCAAATTTTCCGGTAAACATTGCATTTTTGTAATTCGTTTTTCGAAATCATGCGCAAACTCGTAATTTTTCCCGTAACCTAATTCACGCATTAAACTCGTTGGAGCATTCCTTAAATGTAACGGTACAGGCTCAGCCAAATCTTTTAATGCGTCTTCTTTTGCCTTAGCGTATGCAACGTCAAGTGAGTTCGATTTCGGGCAAATTGATAAATGAATTACTACTTGCGCTAAATTTACACTGCACTCAGGCATTCCAATATAATGACAAGCATTGTACGCGGCGACAGCCATTTCTAACGCATGAGGTTCAGCAAGTCCAACATCTTCACTCGCAAAACGTATAATTCTTCTTGCAATGTATAAAGGGTCTTCGCCAGCCTCTAACATTCGGGCTAACCAATAAATTGCAGCGTCGGGGTCTGAATTTCTCATTGATTTATGTAACGCCGATATCAAGTTATAATGCTCTTCGCCGCTTTTATCATATAACAGCGATTTTTTAGAAGTGCATTGCTCTAAAATTTCAGGTGTAATTATTTTGTCGCCGGCTATTGAAGCTAACATTTCAAACGTCGATAATGCAGACCGCGCGTCCCCGTTAGAAAATACAGCCAAATTTTTTAATAGTTCATCGCTGATTTTAAGATTAAAAATTTCGTTCGCGCGTTTTAATAAATTGATTATATTTTCGACGGATAAAGCTTTTAACACGAATACTTTACAACGCGATAATAATGCACTGTTAATTTCAAAAGACGGGTTTTCAGTCGTTGCGCCGATTAAAATTATGCTGCCTCTTTCAACGAATGGTAAAAATGCGTCCTGCTGCGCTTTGTTAAATCTGTGAATTTCATCAACAAATAATAACGTCCGCATTCCAAAACTATGATTGTGTTCAGCTTGTTGCATCACGTTTTTAATCTCTTTGATACCGCTAGTAACAGCTGAAAAATTTATAAATTCGGCCTTCGTCTTGCGCGCTATTATTCCTGCTAAAGTCGTTTTCCCAACACCAGGAGGCCCCCAGAAAATCATTGACGGAATTTTATCGCTTTCAATCATTTGACGTAAAATTTTCCCTTCGCCTAATAAATGTTCCTGGCCTTCAAATTGGTCTAAATCTTGAGGACGTAAACGCGCGGCTAAAGGTTGTGAAATTAAATTCGAGAATAAATTATTTTCGTCGTTCATGTTTTTTAAAAATGCTCCAGAAAATTTTTGAGTTTGCCTAGAGTGATATTATAGAAAAAATTTTTTACAGGAGGTTATTTTTATTCATGGCCGAAAATTTTTATATTACAACGCCAATTTATTATGTTAATGATATTCCTCATATCGGGCACGCTTACACTACTATTGCATGTGATGTTATTGCAAGATATAAGCGCATGAAAGGTTATAACGTAAAATTTTTAACCGGAACTGACGAACACGGGCAAAAAATTCAAGATAGAGCCGCCGCTTTAAACACTACACCGCGCGAACTCGTTGATAATATACATTTAAATTTTAAAAGGCTCTGGAAAGTTTTAAATATTAGCAACGACGATTTTATACGCACAACTGAAGAGAGACACGAACGCGCTGTACAAGCTGTATTTAAAAAATTGCTTGATCAGGGTGATATTTATAAAGGCACATACTCCGGTTATTATTGCGTGCCTTGTGAAACGTATGTTGCTGAAAATAATATTGCCGAAAATAAGACTTGTCCTCAATGCGGAAGACCGTTAAAAATTGTTGAAGAGGAGAGTTATTTTTTTGCCGGCTCGAAATATGTTCCTGAACTAATTAAATATTACGAACAAAATTTAAAAGCTATTCTCCCTGAAATCCGCTATAACGAAATTATGAGCTTTTTAAAGGGCGGAGTTCATGACCAATCTGTATCACGCACAGGCGTTAAATGGGGTATTCCTGTTCCAGGCGATGAAAAGCATGTTATTTATGTATGGTTCGATGCTTTAATAAATTACATGGCCGCTCTGGGTTATCCGGACACAAATAGCGAGGCGTTTAAAAATTTTTGGCCTTCTGTCAGACACATGGTCGGCAAAGATATTATTAGATTTCATTGTGTAACATGGCCGTTGATATTGTTAGCATTAAAAATCAATTTGCCCGTTGAAGTCATTGCGCACGGCTGGTGGACTTGCGACGGCGAAAAGATGAGCAAGACGCGCGGAAATGTTATTGACCCGTTTAAAATGGTTGCTGAATACGGTCTTGACCCGTTTAGATATTTTGTAATGCGCGAAATTCCATTTGGTAACGACGGCAATTTTTCAGAATTAGCACTGGTCGGAAGAATTAACAGCGATTTAGCAAACGACTTAGGTAATTTATTAAACCGTACGCTTCAAATGATAAATAATTATTGCGGCGGTGTTGTTCCTGAATGTAGCAATTCAAATTCAGATTTAAGCGCGATGGCTCAGGAAGTTTTAACGCGCGTTGATGATGCAATTAACAAATATTCGTTCGACAACGCTTTAAAAATTATTTGGGAGTTCATAAGCCGCGCAAATAAATTTATTGATGAGCATACGCCTTGGGTTTTAGCGAAGGACACTTCAGACGAGAGCAAGGCCAAATTAAATTATGTTCTTGTGAATTTGTACGAGACTTTAAAATTATCCGGCTTGTTAATTGCTCCGTTCATGCCAAGCACTGCTCAAAGAATTTACAGCCAGTTAGGAATTAGCACCGCCCCTGTTGAAGAATTATTTAAAAATTTTGAATGGGGTAAATCAGCAGGCAATGCAATTAAAAAATCCGAAGTCTTATTCCCGCGCATTGATGTCAACGAATGGCAAAAAGCACGCGATTTAAAACAGGCCGAAGCAAAAAAACCAGAAGAACCCGAACACGAGGCTGAAATTTCGATTGATGATTTTAGAAAAGTTGAATTACGTGTTGCGAAAATTATCAGTGCTGAAGAGATTAAGAAGTCTAAAAAATTATATAAACTTGAGGTCGATTTAGGCTATGAAAAACGCACGGTCTGTTCAGGCATTAAAAATTTCTTCAAGACTGATGAACTTGTAGGTAAACATGTAATCTTAGTAACGAATTTAAAACCTGCGAAATTATGCGGAATTGAAAGCAACGGAATGATTTTAGCGGCCAGCAAGAAGATTGACGGTAACGCAGAAGCTTTGACGCTTGTTATCCCTGAAAATTTAGAGAATATCCCGTTAGGGAGCAGAGTTAGTTAAAAACATGAAAGCGATTAAAAAACGTGAGTTTGAATTTTTAACGAACGAGCTGGATTTTTGGCAGTCAGAAAATTTAATAACGCCCGATTTAGCGAATAATATTTTAAATTTATACGAGCTTAAAAAACGCCCAATGAGAGCAATATTACTTATGGCCGGATTTTTGCTCTTAATGTTAGGTTGTGCGAGTGTAGCTGTTGCTAATTGGGAGACGTTAAATCAGTTTTACAGGTTCGGAATAATTTTCGGGGGTTACATAGCAAGCTTAATAGCATATGTAATTTGCAACAAGCCTTACTCTTCAGGAGCAAGCAAGTCGCGAGCCGGCCAAGCATGTTTGTTAATGGGGAGTTTTATTTTAATAGCCGGAATATTTTTCGTACCGAGCGAACGTCCTAAATTTATAATTGGTTTAGGCTATTGTGTAACGGCGGTATTTTTAATCACGATGATAATGCGCGATGCGTGGGAATTATATTTATTGGAGTTTTTAGCGTTTTTATATTTAGTTTTGACGCGCGCAATAAATTTAATAGCCTTACAATTTTTAACAAACCCAGCCGGAAATTTTTCGCTAGAAAATTTTTTCAGCCCGTTACGAGCATTTGTCTTAGCCGGTTTAATTTGGTTAGCAGTAATTTTTATTCGCGACCGGACGGCTTTTAATGCAAGTTTTATGATAAGTTTAGCGTTAATATCTTCGAGAATGATTTTTTGTTTTGGAAACACCTGGACTTTAATAATCCTTGTACTTTTTGGAGCGGCAATATCATTTTTATCGCGTTTTTATGACATGATGATATTCGGTTTAATTTTGTCAGGTGTGCTAGGAATTTTATTAACGTGGCCGGAATTTTGGAACGGAGAATTTTTTGAAACCGGTTATTTTGGTTACAGCGGCCAAGAATTTTATCCGATAGTGTCAGCGATTTTAATAGCTTTGTTAATGATAATTCAGATTTATCGCGGAAACATAATCGCAGGCGGAATATTCTTTGTATTATTAGCTGGGCGATACTTTTTTGACGAGCTATTTGGATATATTTCAAAAGCGTGGTTTTTCGGGATAGCTGGAGCGATTTTTTTAGCAGCCGGATTATTTTCGAGCTTTTTCACAAAATCTAAATCCTCCAAATGAACATGTAATAAAGCAAACCCCCGCAGGAAATTTTTTAAATTTTAAAAGCCTACGGGGATTTTTTATCCTAGTACCATTTTATGTTACTTCTTACGACTTTGGCAGGAACACCAGCAGCTAATGAGTTCGGAGGTATATCGCGATTGACGACAGAGCCTGCAGCAATCATCGAGCCGTCTCCAATAGTAACTCCTGGCAAAATAATCGCATTCGATGCAATCCATACATGATTTCCAATTTTTATCGGAGCAGTCTTTTTATAGCCATCACGGTCAATCATGTGAGCATTACTATCTCTTATTACGACACGTTGAGCTATCGCACAATCATCACCAATTTCAATAAGCTTATTACATACGACAAGCACTTCATGATTAAAATAACCGTTGCCAAGTTTCAAAACAGCATTTTCACCAACGCTTACTCTACATCCTGAAAAACAACTAAAATTTTTTGCGTGAAGCTCAGAATTATCACTCATTTCGAAAACTCCGGGCATAACATTTTTTAATATAAGCTCGTTATTCCATTGGACATTAAATCGAAATCTCTTCGAAACGTAAAAACGGGCAGTCTTTGAAATTTTTACAGTTGCTGGTTTAAAAATTAAGATACGATATTTCAGGTAATAATAAACACTTCTATGACAACACCAAAGTACAACAAAACACTTTTTTAATTTTTTAAAGATTTTGATAAAAGGGTGGTGTTGCTCGTTGCTCGTTGCTCGTTGCTCGTTGCTCGTTGCTCGTTGCTCGTTGCTCAATTATTTGGGAATTTTGCATTTTGTCAAGAGTACTCCTTGCTAAAAATTTTATGTATTATATCAAAAGCCCCACCAAAATATTCCGTTTACAAAACATTCGGGCTTCCTTCACAACTAGTTCTTGGTGGAAAACAGTCGTGTCCTGTGCATATGTTCCCTAATCTAGTTACTGCTGGCATTTAAAAACTTCCTTTAATTTAAATAAAAAATATTTTATTTGCTTAATAAATACAATTTTTTTACTTTTGTAAGTATAAAGTTTAAAGCAAAACGTTAATACGAGCGTAATTTTTTGTGTAAATGAAGTTTTTACATTCACCATTTATAAAAAAATCCAGTTATTTTACTAATCTCACAAGTATTCATAAAGTAT
>CAJODZ010000054.1 GCA_905233645.1 uncultured Synergistales bacterium | reverse complement strand
CCCTGAAATTTTTAGTTGTTATATTTACCTTGCATACTTCATATATCGGCAAGCATTTTTTTAATCTTAATTTTCTTAAAAAATCAAGTCCCTAAAAATAAATAAAGACTTAAAAAATTTTCATGCTCTGCTCAAAAAACGGGCGGGGCATCTTTTAAACTTGTTCAAATTTTTTCACGGGTAATATAATCGAACACGCTAGTTAAAAAATGATTGAGGTGTTAAAAAATTAGCAAATGGAAATTTTAGACAGCCGCTTGAAATTTATTTTATATATGATTATTTTATCGTTCATAATTTTAATCACGGGTTTGTATTTATGTCAGATATATCACGGCGATGAATACGTTAGTCTCGCTTACAGTAATAGATTACGTTTAATTAGATATTCCGCACCGCGCGGTGAAATTTTTGACCGTAACGGAGTTCCTTTAGCCGTGAATGAAACAACTTTCAGCATTATGGGTTATCCGCTTGATTTAAATACTGATGAAAAATTAGAAAAGCTATCAAATATTTTAAAACGTCATGGCATTCCAATGAGCGTCGATGATTTAAAAAAGACTGTCAAGCAGCAAAGATTAGCTCCTTACCGCGTCATGAAAATTGTTCCTAATTTAACGATGGCTCAAATGGCTGATTTAGTCGCTGATTTTGAATTTCCTAAAGAATTATTCCCGATGAGTATTTGGCGTAGAACTTATCCGGCTGGAAATATCGTCGCAAATATTTTGGGTTATGTTAGCGAAATTTCTGAAAAAGAATTAGAAAGCTACACTGAAAAAGGTTATGTTGGCGGTGATTTAATCGGTAAGACTGGAATTGAACGCTCTTACGAGGAAATTTTAAGAGGTACTCCAGGCCAGGAAGCTCTAGAAGTTGATGCGCGTGGCCGTAAAGTTAGAGTTCTTAATTCACGCGAAGCGACTAAAGGCGATGACTTAAAATTAACTCTCGATATGGGTGCTCAACGTTTGGCCGTAAGTTTGATTAAAAATCATAAAGGCGCGTTAATCGCAATGGACGTTAATACAGGAGCAATTATGGCTCTAGCGTCCAGTCCCGTTTATGATAATAATCCTTTAACTTGGGGAGTGTCGGGGCGTGAATGGGTTGACATAATAAATAATCCTGACCGTCCAATGTTAGACCGCGCTATAGCTGGTGTATATCCTCCGGCCAGTACTTTTAAAGCTTTTATGTCAATCGCTGCGCTCGAAGAAAATTCAATCAACGAATTAACTAGATATTCATGTCATGGCGGCTTAAGAATTGGCTCACACTTTTTTAAATGCTGGAAACATAGCGGACACGGAAGTTTAAATGTAACGGGCGGCCTTCAACATTCATGCGACGTATTTTTTTATCAGACTGGTTTAAAAACCGGTATCGACAAATTAGTTAAGTGGGGCAAAAAATTTCACTTCGGCGAATTAACTGGAATTGATTTACCAGGAGAACGCGCAGGTTTATTAGCAAGTCCCGAATGGAAAATGCGGCGTTTTAAAACTAATTGGGTCAACGGCGACACAGTTAATTATTCGATTGGTCAAGGTTATGTCTTAATGACACCTATTCAAATTGCGAGATTATATGCTGCCATTGCGAACGGCGGAAAAATGGTAACACCTCATTTAAATCAAGCCGGCTATAAAAAACCTGAAACTATCGGCTTAAATTCTGAAAAATTAGAAATCGTTCAAAAAGGTTTAGATTATGTTGTAAGCAGAGGAACGGGCGCGCGTGCTGGTCGATTTGGTGTAAGCATTGCCGGTAAAACAGGAACAGCGCAAAATTCTCAAGGTGCAGACCACGCTTTATTTGCCGGTTATGCTCCAGTCGATGAACCTAAATATGTCGCTGTAGCTGTCGTCGAAGCTGGACGTTCAGGAAGTGGAACGGCTGCGCCTATGGTTGGACAATTACTTGCTCATTTGTTGACGCATTAAGAATTGAATAATAATTTATTTGGTCAGACTTTTAAAATTTATAGCGGCCTTAAAAAATTTGACACTTTGTTTGAAAAAGCATGTGCGTTAAAAATAGTTAGCTGCAAATTTTAAAAATGATATCGCGTAGTTGTAAACGTAGTTGCAAAAAATAGGGGTTTTCTGAAAATTGGTCAGTGTTTTTAAATTTGATGAGGCTAATATTAAATCACGCTTTTTATTTTCGCAAGTGCTTCATAAAAATTTTTAAGCGCGTTTATTAAGCAAGCAAAATAATATAAAATACTCAATTATGAAAATACCAGCTATTTTATCAAGGTTTAAGAAACCTGACGCAAAAATAACATTTGAACGGACATACTACGGTATAAAATTTTTTTTGCCGGAAAGTCTTAGCGATGATGATTTATTACGCACTTTAGCAGGCATTCACGCAGGAGTTTATAAATTGCCGGAAAACGAGGGGCTTGCGTTAGATTTTCAAAACAGAGCTTGCTCCGGAAAATTGATTTTAAAATTATTGGCCGGCTTAGTTTGGCGTAACGGTGTAAAAATTGTCGCGTGGCTGAGTTCAAATCCTGATACTAAAAAATTATTCGCGCTCTCAGGTTTAAATATTGTCGAGCCTGCTCAAGAGATAAATAATTTAAAACATGCCGCTGAAAAAACACTTGACAGTGTTGATAATAATAACGAAGTAATAAATGAGTATCCGGGTTGGAAAATAATTTATAATTCAGTCCGAGGCGGCCAGCGCATCGAAACAGAAGGCGACGTGCTATTATGGGGTCATTTAAACGCTGGTGCGGAAGTCATAGCGGGCGGAAGCGTCATCGTTGCAGGTAAGTTGCATGGCCTTGTTCACGCTGGAGCATTTGGCCGCAACGATGTTTTTATTTGGGCTGGAATTTTCGAGACACCGCAAGTAAGAATTGCTAATAAATTATGTTACGCGGACAAGCAGTCCACAACAGGTTGGTTAAAAACAGTTTTAATAACTCTTGAAAATGGGTCACCTTTAATCCGCGAGGATAAATTTATAAATTCACGAATGGAGGAAAAATAATTTTGCCAGCACGTGTAATCGTAGTAACTTCAGGCAAAGGCGGAGTGGGAAAAACAACTTCAACAGCAAATATCGCCGCCGCTCTTGCAAAATTTGGAAAAAAAGTCGTAGCAGTTGATGCTGATGTCGGCTTACGTAATCTTGATGTAATCATGGGGCTTGAAAATCGCGTTGTGTTTAATTTTATTGATGTCATTGAAAAAACTTGCAAATTATCTCAGGCATTAGTAAAAGATAAGCGCGTCCCTGGATTATATTTATTGCCTGCCGCTCAGACAAGAACTAAAGACGCTGTAAACCCTCAGCAAATGATTGAACTATGTGAAGAATTAAAACCCGATTTTGATTTTATATTATTAGATTGTCCTGCAGGAATTGAAGGCGGTTTTAAAAATGCTGCTGCCGGAGCTGATGAAGCCTTAGTCGTAACAACACCAGAAATTCCGGCTGTTAGAGATGCTGACAGAATAATTGGAATGCTGGAATCAATGGGTAAATCTCCGATTAGGTTAATAATAAATCGTTTGCGTCCCAATATGGTTCAGGACGGCGATATGTTAGCTAAAGATGATATTTTAGACGTGCTTTCGATTGATTTAATCGGAGTTGTTCCCGAAGACGAAGGAGTTATCAGAGCAACCAATAACGGCGAACCTATGACAATGACATTAGACTCTCCTGCTGCCCATGCTTATTTAAATATCGCTGAAAGATTATTAGGCAATGATGTTCCTTTAATGGATTTAGAGTCATATACCTCGCGCGGATTTTTCAGCTGGATTAAAAAATTATTTAAACGTAGAACGAGGCAGTATTAGGAGTGAGTACTATGGATTTTTTAAGAAAACTTTTCGGGGGAGGGAATGACGGTTCAGGAGCAAAAGCCAAAGACCGTTTAAGGATTGTGCTTATCCATGATAGAACAGATATTTCGCCTGAATTATTAGACAGTTTACGTGAGGAAATAGTCTCTGTTTTGTCAAAATATATGGAAATTGATAACGACAAAATCGAGATTGATTTAGACCGTGATGAAAAAGCAGTTGCTCTTGTCGCTAATATTCCTGTTTTAAGAATTAAGCGCGGCAACGTTGATTACGATAAAGTTTAAATTTGTTTAAATTTTTATAAAAATCAAAAATTTTTAGAGCATGTAATTAAAAATTTATGAGTTCATTTTTTAAAACGCTGCGTGAAAATTTTGCCCTGACCGATAAAATTTTAATAGGCAGTGCGTTAATGCTTGCTATCTGGGGAATATTTTGTATATACAGTGCCGCCGGAGGTAATGCTGAAGGTGCGCACGGTTTAGATTATGCGATAAAACAGGCCGGCTGGCTCTTAGTTAGTTTTATCTGCATGATTGCTGTAATGCTTTTAGGGCCTTATAAATTATTAGACGGGGCTTACCCATTATTTGGATTAACGCTTTTATTATTATTGCTTACGGATTTGCTAGCTCCAAAAGTCAACGGTGCTCAAAGCTGGTTAGGTTTTGGCGGTATTCGTTTTCAACCTAGTGAATTTGCAAAAATCGCGATAATTTTAATGATGTCAAAATTTTTGAGCCGATATCCTCCGTTAAATTTTAAAACTTTCATGGCCGGTTTAGGTGTTGTGATGCTGCCTGTAATTCTTGTTTTAATTCAGCCTGATGCAGGGAGTGCGCTTGTTTATTTAGTAATCGCTTTCATAATGCTTTTAGCCGCAGGAACACCGATAAAATTTTTGGGCGGTCTTGTTGGTTTAGGGTTGAGCGCAATTCCTTTAGCTTTTATGTTTGCGTTAAAGGAATATCAAAAAAACCGTATTCTCGTCTTTTTAGACCCAATGCGCGACCCGTTAGGTGCTGGCTATAACGTTATTCAATCAAGAATTGCTGTCGGGTCAGGAGGTTTTGCGGGAAAAGGTTTTTTATTAGGCACTCAGAGCAAATTAAAATTTTTACCCGAACCGCACACAGATTTTATATTCAGCGTATTTTCTGAAGAGTTCGGATTTTTCGGGAATATGCTTTTAATATTTTTATTCGGCGTTTTATTATTTCGAGTAACGATTACGGGGCTTAAAACTCGTGACAGGCGTTGCAAAATTTTGGTATCGGGCGTAATTGCATGGCTATGGTTTCAAATGTTCGAGAGCATGGGCATGAGCATTGGTTTAGTACCTGTTACGGGATTGCCTTTACCGTTTTTGAGTTATGGCGGAAGTTCTTTATTAGCAATTTTTATCGCATTAGGAATAGTAGCCGGTGTTTATGTTGAAGGAGCAAATACAAAACGTGTCTTCTAAAAATCTGAGTTCTAATTTTGACTTTAATGCTTTTAAAAATCCAACGTGGGAATTATTAACACAAGTTGCCCGTCCGTCGCGTTATTCAGGTTGTGAATGGAGACCGTATCAAAAAATTAATCCTGATGACGCAAAATTAAAAATTTGTTTAGCTTTTCCGGATGTTTATGAGACGGGCATGAGTTATTACGGCTTTCAACTAATTGAAGGGCTTATACACTCGTTGAATAAAAAATATCTCGTTGACCGTGCTTATGCTGTTTGGCCGGACATGGAAGATAAATTACGGGCGAATAATTTTAAATTGCGTTCGATTGAGTATGATTTAGCTTTAAATGAATTTGATGTAATCGCTTTCACACTGCCTCACGAATCGAGTTACACGAATATTTTGAGCATAATTGATTTAGCAGGCTTAGAGCTTGAAAATTTTAAACGCCAATCCAAAAACACGCCGTTAATTATTGCTGGAGGTTACGGAGCTTTTGTGCCTGAAATTTTAGCGGATTTTATCGATATATTTTGTGTCGGTGAAGCTGAAGCTATGTTACCTGAATTATTAAATGTTCTGGAAAATTCTAAAGGGCTTGAGAAAAATTTAATTCTTGAAAACTGCTCACACATTCCAGGACTTTATATCCCTGAAATTTTTAAACCAGGACAAATTATCACACGTCAAATTTCGCAAAAAAGTTTTATCCCGTCATCAATGATTGTTCCGGCTGTAAATATTGTTCATGACAGAGCAGCTGTTGAATTATTCAGAGGTTGCGGACGCGGCTGCAGATTTTGTCAGGCTGGAATGGTCAATCGTCCTGTTCGCGAAAATAATGTTCATGAAATTTCAGACGCGATTTTAAAAATTTTAAACTCAACCGGTTACGAAGAATTAGGCTTGTTGTCTTTAGCGTCATGTGATTAT
>CAJODZ010000053.1 GCA_905233645.1 uncultured Synergistales bacterium | reverse complement strand
GCTTTACGATACCATTTAACAGCTTCGGCTGGGTCTTTTTTAACTCCTTGACCGTTGATGTATTTGTTGCCTAAATTGTATTGAGCGCTTGCATCACCTTGTTCAGCGGCTTTCGTGAGCCATTTGACGGCCTCTGCATAATCTTGTTTAACACCTTGACCGTTAGAATACAGAACGCCTAAATTATATTGAGCTTGAGTTAATCCCTGTTCAGCCGCTTTTTTATACCACTTGGCCGCCTCTGAATAATTTTGCTTAACGCCTTGACCCTTTTCATACATAAGCCCTAAATTATATTGAGCTTGCTCAATTCCTTGTTCAGCTGCTTTCAAATACCATTTTGCGGCCTCTAAATAATCTGTTTTACCTGCGCGGCCATGAAAATACATTTGCCCAATATTAAATTGCGCCTGAGGAGAATTTTTTTCAGCAGCTCTCATGTACCACTTGACCGCCTCTGAATAATCTTCCTTAACTCCAAGCCCGTCCGCATACATTACACCGATGTTAAATAAAGCCGAAGCGTTATCTTGTTCAGCGGCTTTTTTCCAGTACTTTAACGCTTCAGAATAGCTTTGCTTAACGCCTTGGCCTTTAGCGTAAATGACACCTAAATTAAATTGAGCGTAAGCATTCCCGTTTTCAGCGGCTCTCTTGTACCATTTGAGGGCTTCAGGAATATTCTTTTTTACGCCCTGACCTTCAAAATATAAAACGGCTAAATTATTTTGGGCGTTTGAATTTTCCTGTTCAGCTGATTTTTTATACCATTTAACGGCTTCAGCATAATTCTTTTTGCCTCCGCGGCCGTTCGCATAATATAAAGCTAAATTGAATTGAGCTAAATCGTCACCCTTTGCAGCGGCTTTTTTATACCAATTCATAGCCTCTGAATAACTCTGTTTGACTTCTATGCCTTTTGAGTACATGCCGCCTAAATTATTTTGAGCGTAAGCATTCCCATTTTCAGCCGCTTTTTTATACCATTTGAAAGCTTCAGCGTTATTTTGCTTAAACCCTAAACCATTCTCATACATGTAGCCTATATCATATTGTGCTTCGGCGACTTCTTGTTTAGATGCGGCGTTTAACCATTTAACAGCCTCTGCATAATCACGGTTAACACCTTCACCTAAAAGATACATACGCCCTAAATTTAACTGTGCCGTTCCGTAACCTTGAGCCGCCGCCATTTTGCACCACTTGAGAGCCTCATCATCGTCCTTCAAAACTCCAAGCCCTTTATGATACATATCAGCAAGCGCGTTTTGTGCCTTAGCATATCCCTGTTCAGCTGATTTTTTATACCAACGGGCAGCCTCGTAATAATCTCTTTTAACTTTGCGGCCATTTTCATAAATCATGCCTAAATAAAATTGAGCTTCTTCGTTTCCTGTTTCAGCCTTATTTTTAACTGCTGTTATGCTAATTCCGCTCTTCAAAAAATAATCATCAAGTACCTCAACAGTTCGGTTACTTAGCCAGTCAGAAATCTTATTTACTAACATCGTCGAAAAATTTCCAAGTAAGGCCGATATAAAAGGAATTGACGCGGACGCAGGAACAGCATTAAATGTATTAAATAAAAAAGCAAAGCTAAAAATTAACACCAAAAATTTTTTACGCATAATATAACCTCCTAATTTAAAATTTAAGCACTCCGGCCAAGATAAGCAGATTTAATGTCCTCATCTTCGAGTAAATCTTTGCTCAGACCT
This sequence comes from uncultured Synergistales bacterium, assembly GCA_905233645.1. Classification (GTDB taxonomy): domain Bacteria; phylum Synergistota; class Synergistia; order Synergistales; family Aminobacteriaceae; genus JAFUXM01. Next base: position 4,528 of record CAJODZ010000053.1, on the reverse strand, counting down.
TCTTTTAATAAACGCCCCGTCTGTAAAACATACGCTCTGTGTGAAAGCATTAAAGCCTGTTTAGCATTCTGTTCAACTAGTAAAATGCTAACGCCCTGTTCGTTTATGCGCTTAAGCTCTTTAAAAATATCTTTAATGACAATCGGCGCAAGTCCTAAACTCGGCTCGTCTAATAATAAAATTTTCGGCCTGGCCATTAACGCACGCGCTATCGCTAACATTTGCTGTTCTCCGCCTGATAAAGTGCCTGCGTATTGTTTTAATCTGTCTTTCAAAATCGGAAATAACGAGAACACCCATTCATAATCCTCGTTAATCTCATTCGCTAAATCTTTTCGAGTGAACGCTCCGATTTTTAAATTTTCTGAAACGGTCAAGCTTGCAAAAACTCTGCGGCCTTCAGGTACTAATGCTAAACCGCTGCGGACGACCTGATAATTTTTAGACGATAAAGGATAACTGTTTAAAAATATTTCGCCGCTTGTAACTTTTACCATGCCCATTAACGCATTCATAAAAGTACTTTTGCCCGCCCCGTTAGCTCCTATGACTGAGACAATCTCATTTTCATAGAGCTTTAACGAAAAACCGGCTAAGGCTTGTATTGCTCCGTAATTGACATATAAATTTTGAGCTTCGAGCAAAACTTTTGACATTTTTAAAATTCCTCCTCGTCTTCAGTGCCTAAATATGCCGCTAAAACTTTGGGATTATTTTGAATTTCTGAGCCTGTACCTTCTGCTATTTTTGCGCCGAAATCTATGCAAATTACGTGAGGACAAATTTTCATGATTAAATCCATGTGATGCTCGATTACTAAAATCGTTAAGTCAAAATATTTGTGTATTCCCGTAATTAAATCATTAAGCTCAAAAACTTCTTCGGGGTTCATTCCTGCGGCCGGCTCGTCTAATAATAATAATTCAGGAGATAACGCTAACGCGCGCGCAATTTCTAAACGTCTCTGCATCCCATATGGTAACGTCCCTGCGGCTTGTTCGGCTCTGTCTGCAAGTCCGACACGCTTTAATAAATCAAGACATGTTGAACGCAGCTTCTGTTCAGAATTTTTCCAGCGTCCTAAATGCGAAATTGCTTCCCAAAATGTATATTTACTTCTTGGCTCTCTAACGGTAGCAGGTTTTATATCGCCCCAAAAAGTTTCGCTGTAAGAATTTATATAACGGTTCTGTGCGGCTGTCATAACATTTTCAAGAACGCTCGAACGCTGAAATAATCTTAAATTTTGGAACGTCCGCGCTATGCCTAACCTGTTAATTTGATAAGCCTTTAACGGTGTTATATCGCGCTCCTGATAATATACTCTTCCGGAAGTTGGACTATAAACGCCGGAAATTATATTAAAAATTGTCGTCTTACCTGCACCGTTCGGGCCGATTATTCCTGTTAAAGATTTGTCCTGAATTTTAAAGCTGACATCATCTAGAGCCATGACACCGCCAAATTTCATATACACGTGCGATAACTCAAGCATTATTTTTCACGCGCCTCCTGATTTTTAATTTAAACAAGTCCCAAATTTCACGGCTGCCCATTAAACCCTCCGGCCTGAATACCATTATTATTACGAGCAGTAATCCGTAAATCAGCATTCTGTACTGCGAAATATCTCTGAAATATTCCATGATTAAAGTTATCGCCGCCGAACCTAAAATTGTCCCGCTCATCGAACCTAAGCCGCCAAAAACGACAATCGCTGTTAATTCAGTTGACTTCATCATATCGAACATTGAGGGCTGAATAAAACTCATATAACCGCCTAATAATGAGCCTGCTATTCCGCAATAGAACGCAGAAATTATTAACGCCTTCATTCTCGTTCTGGGAGTGTTAAAACCTAATAACGAAGCTGCAATAATGTCATCGCGCGAAGCTTTTAACTCACGGCCTAAATTGCTTTCAAGCATGTTAAACGTGAATATTGCCAGCATAATAAATATAAACACCGCTAAAAATCTCGTTGTATACGGGTCAATTCCTGGAAAACCTCTTGAGCCGCGTGTGAATGACTGCCAGTTCTCTATAATTAAACGTATCGCCTCGCCTAAACCGATTGACGCTATTGCATAATAATCACCGGTTAATTTCAAAGTCGGAACGCCGATTAACCACGCTACTAAAACAGCAATTAAACCGCCGGCAATAATCGCAGGAATATAATGAATTTCATATCTAACTGTTAAAATTGCTGTCGTGTATGCTCCGAGTGCCATATATGCCGCGTGGCCAAGTGTAAAAATTCCTGTAAAGCCCGTCAAAATCGAAACACCCATCGCAGCAATACAGTTTATACACATTAAAATTATTATTCCTTCCTGATAGCCGCCCATAGGCCAAAAAGCTAACGCTATCCCAACCGCAATTAAAAAAATATTTCGTTTCATGATTTAAATTTTCTCACTTATCTTTTTGCCGAAAAATCCTGATGGACTTATTAAAAGCATTATTACTAACAAAGAATATACGACTAAATCACGCATTTGCGAACTTATAAAACCGGCTGTCAACATTTCCGCTAAACCTAAAATTAAACTTCCAACAACCGCGCCGGGCAATGAACCTAATCCGCCAATTACCGCCGCTACAAATGCTTTAGTCGTGATATTTCCTAATTGAGGGTATAAACTGTAACGCACTGATAAAAATATTCCTCCGACCGCCGCTAAAACTCCTGCTACAAAAAATACAAGGCTGATTAAAAAAGTTACGTTCACTCCCATTAAGCCAGCTGTTTTTATATCACAAGCCGCCGCCCTTATCGCTAAACCCCAACGCGTACGCGATAAAAATAATTGCAGAGCACTCAAAAATATTATCGCGGTGATTAACGACAAAACATCGGACGCGCTGATAGTTACTCCGCCAAATAAATTAAACGTCCCCGTTGGGAAAGTACTTCTCGGCAAAGCGTGTAAACGTCCTCCGACAGTAACAACGAATAAATTTTCGATTACGATATTTACACCCATTGAAGCGATAAGCAAATATAAAGTTATCGGCGTGCGTTCGCGGATTGGTTTATAGGCTAAACGTTCTGTTACAACAGCTACTAAACCAGAAGCTAAAAGCGCACCCAACATCGAAATTGAAACGCCGTAGCCCCATTGAGTTAATAAATAATAACAAGCGTAACCGCCAACAACTAAAAAACCGCCGTGCGCAAAATTTGAAAATAATAAAATCGAATACACTAATGAATAACCTACAGCAATTAACGCATACACACTTCCTAAAGACAGGCCGTTAATAATCTGCTGAATTAGTGTTGTAAATGTGAAAGCCAAAATTTATTTAATACCTCCGTTTTGAAAATTACATAATAAAAGCGTCCGCCAGAATTTTAATTAAAAATCGCTTAATCTGACAGACGCATTAAATTTTAAATTAGATTTGAGAAAAATTAAAAAATTTATTCGGGTCTAATCTTCTCGAAGAATAAAGCTTTACGCTGTTCGGGGTCGCAACGCAAAATTACGCCGTCTTTGTCTTTTGGATTATGAAATTCGTCCATTGTTAAAACGCAGTGTAATAATTTCAAATCCTTTGTCTGTTCAAGAGCGTCGCGGACTTTTTCGGGGTCATCTGTTCCAGCGCGTTCGATAGCGTCTTTTAACCAGTAAACGCAGTCGTAAGCCATAACAGCATTCATAAATTCTTGACACTCTGTACCGGCTGAAGCTAAATATTTATCGAAGAAGCCTTTTAATGTCGGGTCGTATCTGTCAACATGGCTAACCCAATATGTATTGCGTAAAGTGTCTTCCGAAATTTCCCACATGAAATCGCCGTAACCGTCTCCGCCAACGATAGCTGTTTCAATTCCGAGTTCGCGTGCCTGTCTTACTGCTAACGGAAGTGATTTACCCATGAACGGGAATATTAAAACATCGGCGTTTTTGTCTTTAATATTTGTAAGCTGTGAACGAAAGTCAACATCGTCTGCTCTGAAACCTTCATCAGCAATAATTTTTCCGCCGGCCTTTTCAAAACTTGCAATAAAAAATTCGCGCTGGCCTTGTGAATAGTCGCTTGATACATCATAAAGTATGGCGGCTGTTTTAGCTTTCAAGCTCTTAAAAGCGAACTGAGCCATAATCGCGCCTTGATACGGGTCTAAAAAGCAAATTCTAAAATTATACGGTCTAACTTTTCCGGCCTCATCAACTGTTACTAACGGGTTTGTCGGTAAAGTTCCTAAGTGCGCAACGTGTCCCCTGTTAAAAATAGGAGCTGCCGCAATGCACAAACCTGAACCGCTTGGCCCGATAGCTGCTACGACTTTATCCTGTTCAACAAGACGGCGCGCAGCGTTGACCATATCTTCTTGACGAGTACGGCAATCATACATAATTACTTCGAGCGGACGGCCTAAAACTCCACCAGCATCGTTAATCTCTTTGACTGCGATTTTAATACTTTCAACTTCAGCAACACCGTAAGCCGCAAAATCTCCCGTTACTGTTGCAATCTCACCGACTTTAATAGGCTCAACAGCATACGCACACGG
>CAJODZ010000052.1 GCA_905233645.1 uncultured Synergistales bacterium | reverse complement strand
TTTTTAGCAAGAATATTTTTGACACGTACAGCAGAATTAGCAAGATCACTGAACCACGCAGCATTTTTAATCCCGTCTAACGTCTCAACTAATCTCAAAGCTTGGTACGGAATATCACCAATGACAGCAACTCCAAGCGTGGCTAATTTGTAATCATATCCGCGCTCTCTTAATTGAATTAAAAGACGCTGCTCTATGAAGTTTATAATTTTTTCGTAAATCTCTTCACTTACTTCGTTAATTTCGCAAGCTTCTTTTATGGTTTTAGGTATGTTGAAATTATATTTACGCGCCCAAAGAATTTCGTTAATGCATCTCGCGGCACGTCTCAATGCGTAAGGGTCTTGCGTTCCGGTTGGTTCAAGCCCTGCTTTATGACACGCCGTAATTATTTGAACACGTTGTGCAATTCCTAAAACCGCGCCGATGTCTTCAGTTGGAGTTTTATCGCTGGCATTCTGAGGCAAATATTGTTCGTATAATGCAAGCGCAACTTTTGGGTCTTCACCTGCTGCCTTTGCATATTCACGCCCCATAACGCCCTGTAACTCAGGAAATTCAAAGACCATGCTCGTTAATAAATCGGCCTTTGATAAATATGCTGCTCTGTCAACTAAATCACTGATTTTTTCGCCGTCTTCAAGTCTTAAGCAAAGCCAGTGCGCTAATTTTCGAGTTAATATGACTTGGTCATACACTGAACCTAATTTTGCCTGATACGTTACTGATTTTAATTTTTCAACGTACGAAACTAACGGCTTTTTACGGTCTTCTTCCCAGAAAAACGCAGCGTCCTCAAGTCTTGCTCTCAAAACGCGCTCGTTGCCTTCACGAATAATTTTTACATCGGGGACGCTGTTATTGCTAATTCCGACAAAATAATTTGCAAGCTTGTCATTCTTATCACGATTTCTGACAGCAAAATATTTTTGGTTCTTCTTCATTGAAGTCGTTAAAACTTCTTCGGGAATTTCCAAAAACTTTTTATCAAAACTTCCAATGAACGGCACAGGATACTCAACTAAATATAAATTCTCGTTCAAAATGTCGGGGTCTAATTCAACCTCAAAATTTCCGCCGAACTCCTTTTGTAAATTTGCAATTCCGGCCTTCATCTTTTGTAAACGTTTTTCCTGGTCAAGTATTACTGAATTGTCGTAAAGTAAATCCATAAATTGTCCAGCGTCCGGAACATCAATCATTTTATGCCCCATAAATCTGTGTCCGCTAGAAATTCTACCAGCAACAACGCCAGCATATTCAAACGGAATTATTTTTTCATCAGCAAGTGCAACAATCCAACGTATAGGACGCGCAAATCTTATTCCCGTTTTGTTCCAATACATACCCTTTGGGAAATTCAGACTTGAAATTAGATTTTGCATAAGTCCGGGCAGAACGTCCATTGTGTTGCGGCTCTTCTGTCTTATTTCAGCAGCAAGATATTTAACTCCGCGTGCGTCCGTAATCTCTTTTAAATCATCGACCGAAACACCCTTACTTTTTGCAAAACCTGTCGCCGCGACCGTTGGATTACCTTCACCGTCAAAGGCGTTTTTAACGGGAGGGCCTTTTAATAATTCGACTGCGGCTTTTTGCTGTTCGCTGGCACTCGTTACAAATAAGACAAGTCTTCTCGGTGTTGCATAAGTTTTTACATCGCGGAACTCAATTCTATTTTCGTCAAATAATTCTCCCGCGCGCTTTTTTAATAATTCTAATGCGTTCGGGATAAATCTTGACGGTATCTCTTCAGTTCCGATTTCAAGCAATATATTTTTAATGGCCATGTTGTTAAATAAAACTCCTGATTTTTTAACTTGCGAAATAATTGCCGGTTGAGTTCTCAAATTTTTGCATTAACGGGAAATTCATATCTTCACGCAATTTTCTATATGCTTCGGCACAACGGCAGGCTAACGCTCTAACTCGCGAAATATATCCCGTGCGTTCAGTAACACTTATTGCTCCGCGTGCGTCAAGTAAATTAAATGCGTGCGAACTCTTTAAAACATAATCATACGCCGGCAAGACATACCCTTTATCTAAAATTCTTCCGGCTTCGGCCTCGTACATCTCAAATAATTTGAATAACATTTCGGTATCAGCGATTTCAAAATTGTAATGTGAAAATTCGATTTCGCCCTGTAAATGAACGTCGCCGTAATTTATCTTTCCAGCCCAATTCAAATTATAGACGTTATCAACTTTTTGAACGTACATTGCAATTCGTTCAATTCCGTACGTGATTTCAGCTGGTACTGCCTCCATGTCAATGCCGCCTAACTGCTGGAAATATGTAAATTGAGTAATCTCCATGCCGTCGAGCCAAACTTCCCAGCCTAAGCCCCATGCTCCGGTCGAAGGATTTTCCCAGTCGTCCTCAACAAAACGTATATCATGTTCATTCGCGTCAATGCCTAAACTTTTTAAGCTCTGAATATACAAATCCTGAATGTTTGCGGGCGCGGGCTTAATGATTACTTGATACTGATAATAATGCTGAAGCCTATTGGGATTTTTACCGTAACGCCCGTCTGATGGTCTGCGTGAAGGTTCAACGTAAGCAACACGATAAGGTTCAGGCCCTAAAACTCGTAAAGCTGTAGCCGGATTCATAGTTCCAGCCCCTTTTTCGATGTCATAAGGCTGTTGAATTACGCAACCTTGATTGCTCCAGAAATTCTCAAGCCTGAAAATTATTTCTTGTAAATTCAAAATTAAAACTCCTGTTTATAAAAATTACTTGTTAGCAAGACTGACATTACCGGCTAAATACGGCACGGGGTCAACTTTGCTGTTATTAACACGAACTTCAAAATGTAAATGATTTGCCGTCGAACGACCTGTGCTTCCAACGTAACCGACTATTTGACCCTGCATTACTTTTTGACCTTTTGAGACTGCTACACTCTGGCAATGCGCATAAAAAGTTTTCATACCGCCGCCATGGTCAACCATTACAAAATTGCCGTAACCTCTGAAGCCCATCGTTGAATTATTGCCGGTTATTTCGACAACACCACTGCGAGCCGCTCTAATCGGAGTACCTGCAGGCATGGGGATATCAATTCCGGCGTGTTTATGATTACCCCTCCAGCAACCGAACGGCGATGAAATTTTTCCAACGACCGGCCATAACATTTTGCCATTTAAATTATTTTGCGCCGGTGTTTGAGTGTTGCGGTTATTTTTAATTTTGGGCAACGGCGTATATTTGGGCAAATAATCTCTCGGTGTTCCAAACGGAGCGTGTAAATCATCAAGTGAAGGCGTTTTTACAAAATTTTGCGGCATTTGAATTAACTCGACTTTATCACCTGACAAAACCAAGCGCACCGGCCCTTTAACTTTTTTCCCGTCTGCCTCTGAAATTATTACACTGTCCATTAAGCCCTTAATTTCTGGTTCTTTTTTCTTATTATTATTTGCACTTAAAACAGCGTCTTGAATTGCGTTTGCCGGTGAAATTTGAGGGGGATTATTTTTTTGTTGAGCGGCCATTTGCTGAATAGCACGTGCCGGAGATTTTGAATTATTATTTTTTTTAGGTGTTTTAACTTTATTAGCTGCAGCCGCTGAAGTTACAGGGACTAAAGCTGTTGGTTTCCATGCCCCTTGATGCTGCCAAATCGCAACCATTTCGGCTTGGTCAGTCGGTAAATAAATCACTGAACCTGGTTTTATATCATCGATGCTATTTAAATTATTTGACCATAAGACATCAGCGGATTCTATTTCGTAAATAACGCAATGTTTTTCAAGCTGTGCAAGTCCTGTTTCGATATCATTAGTAAAATTTAAACTCTTCCATTTTTCCGCGTGTACCTTCGATACGAACAACATAATAATTAAAACACTAACGGAAAAAATTCTCTTTAAAGACATATTTATAAGCTCACTCCTTTTTATAATTTTGAAAGTATACAACAAAAATACGTATTTTGAGTGAAAAACTTTTAATTAAAAACAAAATGCCGTTTAAAAAATCATCATGGATAATAATAAATTAGACACCTAAAAAATTAAAAAAAAAATTGCCCCCTCGCGTGTTTTTAATTCGGGGAGACAAAATTTTTTATACATTCAATAATTTATAACAGGCCGAAAAATTTTAAACGCTTTTCACATTCTTCACGGCCTAAATGTTCAGCAACTTCAAAAATTCCCGGACTAACTTTCATACCTGTTAATGCATAACGTAACGGCATCGCATAATCCTTCATTTTTACGCCGTTCTCTTCAACCCATTTGCGTGCAAGCTCTTCGAGTTCACTTGCTTTAAAATCTTTTGCCGCGAAAACAAATTCATAAAATTTTTTGAGCTTGTCTTTATCGAGTTCGTCTGCGTTCCAACGTTGTTTAACAGGCTCAAACGATACGAAATAATCCGAAAATTCCGCCATCTCTTTTGCTGTACGTCCGCGACCGGCCATTAACGTTAATGCATCAGCTAACCATTTTTCGCCGCGCGAATTTTTTACAGCCTCAACATCTAAACCAGCCTCACCCCAAAACGGCGCAACCATATTTAAACGAGTTAAAGGCTCTAAACGTTTTAAATGTTCCTGATTTATATAATTGAGCTTGTCAAAATCAAAGACTGCCGGACGGCGTGCAACTTTTGATAATTCAAATAAGTCCGCTGCTTCCGAACGTGTGAAAATCTCTTTATCGTCACCAGCTGACCAGCCAAGCAACGCCAAAAAATTAAACACACTGTCAGGCATATAACCCATATCGCGATATTCATAAATGCTCGTTGCTCCATGACGCTTGCTTAACTTCTTTTTGTCGCGGCCTAAAATCATCGGTAAATGCGCGAAAGTCGGAACTTCCCAATTTAAAGCGCGGTATAACAAAATTTGCTTCGGCGTGTTTGAAATATGGTCTTCTCCGCGAATAACGTGCGAAATTTGCATTAAATGGTCATCAACGACAACAGCGTAATTGTATGTCGGCATTCCGTCGCTTTTAATGATAACGATATCTTTTAATTTGTCGCTGTCTTTTTCACGTAGACCGTCGCTGTTAACTTCAACTCTACCGTAAACAATATCATCAAACGAAATATCTTGGCCAGGTTCTGTCTTGAAAATTATCGCTTCGCCGTCTTTATAAGCTTTGCCCTCGTCTAATAATTGTTCAGCGTATTTTTTATATAAATCTAATCTTTCCGACTGTCTGTAAGGCCCGTAATCTCCACCAATGTCAACGCCCTCGTCCCAATCAAGGCCAAGCCATTTCATACCGCTCATAATAGTTTGTTCATATTCTTTCGTTGAACGCACTAAATCTGTATCCTCAATGCGTAAAATAAATTTGCCTCCAGTATGACGCGCCCATAACCAGTTAAATAAAGCTGTATGGCCTCCGCCGATGTGTAAAGCTCCTGTCGGGCTTGGGGCAAATCTTACACGAACATTTTTATTTTCAGTAACACTCATTTTTTAAAACAATCTCTCCTTCGTCCATTCAAAAATTCCTAACGCACAAGCAACGCTCGCATTTAATGAACCTACGCCGCCGTTTTTAATCGGAATTTTTATGAGCATATCACAATTTTGTTTTACAAGTCTTGAAATTCCGTTACCTTCAGCTCCTAAAACTAACGCTAAACGTTCAGGCAATTTATTTGCGTAAATGCTTGTATCAGATTTTTCATCAAGGCCGGCAACCCAAAAATTATTTTGCTTTAAAATTTCAATAGCACGCGAAATATTTACGACTTGAATTACAGGTAACCTTAACGACGCGCCCGCACTTGTCTTAAAAACTGTAGCATTAGGCAGAGCCGCTCGTTTATCTGGAATTATCACACACGACGCGCCGCCGGCTTCAGCAGTTCTGATTACAGCTCCTAAATTATGAGGGTCTTCGATATGGTCAAGAATTACAATTAAGGCCGCTCTTTTGGAAATGCTTTTTAAAAATTCTTCGAGCGAAATTTTTTGAGGGCTTTTAATTTTGCAAATAACACCTTGATGATTTAAATCACGCGAAAATTTTTCAAGAACATCATTTTTTACGAGCTTGTATAGAATTTTATTCTCACGCGCTAAATTTATAATTTCGTTTTTAAAAGCTGCGTTTATATTTTCAGCGATTAACAACTCTAAACAAATCTCAGGGCTGTTTTGAATTAAATCAATCACGGGCTTGCGTCCGGCACAAAAATTATTTAAATCGGCCATTATTTTTATTAAAGATTAAATTTTTCTGCACACACAGGTTTTTAACGCAGTATTTTTTACAGC
>CAJODZ010000051.1 GCA_905233645.1 uncultured Synergistales bacterium | reverse complement strand
TATTGTTATAAATGAAGTTATAATATTTTCAAAAAGGAAGTTATTTTATTTTGCATGGCGTCGAAGTAAATTTACAGCAAATGTTAAACCGTCGCGAAAAACGAGTAACGCAACAGAATGAATTTTTAAATAAATATTCTCGTCCGCTCGTGTCGTTTACGCTAAATATTCCAGGCCCGATTAAAACTAATGAGCAGATTTTAAAGGCTTTTACGCTCGGAAAATCTGAATTATTGCAAAAATTAGCACTGTTCAAAATTTTAAACTCAATCGAAATTCATGAAGTTACAGGCGATGAGTTGTTATTGTCCGTTGATGCTGACGCAGTGATTTTAAAAAATATCGCCCTCGAAATTGAAAATAATTCGCCCGTTGGAAGATTATTTGACATTGATATTATTGACACTGACGGTAAAAAATTATCGCGCGAAAATTTCAGAAAGTGTTTAATTTGCGATAAACAGGCTCAAGAGTGCGCACGTTCCAGAAATCATAGCGTTAATGAAATGCAAATCGCCGTTTTAAAATTATTAGAAGGGTTATAATTTTTAAAAATTATTTTCTCAAAAACGGAGGGTACTTTTCAAAATGGAAACTAAAGGAACTGTGGCCGCTGCCAGCAAAAAATGGGAGGTTGTTATTTTTACGCTAGGCAATGAGGCTTTTGCTATCAACGTTAATAAAACACGTGAGATTTTGCGCTGGACAGGTTGCCGACCCGTTCCGACGACCACTCCGGCTTTTGTTGGAATTACGACCGTGCGCGAAGCTACACTCCCTCTAATTGATTTAAGAATTTTTCTGGGCATAAATTCTCCAGTTCCGATGAATCAAACTAAAGTAATGATTGTTGAGTTCAATGATATAAAATTAGGTTTTCTGGTTGACGGTGTTGAAAGAATTAGACAGGTTAACGCCGACGATTTAGATGCTTCGAGAATGCGCGGAGTATCTTTAAAATGGGTTTTATACATCGTCAGGAAGGACGCGCGCAATATTTTATTATTGGATTATGAGGCTATTATTCAGGAAACAGCTCCGGCTGTAGCTAAACACATGTTCGACCAGTCTAAATTGAATGCTTATCATAAACTTATTGGCCATGTTGAAGATTTTCATATATTGGTTGCCGACGACTCGCCTTTATTACGTCAACAGACATGCGATGTTTTAAAACAGTCCGGTTTTAGCAGCATTTACCCCGTTAAAGATGGCGCGGAAGCTAGAGAATTATTGCTGGGTAAAGGTGAGAATTTTGACCTCGTAATCTCTGATATCGAAATGCCTATGCTTGACGGTGTTAGCCTTGTTGAAAGCCTTAGACAGGATAAGCGTACGGTTGATATGCCTGTAATATTATTCTCATCGATAATGGTTAAAGACGTTTTAGATAAAGCTGAACAATTAAAAATTATTCACGTCTTAAAACCAGATATTTATAAACTCGTTGAAGAAGTTACGAAAATTTACAAAGAATTTCATAAACGTAAGTCATTCTAAAAAATAATATTAAAATTATAATTATAAAAATTTGCGCAAAGGGAGTTATAAAAATCTATAATGGAAACTAAAAAAATAAAAATGATTAACAACGGCGAAAGTCTTAATGACGCGTTGAACTTGGCCGAAAAGTTTGCTGATGATTTAAAATTACAGGGCAAAAGCAAATTCATCGTAAGATTATTAACCGAAGAGATGTTCAGTATGTTTAAAGCGATTACGGGGGATTTTGTCGGTGAATTTTGGATTGCCTGCGATAACGCTGAAAATAATTACTCATTGCATTTAAAAGCTCAACCCTCATCACAATTAGATTACGAAAAACGCCGCGATTTACTCTCTGCATCATCAAAAGGCAATAATATCGCGTCAACCGGTCTTATGGATAAAATTCGCGGTATCGTTGAAGCCGGCATTTATCATTTTAACGAAGGCATAAAAATTCAGGCTGAATATAATTCGGGAATGCTTGATTATGCCGCTATGGGAAGTGTTATGAATGCAGGTGTTTCGCACGCGATTTATTCATGGTCAATGCAACAGTATAAAAATAGCGTCGCCGCTGATAAAGATAAAAATCAAACCGCCCTCGAAGCTTTTGACGAGCTTGAAAAATCTATTATCGCTAATATCGCCGATGATGTTCAAGTTGGTGTTACGAAAGACAACGCGGAAATTATTATTATTAAAAAATTAAATTAAAATCTTTGTGTTATTATTTGGCTTTGATTGCATTTTTAAATTTTTTAATTTTTACTTGTACGGAGGTATTTTTTAATCATGGTAATTACGAAAAAGGCTAACGGTAACGAGTTACTCATATCTCTTGACGGAAGGCTTGACACTTCAACTGCTCCCCAGCTCGAAAACGAATTTAAAGACGGTCTCAACAACGTTAAAGATTTGATTATTGACATGGAAAAGCTCGTTTATATTTCATCAGCCGGTTTGCGCGTCCTCTTAAAAGCCCAAAAGACAATGAATAAACAAGGCAGCATGTTAATCAAAAACGTAAGCCAGGATATTAAAGACATTTTTGAAGTTACGGGCTTTGATGAAATTTTAAACATCGAAAGTAATTAAGCCGCCGATATTTTTAGAATATGCTTGTGTTTAAGCCTATAGCCTCTGACATGCAAAATTTGATCAGGGGCTATACTTTCAAATATGGTGAAGGTTCTTGCCAGCATTCGTTCGTTTCGTCATTTTGTCTAGCTCCTAAATACGGCGATATGTTTTGCGAACATGAGGGTTTTTTATACACGCTGCGTTCAAAATTATGCGATGAAAAATTTAGCGTATACTTATTTCCTCATGGCGATAAAAATGATTTACAGGCCGTTAAAAACGCTGTACAAAATATTTTAGATGACGCTCACGCAAATAATTCCCGTGTAAAATTTGTAACACTCACGAAAAATTCAGTTGAACTCATTTTTAAATTATTCCCTGAAAAATTTACAGCAATAAATGACCGCGACCGTGCCGAATATATTTGTGATTTTAATGCTCAAGTTCATATTCAAGGCTCAAAATTAGCGGTAAAGCGGAATAAAATCAACGGCTTTTTACGAAAGTACGGCGATAATTTTTCGGTGTCGTTAATTAAAAATGAACATATTGAAGAAATTCGCGCTTTTCAAAAAAGATGGCTCAGCGAAAAATTTTTACAGAATAACGACCCTTATCACATTGCACAATTAAAAAACGAAGATAACGGCATTCAAATCGCATTAGATAACTTTTTTGATATCGGCTTAAGCGGTGTTGTTGCGTTTATAAATGGCGAAATGTGCGGTTATGCTTACGGTGCGCCGTTGTCTGATGATTTTTTTGACGCGATAGTTGGTAAAGGGGACAGAAATTTTTTAAATATTCATAGGGTTTTGAATTGGGAATTTGTAAAAAACTGCTGTCAAGGTTATAAATATATCAACTACGAGGAAGATTTAGGCTTTAAAGGTTTACGCACCAGGAAAACTGAAGATAAGCCCGATTTTTTAATTGAAAAGTATATCGTTACTGAAAATGAATAAAACTGAAGCTAATATCTCGCTTTTAATAATAACTTTTTTCGCAGCAATCCAATATATTTTTTTAGCAAGAATGCCCGAAGGTGTATCGCATTTTGCATTTTTGTGCATTACAAATTTGGTTGGTTTTTTAATAACGCTTGCGTTTTTTTTTAACGAGTTATTCAGACTTGACAAGAGCCAAATTTATCAAGGTTTTGTCTTATCAGGCGAGCTGATTATTTTTAATATATTCCTGTTAATGGGGTCAGCCGGTTTAAGTGCGACTATAACTGCCGGTGTTTTATCGACGTATTTTATATTCATCGCGCTTTCAATGGTAATCTTTTTTAAGCAGATACCTGGCAAAAATCAAATAGTCGCAATAATTTTAATAGCTATTGGATTATTTTTGATAAGCAACGCTCAAATTTCAAGTTTATTGAACAGGCATGTTTTATATTTAATTATCGCAAATATTGCCTTCGCCGCTTACATAATAACTGCTGGAAATTATGCGGCAAGCTCTAATCCTTCGATTTTGGCACTTGGCCAAATGTTTTTTTGTTTTATTGGGTCTTTTATATTATGGGTGGGCGAAGCTTTATTTTTCGGAGCTGATTTTAAATTACCGTTTGATAAAAATTTTTGGGGCAGTGTAATTTATATAAGCTTTTTTATTCGCGGTCTTTATGGAGTTGTTCAGATTTACGCACAACGTTATACAAGCCCTTTGAGTGTGTCGATTATATTTTCAAGTGAAGTCATTATGACAATGTTTGCGTCGCCTGTATTAACAAGATTTTTTAATACTCAGCCTGAAGAGATAAATTTTACACGCGTTGTTGGTGCTTTAATTATGGTATTAGGGCTTTTGATGACGGAAATAGAATTTTTTAAAATTATAGTTAGAATATTCAGAAATAGGACTAAAATAAACAAGACTTAAAAATTAAAAAGGAGGCCGAATATATATCTTGAATAAGCTTGAGGCTAATATTTCACTTTTGGCGATAACTTTTTTTTCTGCCATTCATTTTGCGTTTCTAAATGGCGACCCTGAAAGTATTTCAGCTTTTGGGTATCTTGCAATCACAAATCTTGTTGGATTTTTAATAAGCGTCGCATTTTTCTACACCGAGTTTTTAAGAATTGATATGCGACAAATCAAACAGTGTCTAATTATTTCGCTTGAACTAATTATTTATAACATTGCTCTTTCTGCCGGTATTGCTGGTATTGGAGCTTCAATGGCTGCGGCAGTGGACGTGGTTTATTTTGTTTTTATAGCAGTAATAATCGCCGTCGTCTTTAAACAATTACCTGATAGAGGCCAAATTTCAGGAATAATTTTAATTGCTTCCGGCCTAATCATGATGATGGACATTGATTTTTTTGCACTTTGGAATAAACATGTAATTTATGTAATTATTTCAGATTTAGCATTTGCGTCATACATTGTTTCAATTTGGCATTACTCGAAAAGTTCAAACCCTGCGATTTTGGCATTAGGTCAAATGTTCTTTTGCTGTGTCGGCGGTTTTATTATGTGGGCTATCGAAGTTCAATTTTTGGGCGGTTCTTTTAATATTCCTGTTACAAAATATTTTTGGGAATCTGTTTTATACACAGCATTTTTTATTCGGGCTTTGTACGGATTTGTTCAAGTTTATGCGCAGCGTTATGTAAGTCCGTTAAATGTAGCGATGATTTTTTCGAGTGAGATTGTAATGACGTTATTTATTTCGCCGCTCTTAGCCTCAAGGTTTGGAGTTGAAGCCGAAGAGATAACGTTTGTAAAAGTTGTTGGTTCTGTCGTTTTGATATTCGGTCTTTTAATGGTTGAGCCGGAATTTATCAAACTTGTCAGGAGGATTCGCAATGTCAGAAATTAAAACACAGGAAAAAATTTTTTTATTGGGTATTTCAGCATTAAGTTATATGTTAATTGATTTACCCGTAAGATTAACAACCGTAGATTTGCCGCCATATATCGGAATTAAAAATTTTTTACCGTTTATGCTTGGAATATTTTTTGGCTTTTATGGTGTTCTTGGTGCATGTTTAGGTTCGTTAGTAATTGCATTATCAATGGGTACGGGCTTATACAATGCTGGTTATGAATGTTATTGCATAATTATTACCGGCTTAGGAATTTGGTACGGCTGGCATATTTTTTCAAAATCACATCACGTATTTTTAAAAGAATTTAAAAATTATGCGCGCTATATTTTGTTAGTTTTAATTTTATCGGCGCTGACGTTTGATTTTGACGCTGGAATATCATATTTTTTATGCGGCATTCTAATCGGGATACCGGTAACAATTTTATTCGGGAGTATCTTATGCGTTATACAAATTGTCCCGTCAGGCTATGTATTGACGGACGACGCAAATTTTTATATTGATAACGACCCGCAAAGTATAAGTGCAGCGAATGAAGTTTTAGAGGAAGCAGCTTTAACACGTGGCATAACAATAAACCGCGTTTTTGAACTTCAAAGCTGTATTGAGGAAATTGCGCTAAGAATTTTGAACGTTGACCCTAATTTAAAAATTCATGCTTCTGTAGTTTTCACGGACGCTATTTCAGCACGTTTAGATTATCCGGGCAAAAAATATAATCCGCTTAAAATTGCAAAAGATGAGGACGAAATAGACGTTATGGGTTTAAAAATTTTCAGGCACAGAGCTTTACGCGCAATGTTTAATTATTGGGACAGCGTTAATAAAGTTCATATCGTAGTATAAAAATTATAAAAATTTTTTAAGAGGTGCTTATTTCACATGAGTGATAAACAGTCAAGCCAAGACGGCCAATAAGGAAGAAGTTACAAAAAATGATGCTTTTAATCTCTATGATTGCAATAGTTATAACAAGCGTCGCAGGAATTTTAAGCATGATAAGGATTCAGGGTAATAGTGAGAGTGCGTTAACGCGGCAAATGGAGATTAACTTAAAAGATATCGTAAGCGATAGAGCGGCTCTTGCAGATTCTGAATTAGAAAAATATTCAAATTACATTAAGAATTTCGCAGATTACCTTCACGGAATATATTCACACCCTGACAAATTCATAAGATACGATGTTCAACCGCCTAGAGAAGTTAATAGAGGTTTTATAGTTTTACAGCGTTCATTAAAAAATCCGGAAACAAAAATTGAAAATATTTATGACGAATTAAGTTTATTGGGAAATATTTCGCCTTTCTGGGACACGGTGTTACGAGCTAATCAAAATTTAATAGGGACGATTTATGCTGGAACAGAGAGCGGCTTTTTGATGTCCTATGACGATAAAACAGAACCGGAATCCGGCGACGGAGTTGATATTTATTTTGACCACACTTCGCGTGAATGGTATAAATTAGCTCATTTGCTTGGCCGAACAGTTTTTACAAATGTTTATCAAGATGATTACGGCAGAGGTTTAACGATTAGTTGTGCTGCTCCGTTTTATGACGCTGAAAATAAGTTTGCCGGAGTTGTTTGCATGGACGTTTTAATATCGGATTTATATAAATCGTTGTTGCAAATTGATTTAGGTGAAGGCGCAGAGGCGTTTTTAGTCGACAGGTCTGGAAAATTTATCACACCGGATTTAAAAGAGCATGACTTAATAAATAATTCAGGTCTTAGCCAAAACACTATAAAAAGAATTTTAGCCGGTGAAACTGGTGTTACTCTCGACGCAAATGTAAATAATACTTATTATGCTTATGCACCGATTGAAACTACGGGCTGGAAATTATGCATAACAATCCCCGAAAGAGTAATTTTAGAGCCTGTAAGGTCTGTTCAGCGTACAGTTGTTTTTACGGTCTTATTATTTTTGACAGCTCTTGTAATAGTTCTTTGTGTCGTTTTTGTCTCTGTTAAAAAATTTGCAGCAAGATTAACAAAACCGATTATCGCGCTTGGCCATGATGTCGAAAAAATCAGCGGCGGAAATTTGGATTACAGAGCTGAAATTTATGAGAATGACGAAGTCGGAGATTTGGCTAAAAACTTCAACAATATGGCCGCGTCATTGAAAGACTATATTAAAAACCTTGCTTACGTTACAGCTGAAAAAGAACGCATTGGAGCTGAGTTAAATGTTGCGACACAAATTCAAGCTGATATGCTACCGAGAATTTTCCCGCCGTTCCCTGAACGTAATGAGTTTGATATTTACGCAAGCATGAACCCTGCAAAAGAAGTTGGCGGAGATTTTTATGACTTCTTCTTTATTGACAGCGACCATTTAGCCGTAGTTATAGCTGACGTTTCAGGTAAGGGAGTTCCTGCGGCATTGTTCATGGTTATCGCGAAGACGTTAATTAAAAACCGTGCGTTAATGGGTGGTTCGCCTGCTGAAATTTTGCACGATGTCAACGAACAATTATGCGAAGGCAACGAGGCTGATTTATTTGTTACGGTATGGTTTGGAATTTTAGAACTCTCAACAGGTAACGTAAAAGCTGTCAACGCCGGTCATGAGTATCCTGCTATAAAACGTGCTGGCGGTCTGTATACGATTACAAAGACTAAACACAGTCCGGCTGTAGCGACAATGGAAGGTATAAATTTCCGCGAACATGAATTTACATTAAATCCTGGCGACACCGTGTTTTTATATACAGACGGAGTTCCTGAAGCTACAAATGGTAAAGATGAATTATTAGGAAATGAACGAATGATTGCTGCGCTCGACAAAACCGTAAATACTTCAGCAGTAGGTATCCTAAGCTCTATGAAAAAATATGTCGATGAATTTACAGGTGATGCTCCGCAGTTCGATGACGTTACTATGATATGTTTAAAATATTTTGGAGGAGAATCTTTCGTGAAAGAACTTAATATTGCTGCTGATAAGAACAATCTTGAAAAAGTCCTTGCGTTTGTCGATGAACAACTCGAAATACATGACTGTCCGCCAAAAGCACAAATGCAGGTTGACGTCGCTGTTGAAGAATTATTCGTAAATATTGCAAATTATGCGTACTCTCCTGAAATCGGCGGAGCTATTGTTCGTGTTGAGATTAAAGAGCATCCGCTTTCAGTTGAGATTACGTTTATTGATAATGGTGTGCCTTACGACCCGTTAGCCAAACCCGACCCCGATGTTACTTTATCAGCTGAAGAGCGCGAAATCGGAGGTTTAGGAATATACATGGTCAAAAAGAGTATGGATAATATCTCGTACGAATATAAAGAAGGCCGCAATATCCTGAAAATCGAAAAGCTGTTATAAAATTTTAAGTTGTCAAATTTGAAAGGAGTGTTTTAGATGAAATTTACTCGAAAACTATTTTGCGCATTATTATTAGTTTTGGCGTTTAGCAGTTCAGCGTTTGCCCGTCATAAACTTGGAATGATTACGCTCTCTAATACTTCAGCGGAAGATTTCGGGATTTTAATATTAGGAGCGTCCGATATGCCGAAAAATGATTTATTTGGAAATCTTGAGCCGCCAACTTTTGTATTTTATGACACGTTTAATGATTTAAATGACGCTTTAAAACGTGGTGATATTGATGAGATTGTATATCCGGAGTTAATCGCTGATTTCATCATAAAATATTTTCCTGATTACGAAGTTCAATGCATAAGACGTAATGATAGCGGAAATTTTGCGTTTGCATTTTTAAAGAATAAAGAAGGCTTACGCGATGAATTTAACGAGGCTCTTAGAATTTTGCGCGGCGATATGACTTTAACAGGTTTAGCCAATAGATATTACAGAGTTCCTAATGCAAGTGCTAGCGATGTAATTGAATTTGAAAAATTTGAAGGTGCTGAAACGATAAAAGTTGCTGTAACTGGAGACAATCCGCCGCTTGATATGTTTTCGTCCGACGGCAAGCCTATAGGTTTTAACGTTGCTGTTTTATCAAAAATAGGCAAACTGCTCAAAAAGAATATTGAACTTGTCAGCATTAACTCAGGTGAGAGGGTATCGGCTTTAAAATCAGGGAAAGCGGACGTTATATTTGGGTGTCTGTCATTTAATTCGCCTCTTTTATGGAGTGTTGATATACCAGACGATATTATTGCTTCAGACCCGTATTTTTCGTGGAACAATCTTTTACACGTTGGTTTGAAAAAAAGCAGATAATTAAACGAACTTTTTCGCAACAGGTTGGCTGAAATATGCTGACCTGTTTTTTTATCATTAACTAGCAAGAAGACTCCCACTTCTTCAAGCGGGAGATGAATTGCCTGTATGGTATAATGCCGCGCAGGTTTTCAAATGTTGCCCGTAAGGTAACAGTACCTATGGAGCGTAGGGAAGGGTTAGCCTCAT
>CAJODZ010000050.1:11859-15739 GCA_905233645.1 uncultured Synergistales bacterium | reverse complement strand
TGGTTCGCTACACTTTTAGCGAGTGGCATTTTAGGCACAATTCCACTCGTAACTTATTTTGTACGTTTATTGCAAAAAAGAAGCGCATTCAATAATGAGACGTTTAACGCATTACAATGGGGGTTAATTTTTATAATGTTTGCATTATGTTTTAGTCAAAATATCTTACGTATTTATTTTTGGTGGCACATTGCAATTTTGAGCGCGTGTTATAAACATAACAAATTGAAATTGAAATCAGAGGCTTTAGCTCTAAAATGACAACGAAAAAATTATATTATGAAAATTTATACGCTCAGGAATTTGATGCGGCAATCGTAAATTTAAAAAATAATCCGGACGGAACTTGCGAAATTATTTTAAATCAAACCTTGTTTTATCCAGGCGGTGGCGGTCAACCTTGCGACTTAGGTTTTATTGACGGCGTTGAAGTAATTAACGTTTGTGAAGACGCAGAAGAGAATATTATTCACGTGTTAAAAAATTCTTTGCCCGAAAATTTAAATCATGTTCATGGCGTTATAAATTGGGAGCGTCGTTTTGAACATATGCAACAGCATTTAGGACAACACTTATTTTCGGCGATGTTGCATAAATTACACGGCCTTCATACTGCCAGAATGCGTATCGAAAATGATAATGTTTCGCTCGATACGGATTTTCAAATTGATTTAAATACTATCCTCGAAGCTGAAGCAGCCGCTAATGAAATCGTTTGGCAAAATTTACCCGTCGAAATTATTTTTCCAAGCATGGACGAAATTAAATTACACGCTCGTAAAATGCCAGCCGCTAAAGCAGTTCCGCCAATTAGAATTGTTAAAGTTGGTGAAGCTGATTACGTGCCTTGTTGCGGAACTCATGTAAATTCAACAGGCCAAGTCGGTTTGATAAAAATTATCTCGTTTGAAAATCACAAAGGCGGCTCAAGAATTTATTTACGTTGCGGGCGTGCGGCTTATCGTTGGTTAAATGATTTGTGGCATGAGGTTAAAGATGTTGAAAATGAATTAGTTTGCGGCGATTTTAATATCACTGAGAAAATTTTAAATTTAAAAAATCAAATTCATGAACTCAAAATCAACGCCGAAAATCTAACACAACATTTTTTAACACCTTTAGCTGAAAATTTAATTAGCAGTGCTGAAATTTCGGGTGATTATAAAATCATAGCTCACGTTATGGAAAATTCTTCACAGGACGACGCAAAAGCACTTTCTAAAATTCTTACAGCTAATAATAATGTTATCGCTCTTATCGCTGCTGAAAATTCCGACGGAGCGTTTTTGATGTTTAGCACAAATAAGGACGATAAAAAAATTGATGTCAGAAATATTTTCAAGCAAACAATTTCGCAATTAAACGGTAAAGGCGGCGGAGCTAGTTTTTCGGCTCAAGGTTATTGCAAAATAGATAACGTAGAAATTTTAAACAACGCTTTGTTAAATGCTAAAACGTTTTTTGAAAAGTTAGTCCAGCTGTAAAATTTCTCCGTCAAGAATTTCGCGTAAACAATTATATGTATCGCGTGGCGAATGAATATTATTTTTACACTTCGGTATTCTTGTAATGTCGTAATGAACAGATAGCCAAGCTTCCGCACCGGTTCTTAAATTTGAGGCTGCGGGAGTTAAATTTACGCTTAAACAATTTCCGTTCATAAAAATGTAAAAAGTTTTTGCAACTCGGCTTAACATAATCCGCATTAAAAATTCTTTGATGATTTCGAGTTCGCGCGGCGTTGTAGTTTCTAACCAAAGAGCATGACTTTTGTTTTGGGCAATAACATCAACATCACCAGCACAAAATTCTAATAATGCCATGCTCCGAACGTCCGCAATTTCGTAATCCGGCCTGTGCATTAAATCTTGTGAAGGCATTTCGATTTTACCAAGCCTCGAATAATATTCAGCGTCTTTGAAATTTTCATAAGGCATTTCTAACGCAAAAACATCATCTAAATTCATCGCACGACCAAATAAATAACCTTGTGCTTTTTCAAAACCGATTGATTGCAAATACTCGTATTGTTCTTGGGTTTCGACACCTTCAGCTAAAGTTTGAATGCCCATCTGTTTAGCCATTGATAAATTTGAGCTTAAAATAGTTTTTAGACGGCGTGAATTTTTATTAAAACCGCTCAAAAATTTCATATCGAATTTAATCGTGTCAAAATGATAATCTTTTAAGGCGTTTAATGATGAATAGCCTGAGCCAAAATCGTCCATCCATACCTCATAACCATTAGCCCTGAATTTTTCAATGCCTAAATCTAAAATTGTCATATCATCGCTGTAAACACTTTCTGTAATTTCAATTTTGAGCATTTTTCGAGGGATATTATTTTTTGTGATTGAATGTTCAAATTCGTGAAAGATATCGCATAATTCAAAATCCAAGCGCGATAAATTTATTGAGACTGGCAACAGCGGCAAATTATTTTCCAAACGTTTTTTTAGCGCGCTGCAAACCTTATTTAATATAAAAATATCCAGCCTGTGAATTTCTCGATATTGCTCAAGCGTCGTAATAAAATCGTTCGGTGATATATAGCCTAATTCGGGGTCTTCCCAACGTGATAACGCTTCAGCTTCGCAAATCTTCCCCGTCAAAATTCTTATTATGGGTTGGTAGACGACTTTTATGTAATCGTTTTTGAAAGCGTTTGATAAATTATCAAGAATATATTGACGCTGCGTTAAATTAGTACTCATATCTTCATGATACATGCACGATTTTATACTATGGTTTTTGCGAATAGCATCACAGGCTATTTTTGCACGGTCACAAGATATAGCGATATCATCAGCATGTGATGGAAAATATATTCCGGCGCGTAATTTTAGAGTTGCATTTTTATGTAATCTGTATAATGAATTTTGTACAGCCTCGATATTATCTTCAAGAGCGCACCAACCGGACATTACAACGAAATTGTCATCACTGAACCTAGCTAAAATATTATGATTTATCGGAAAAATAACTTTTAAAATTTCTGCAACTTCGCGTAAAAGTGTTGTGCCTTTTTCGTAACCAAAGACTTCGTTATAAATTTTGAAGTTGTCTATATTAAACCAGATTAAAGCAAGTCCAAATTCGCCCGTCCTGATTTTTTGCCTTGCCATTTTTTGAAACTCATCGCGTGTTAAAAGTCCTGTAACTTTGTCGCGAATTTCTGGATTAAATTTATGCGTTGTCATGTGAAAAATTATAACATTGGCTTAAAAAGGCTTTTTATGCGTTAATCGCTACGTAAAAAAACATATACCAGATTTTTTTAATGTGCGAAAATGACGAAGCTTTAAAAATTTAAAAAATTTTATTCAAAACGAAGAGGTGTTTTTTGATGAAAAAATTTTTGCACTTATGTTGTTTTGTAGCTGTTATTGCGGTTATGTTTATATTTTGCGGAACAGCGATAGCAGAACCAGTTACAGACAATCTTGATGATATTTTATGCGACAGGATATATTATGCGGACAAGTACGGCGATTTAAAAAGAGCTTTCGGCTATGACCACGACCGTCTATTACAGCATTGGAGGGAATATGGCGTAAAAGAAGGCAGAAGCTCAAGCTCAATTTATGACCCTCAGTTTTACATTAACACGTATCCTGATTTAAAAAAGGCTTTTACTCACAATGGTCAAGTTGATTGGGCAGCACTTTATAATCATTTTAAGACGGATGGCATAAAAGAAGGTAGACAAGCTAGCCGTTACTTTAACGTTGGTACGTATAGAGATAATTATGCTGATTTGCGTCAAGCTTTTGGAACTGGCGGTAATAATCACTGGAAATATTTAAAACATTGGCGTGAATACGGAATGGCAGAAGCTAGAAACGCTACAACAGCCATTAATACATCATAATACGTGTTA
>CAJODZ010000050.1:0-11733 GCA_905233645.1 uncultured Synergistales bacterium | reverse complement strand
AGAGGCTATGCAGCAGCAAGAGAATAATAAAGCCTATTACGTTCGCTATCCTGTTTCAAACGGCACAAAAGACCGTTGGGTTAGTAAATCGATTTTTAGCCAACCTACACCAAATCCGGGCGGCGATTTCGTAACTAAGTACACTAACTTTTTAAATGATGCGCGTTGGAAACCTGGAATTACATACAACGGAAGTCAAAAGCCGAAACTTTTGCCTAATCTTGGTAATACAGGGTGTGCAGCATATGCCGCAGATTTTGTAAAATACATGTTTGGCAAAGATACTCCGCGAAGTGGAACACATTTCACAAATCCAAATGAGATAAGAGCAGGCGATATTCTAGTGTTCAATAGACCGCATTGGGTTGTTGTACTCGGCAGAAACGGTAACAGCTTAGACACGGTTGAAGCGAATTGGTATCAAGGTAAAGTAGAACGCCATAACGGAACATATACAATATCGGGGAATAACGTTTTACGGGACGGCAAATCGATTGGCAAATTTATTGACGGTTATCACTATCAATAGACTTTTATGAAAAATATTCCTGCGTCTTTTTAGGGGCGCAGGTTTTTTATGCATTTAAATTTTTTTGAAAAGCATTAACGCTAACGACGCAAATAAAATATTAAATCCTAAATTACAGCCGCCGCTGCTTGAATAATTATCATTGTGCAAATTGTGTTGGCCGTCGTTCGTAACTTCTACTGTCGCGTCGCTAATGGCTATTGCTACGATTGATGCTTCGTAAGTATTCCCGTTAGGAGTTTTTATCGTGCCGTAATATTCAATCTCAAAGCCGGATATTCCTAAATTATTTGCTGTTATCGTCAATATACCGGTCGTTTTATCAAAATTAAATGATGCAACACTTCCGTTCGTTAGTTTTGGAGTTACTGTAAGTCCGCTTAAATCACAATCAGCAGCGTTATATGTGTTCTCGTCTTCATCTTGCGGAAAATCAAGAGTTATCGTAGCTGGAAATGGTCTTTTATCAATAGAACTCAATGTTAACGACGCTAAATCAGTAAATTTCATAACAAAATCATTATCCGCAAAAGATTTTTCAACAGGCATTGTCAAAAATATTAACGCAAATATTAAAAACGCTTTGATTTTTAAATTAAACTTCATCTTTTAAATACTCCTTTAAATTTTAAAATTCGTTCTACGCTTTGATTTAATCTCTCTTCAGAGATACGGCCGGTTTTTACAGCATTCAAAATCCCTTTAAAAGCACTCTCGTAATCTTCAGGCATTAACAAAATGTCATTCCCAGCCTCAAATGCTAGTACAGCCGCTTCCGCTGAATTATAAGAATTTCTAATCGCGCCCATGTATAAATCATCGGTGAGAATTATTCCTTTGAAATTTAATTCGCCGCGTAATTTGCCAGTGATTAACTCTTTCGAAAGCGTCGCAGGCAATTTATCACTCGTTATATTCGGTAAAGTTATATGCGCAATCATAACAGCTCCGGCCTTGTCAAAATTTTTCACGAACGGAATTAACTCAACTTCTTTCAATTCGTCCCACGTCTTATCAACAGCAACGTACTCGTTATGAGTATCGCCCTTCGTGTCGCCGTGTCCTGGAAAATGTTTTACTAGGCCAAGAATATTTTTAGCGTGCAAACCGTCAAGATAAGCACTCACCATTTTTGCAACGTATTCAGGGTCTGAGCCGAATGCACGGTTGCCAATTACGATATTTTCAGGGTTTGAATTTACATCAGCGACAGGCGCAAAATTCCAGTCAATGCCATATTCAACAAGATAAGCCGCAATTTTTACAGCCGCGTTTTTAGCTTGTTTAGGATTTTTTAAACTTGCTGCACTCTTAATTTTAGGGACGTTGAAATTTTTGCTGTTAGCAATTCTCGCGACGCGTCCACCCTCTTCATCAATGGCTATAAAAGGTGTGAGCGGATAAGAATTTTTTAAAGCGGACACGAACTTTTTTAACTGCTCAGGAGTGTTTATGTTCTTTCCAAAAATTACAAACCCGCCCGCAGGATATTTATGCATCGTTTCAGCCATTTCGCTCGATAATTCTTTAACGCCTTCAGTTTTGGGGTCATGAATAAAATCGTTGTCCAAATCCAAATTTAATTGTTCAGGCCGAATAAAAAATAATTGCCCGACTTTTTCTTCAAGCGTCAACGATACAGCAAAGGCTTGGCCGCTCAACGCTGCAAATATAAAAACTAAGCTTAAAGCTACAAATAATTTTTTACGCATTTAGAATTTAATAATCTCCTTCGCCGCTTTCGAGTTTGCTTTCATAATCAATAATAATTCTGCAATCAGCTTTAACGGCTTTTAAAATCCTGCTCATAATTCTTTCAGGAACAGCAATGCAACCTCCGGTATATGGTCTGCGTCCAACACAATGCAAAAATATCGCCGAGCCTAAATTTGGTGTCCCGTCCTCGTTATAATTTATATTCAGCGCGTAATTATATTGAGGCACATAATCAATAATATGTTCGCTGTCGTTTTTATTAAAATCCGAATAATCGCGCGTCGAAACAAATTGGTTATAACGGTCAGAATTTACATCGCCAACCCAATAATACGTATCATCAACTTTTACATAATCAAAACCTTCACAACCCGGATCGTCTTTAATTCCGAATGCGTGAGTAAATTTGAAAGTGCCGACCGGAGTTTTTAAATCACCTTCGCGAGTTTTGCCAAGTCCGTTTTTACCGATAAAGGCTTTTGATTTTAAAATTACGTCCCATTCGCCATTATCATAATTTTGCTGATAGAACGTTAATTTTGCCTCAGAGCCTCTCGTAACAGCGACAATAATTATTTGATTAGTCTCGTGAGCCGCTTTCAAATCGCCGACGTTAATATTTGCTTCGAGGCTGGAACTTAAATTGAAAAACGCAAAAACACACACTAACGCAAAAATAATTCTCTTAAACATAATAAAATCCCTCCAAAAAATTAAAATTTTTACTACCAAACGGCCACACGATTTTCAGGAGCTAAAAACATTTTATCGCCGGCCTTAATATTAAACGCTTTATAAAATTCTTCGTACTGTTGGACGATAACATTTACCCTTAAATAAGCTAACGCATGAACATCAAGTTTTATTAACATGTCAATATATTCGCGCGTGCCTATAAATTTCCATAAATTAGCGTAAGCTTTAAAAAATTTCGCGTAATCAAAATCAGGATAATTTTTCGCAAGTCCGAGCATAGCTTTAATACCGGCCATGTCAGCTATAGTTTCGGTCTGAACAAGCGAGCCGTTATAAAAATCTCCTTCGGGCGTAACTTTTATGCTTGATAAATATTTAATTAACCTGTCGGCGCGAGCCTGAAATTTTTTATAATCGTCATCAGTCCACCAGTTTTTCATGTTGCCGTTTTTATCAAATTGCGCTCCGACAGTATCAAAAGCATGTGAAATTTCGTGGCCTATAACCATTCCGATGCCGCCTAACTTCTCTTCGATTGACATTTCAGGATTATAAAAATCACCGCTCAAAATTCCGGCTATGATTTTAATTTCGTTATTTGAAGGCGAATAATAGGCGTTGACTTGCGTGATATCACTAATCCATAATTCGCGGTCAACTTTGGTGTTTAACTTGCTCAAAAATAATTTACGGTTAAAAATATCTAACGCCTCAAACGCTTTTAAAAGAGTTCCGCCGTCTTGGGGAGCGATAATATTTAAGCTTGAGTAATCCTCCCATTTATCAGGATAAGCCGCGCGCGGAGTTAAATTATTTAATTTCTCGATAGCTTTTAAACGCGTCTGCTCTGATAACCACTCTTCTGAATTTAATAAATGACGGTAGTAATCTATAACGTCAAGAATAATTTTTTGAACGTCTTTTTTAATTTCGGGCGGAACAAATTGTTTCACGTAAAGTTTTGACACCGACACCGGAACAAATGAACGAACAAACTCAGCCGCTAACTCTTCATCTGGTTTTGATTGAGTAATTCCTGAACGTTCGCGCTGTAATTTTTGAAATTCACGATAAGCCGGCTCATCAATACGGGTAATATATTTTGAGGCTGTATTGCGGATTAAATAAGCTTTGATATTTTCGAGATTATCAGCGTTATAAAGTGAGTTCAACCCTTCAAGCCACTTCGGTTCTTGCAAATTTGTCAAATTCGATTTAACTTCACGAGCCTCTAAAATTTCAGCCATTGGAAAATTTTTAGAACGCATTTTTATTTCAGCATAACTCACGGGGTTATACATTTTCTGAACGGCTTCGGGGTTTTCCCGTTCATCGTAAGTCATCATAAAATCGGCGATAGATTTTTCAAACGCAAAGCTCTTCTCTAAAATATTTTTTGCGTCATTCTCACTATAACCAAGTCTCCGCAACATGTACGACGCAATACCCTCTTGAAATTTTTTAGTACGTTGGCCGTTAGGCGTTAAATTTTTATATTCGGCAGCGTCGCCTAACATTAAACCGGTTGCGATGAGTTCGAGATTATAAAGCGATGAGTTTAAATTATCATAACCCAATGAATAGCCAAAAATTAACGACCCATAATACAAACATTCACGCGATTTAAAATACTCGTTGAGTTCTTTTATAGTTTTTATATTTTCGATTGTCTCAATATAACGGTTTATAATGCCTATGCCTTCGGAGTTGCGTTTATCCCAGTCCAGCCAGAGCGAATATAAATTTTGCACGAGTTCAGCGTCATGGCCTTTTAAATTTTTATCAGTCATAATCTTTTTGATATTATTATTAACGTAATCTTGCAACTCATCAAAAGCGCTATTGCGAGAATGTCCTGGCTTGAGTTTTGTATTTTTTAACCATTCAAGATTATTAGCACCGTAAAAATCGTCCTGTAACTTTGGTTTATATTTAACAGCTTCGACGCGGCCAAGAATATTTGAGTTTAACCAGTTGACCTCGTCAAAAGCGAACGCCTTAGATTTGAAAGCAAATACTATAAAAAATATCAGCGCGAAAAAATATTTATAACGCATGTGTACAAACCTCCATTTAAAAATTTTATTGCGTTCGCTGAATTATAAACTAAGCCATAAAAAAGCTCCGTCGTTAAAATTTAGCTTGCAATTTAAAAAAATAATACGCTTTAAAAATATCGTGAAAAATTTAAAAACGCGCCTTAAAAAAAACACTTTGTTTCAAACTCGATGTGCTGAAAAATTTTGCGGCTGTTAAATTTTTGAAAGCTTTTTTGTAGTGGTAAACGTAGTTGCAAAAAATAACAGCCCTTCTGCAAATTTAAAAGGACTGTTTGAAAATCGTATTTATTATATCAGAGCGTTTTAACTATAATTATTCAATCTTAAAAAAGGAGTTTAACAAATTTATGAGCGCACCTAAAAATTCAGGCTATACAACTGGAATTTGTGCGGCTGGTGCTGTTAAAGCGTGCGCTATGTTTTTAAAAAACGGCGTTGTCCCTGAAAATGTTTTAATCAAAAATCTTGACGGCGAACTATTTGATTTGCGCGTTGTGAAAAATAATAATTTGTTGGGAATAATCAAAAATTCAGGGGCTGAAACTCATGACATTACGAACGGAATTTTTATCGGGGCTGAAATATTTTTAACGGGCAATCAAGGCGGTATAAAATTTTTAAAAGGTGAGGGCGTTGGCGTTGCAACTCTTGAAGGTTTAAAAATTCCTGTTGGCGAACCGGCTATAAATCCAATTCCGAGAATGATTATAAAAAATAATTTGCGCGAAATTTTTAATGACGGCGAAGAGATTTTAATCAAAATAATAATTCCAGACGGCGAAAAAATTGCTCTCAACACTTTTAATCCTCGACTTGGCATACTCGGCGGACTTTCGATTTTAGGAACTACAGGCCACGTAAAACCTAACGATGAGCGCGCTTTGTTAGAAAGTCTAAGCCTTGAATTAAACGTGATTAAAAATAATTTCGACAGCGACAAGATTTATATAACATTCGGAAATATCAGCCAAAAATTTTTAATGCAATTATTTAATATCCAGTCTCAAAAAATTATTCAAGCTGAAAATTATATCGGCCATGTTTTAGACGAAGCGGCGCGTTTAAATTTTAATGAGGCAATAATCGCAGGAATGCCGGGAAAATTATTAAAAGTCGCTGCTGGGAATTTCGTAACACATAATAAAATTTGTGATAGCCGTTTTGAAGTTTTATGCTGTCATTTAGCGTTAATTGGTGCTTCAAGAGAGCTTATTAAAAGAGTTTATGAATGCAACACTGTTAATCAGGCTGTAAAAATTATTGACGACGCAAATTTTAATTCGGTCTGGGATAATTTAGCTCAAGCCGCGTTGAAAAAATGTGAAGTGCGTGTAAAAAATTTAATGCGGTTTAGAATTTACTTTTTAAATGATGACGGGGGCGTTTTAGGGTGTGCAAAATCGTAATTGCTGGTGTTGGGACGGGTAGATTTTTGCATTTAACACACGAAGTTCAAGACGCGATTAAAAATTTTGACACGATAATAACTTCAAAAACACACGCAAATTTAATACCGCCTGATAAAAATATAATTTTGATTGACGATTTAAAAAGCCTCTTTCAAAAGATTGCAACGCTTGAAAAAGTGTTAATCCTTGTCAGCGGCGATACTGGAATTTTTAGCCTGATGCCTCTCGTTAAAAAGAATTTTCCAAACGCAAATATAAAAGTCATGGCCGGTTTGAGTGCTTTACAAGTCTTCTGCGCCCGTTTAAATGAGACTTGGAACGATGCAATTATTTTGTCGGGGCATGGAAGAATTTTAAACACCGGCGAATTTTTAAATACAGTTGAACGCAGCGAAAAAGTAATATTATTTTGCGACGATAAGAACTCACCGGATTATATTTGCA
Organism: uncultured Synergistales bacterium; assembly: GCA_905233645.1. Classification (GTDB taxonomy): domain Bacteria; phylum Synergistota; class Synergistia; order Synergistales; family Aminobacteriaceae; genus JAFUXM01. The sequence continues at coordinate 4,879 of CAJODZ010000050.1, read as the reverse complement.
AAATTTTAAATGAGATTGTTGACGCTGAAAGCAAATTAAAAATTTTCATCGGCGAAAATTTAGACATGACTTCAGAAAATATTTATGCTGGAAACGCGAATGATTTTGTAAATAAAAAATTTTCGTCATATTCGATAATGCTTATAAAAAATTCAGACCCTTTTAAATATTCAAATACGCCGCGTGATTTTGAGTTTGAGCGTCTAAAAAATATCAAAATGACTAACGAGATTACACGCCAAATAATTTTATCGCGGTTAGATTTGAACGAGCATAATAAAATTTTTTGGGATATCGGAGCAGGCACGGGGTCAATTAGTATAAGTGTTGCGTTAAAAAATTTATCTTGTGAAGTTCATGCGGTTGAGTTTAAGAATGACGCTGTAAATTTAATTGCATTGAACGCCGCTAAATTCAAGTTGCACAACATAAAAATTCATTCCGGACGCGCTGAAGACATCATTAAAACACTTCCAGTGCCGCAAAATATTTTCATAGGCGGAAGCGGCGGAGCATTAAATGAGATTTTGGATTACGTAATAAATTTAGATGCGAACATAATTTTAACGTGTATAACGCCTGAAAATTTTAATATCGCTTATGAAAAAATGAAGGGCTTAAAAAATTTTGAGTGCGTTCAAGTTCAAGCAAACTATTTAAAACCGGCTGGCGAAAATTATTTTCTAAAAGCTTGTAATCCGGTATATATATTATCGTGCAATGGGCTATAATACCTGAAAATAAATACTTTTTTTATCTGGGGGAAATCTTTTTAAGACATGTTACACATGGGCATAAAAACTAAGTTGAAAAAAATAATAATGCGTGCCGGTGATGAAAATTTTGATTTAATCATCGAGCCTAACAAAACTACCGCTGATTTTTTGCGTGAGTTAATTAAATACCGCGAACTATTTTTCTTCATGGCCTGGCGCGATATTCTTGTACGTTATAAACAGACAGTAGTTGGTGTTGCATGGAGCGTTATTCGTCCATTATTGAGCATGATAATTTTCACGGTAATATTCGGACGTGTCGCTAAAATGCCAAGTGAGGGCGCGCCTTATCCGATAATGGTATTTTCTGCGTTATTGCCATGGAGTTATTTTTCAAATGCTATGGGATTGAGCGCAGGTTCTGTATTAAAAGCGGGAGGCATGGTCAGCAAAATTTATTTCCCTAGAATAATATTGCCGACTTCTGCTGTTGGTGTAAGCATGGTTGATTTTGGGATATCTTTTGCGATGTTATGTGGCTTAATGTTGATATATGGATTTATGCCCTCGCCGTTGTTCTTATTATTGCCGTTGTTCTTTTTATCAGCAACGTTAACGTCTTTGGGAGTTGGTTATTGGTTTGCGGCAATCGGTGTTAAATATCGTGATTTCCAATATATAGCTCCGTTCGTTGTCCAAATTGGTACATACATTTCGCCGGTTGGTTTTTCAAGTTCTGCAATTCCTGATAAATGGCGTTTGTTATACAGTTTAAATCCTATGGTTGGGGTTATTGACGGTTTCAGGTGGTGCATTCAGGGGACTTCAGTCTCGTTGTACTTGCCAGGATTTATAATTTCAATGGTTGTCTCGATATTATTATTTATATTCGGGTTAAAATTTTTCAGAGCTACCGAAAAATCATTTGCTGATTTCATTTAAACACTTCATTTAAAATTACAAAGGAATAATTAAAAAAAATGCTTGCGATAAAAGTTGAAAATTTAGGAAAGCGTTATTTATTACATCATCAGAGGCATTATAGATTATATGATTTACTCGGCGATTACGTTCACAGATTTACTCGCCGTTTAAAAAATCCGTTCGCTGAACGTTCAAAGCCACGTGATATTGAAGAGTTTTGGGCGTTGCGTGATTTATCATTTGACGTTGAGCAGGGCGACAGGATAGGCATAATCGGTCATAACGGCGCAGGAAAATCAACACTCTTAAAAGTTTTGAGCCGCATTACTGACCCGACCGAAGGCCGAATTTCATTAAAAGGCCGTGTCGCGAGTTTATTAGAAGTTGGGACGGGCTTTCATCCTGATTTAACGGGACGCGAAAATATTTTCTTAAACGCCGCAATTTTAGGAATGAGAACGCACGAAATTAGAAAGAATTTTGATGCGATTATAGATTTTGCCGGAGTTGAAAAATTTTTAGACACGCCTATTAAGAGATATTCGAGCGGGATGCAGGTACGTTTAGCATTTGCGATAGCGGCTCATTTAACATCAGAAATTTTAATTGTTGACGAAGTTTTAGCCGTTGGTGATATGGACTTCCAGAAAAAGTGTATGGGCAAAATGGACGAAATAAGTCATAAAGAAGGCCGCACAATTTTATTCGTAAGTCATAACATGGGGGCGGTCATGCAATTATGTAAACGTGTCATTTGCATGGAACACGGCCATAAAACTTTAGATACGACCGATATTACAGAGGGTATTCAAGAATATTTAAAATCATCTGAAGCGAGCGACTTAATTTCAGAATGGCGCAATCCTGGTCATTTGTACGATGATGTTAATTTCAAACCTTTACGTTTTGGATTATATACAGCCGACGGTAAAGCTTTATCAGCCTCATTGAGCCGCAGTGATGAGTTATTTGTAGAAATTGAGGGTGAAATTAAAGAGCCTGTACCTGATTTGCGCGTTGGTTATTCATTAAGGACGCAGGGCGGAAATTTATTATATTGGACTTATCAGAGCGACCAAGCTGAAAGCAAAAATGCACTTCCGGTTTTGAGCGGTCATGTTACATTACGTTCAAGAGTTCCGTTAGAGATTTTAAATGTCGGCGAAAAACGTTTAGATTTGGCCATAAATTTATATAATAAAAAATGGATTGTTCAGCCCGGCTCAGGTGATTATCCTAGAATATCATTCAACATTGAGGGGCCTATAAATTCTTCACCGTATTGTGTTTTAACACGTTCAGGAGATTTAGCTATTAACGGAACGTGGGAGATAGTTTAAATTTTTAATCAGGAGGCGAGATTTTTAACATGAAGACAGCTTTAATCACAGGAATAACCGGCCAGGACGGAGCATATTTGACGGCGTTGCTATTAAAAAAGGGCTATACAGTTCACGGAATGAAACGCCGCAGCTCAATTTTTAACACAGCCCGAATTGACAATTTTTATAAAGATTTGCACGAGGGCGACCACAAATTTGTATTACATTACGGCGATTTAACAGACAGTTCAAATTTAATAAGGCTTGTTCAAGAAATCCAACCTGATGAAATTTATAATTTAGCGGCTCAAAGTCATGTTCGCGTATCATTTGAGACACCTGAATACACAGCGGACTCTGATGGTTTAGGGACGTTAAGACTGCTTGAAGCGATTAGGATTTTGAAACTTGAAAACCACACGAAATTTTATCAGGCATCGACGAGCGAATTATACGGTAAAGTTCAAGAGATACCGCAAAAAGAGACAACGCCTTTTTATCCCAGAAGCCCATACGCTGCGGCTAAGTTATATGCCTATTGGATAACTGTAAATTATCGTGAAGCGTACGGAATTTTTGCCTCGAACGGAATTTTATTCAACCACGAATCAGAGTTGCGCGGTGAAACTTTTGTAACCCGTAAAATCACGAGAGCGGCGGCGAGAATTGCATTAGGTTTACAAGACAAAACTTATTTAGGAAATTTAAACGCCGAGCGTGATTGGGGACATAGTGAAGATTACGTTGAGGCCATGTGGAGAATTTTGCAACACGATAAACCGGACGATTTTGTAATTGCAACCGGTGAAAAACATTCAGTGCGTGAGTTTGCGGAACTTGCATTTAAAGAGGCTGGAATTGAAATAGAGTGGCAAGGTTCAGGCATTGACGAAAAAGGAATTAACAAAGCAACGGGCAAACCAGTAATTGAAGTTGACCCCCGATATTTTAGACCGACCGAAGTTGAATTATTACTCGGCGACCCAAGCAAAGCTGAGAAAATTTTAGGTTGGAAGCGCAAAGTATCATTCATTGATTTAGTTAAACGTATGGTGCGCTACGATATAGAGACGTTCAAAAAGGATATTTTAATTAAAAAGGCCGGCTATAAAATTCAAAGCGCACTCGAAGAGATTTAGCTCACATAATAGCTACTGCATATATTTTTTAAATTTTTATGAAGGGAGTTTTAAAAGTCAGGTTTGCAAAAACTTGACAAAATTTGTAAAATGACACGACACGACACGACACGACCGTACATTTTGCGCTCTTTACGATATCGTTAATCAACACTTATTAAAAGACCACGGCATAATTAGCTACGGAATGGCAAAGTACAAAGGTTTTAATTCATTTATGGCTACGTATCAAAATGGTGAATATCCTAATTTAAAATATTTGCCGGGTGTGGGTATTGAGTTTGTTCCTAAAATTACCGGTAATTTCATAAAAGATGCTTGTACATGGTTAAAAGAGAATGGCCAGCGAATTGACATGCTTTATACATTTCATCTTGGCAGACGTACTTATAATTTTATCAAAGCGTACAAATCGGCTAATCCCAATGGCAAAGTTTATGTTGAAATGGATGGTTGGGCTACTGTAAGAATTTTGCGTAAAAGGTTTTGGACAGTACCATTTTCATTGTATTTTCAACGCTATATTCTTGATAATGCTTTTGTCGTAACAGAATTTCAAGAAAAAGCCGAACTTTTAACCCGCAAACTAAATCATAAAATCGGCTGCGTCCCAAATCCAATTAACCCCGATGAAGTTGCACCTTTTAGAAATTTTAAAGACCGCTCAAATATTATTTTCACAGCCGGACGTTTAGGCACTAAGCAAAAAGCTACGGAGATATTATTAAACGCTTTCGCAAAAATTTCTGAGCAAATTCCTAACTGGAAATTAAAATTA
>CAJODZ010000049.1 GCA_905233645.1 uncultured Synergistales bacterium | reverse complement strand
TTTACATTAAAAATAAATACATTTTATTCATATGCGAGCGAGTTTAATTATATTTAAAGTTTAAATTGGTTTGAAAGTCTAGTACTTTTTTTTGAGGTCTAAAAAAATTGCATACTTGGGTTTGCCTCATGTTTGAAAATTTTCGTTGCAAATACTAGAAAACGTGTTCTTAATTTTATAGACAATTTAAAAAAATTTTTTGATCTATATAAAAATTTGTCCACTTGTCCACTTCAATAAGATAAACATAGGCCACCACTAAGCTAAAGTCACTTTTTTCTTTGTCCACTTCTTGTCCACTCTTGTCCACTTCGAAGCTAAAGCTAGTCAACAACTGCTTTTATGTTTGTCCACTTCTTGTCCACTTCATGTGGGGATGTTTTTTTATGATGCGTATGTACATAAAACCTCGTCCATTACTACATTTGCTATAAAAAAAGGGTACTTCAGCAAGTGGACAAAGCTAAACCCTTGAAAATACTAAATTTATCGTATCAAGTGGACAAAAACGGACAACAAACGGACAATCCTAAAAACTCACAAAACATTGCTATAACTAAGTTTATAACACTAAATGGACAAAACCGACAAAAAAAATTTTTTCCTGCAGTATAAAAAATATAAAAGAATAAAAAAATATCTCTCTCAAAAAAAAAATATATTTATAGAGAGAGATATATATAACTAGATAAAAATAAATATATGGTTAGGTATTCTTCATGTCGTAAACGCCTCTGCGCACTTTCCTTAACAAACCTTCGCTAAATAGTCTTTGCATGTCTTTTTGTGCTAAATCAAGCGATATATCAAAGTCTTTCGAAAGTTGTATCGGAGTCGTTTCGCCATGTTCTCGCACGTAGTCCAGGATCTCGCGCTTCCATTTAGGCTGCGTGAACTCTTCTGGATTGTCGGATAAAATCCAGCAAAAACCGTCAAGCTTCAAGCCAAAATCCTTTTCTTCAACATCGCGTCCAGTCCTATGCAATATGCCTCCGTCATGAGTCCTTGCGCGTGCCATTTGTAACAATGTATCTGCCGTACCTGATATTCCCATGGAGCCTGAATAATTGTTTACCCAGTCTGTAGGATCCAAGCCCTTTTTAAGGTGATGTATTACGAGAATCGTTACGTCATGTTTATCAGCAAGCTTCTTGATATCGCTTAATGCGTCATAATCCTCGCTATATCTATCATTACGGCCTGAAAGAAGTTTTCTAAATTTCTGCAATGTGTCGATTATAACTAGTCTTGCGTCCTGATGAGCGTCAAGCCACCAGTTAATAAAATCAAGTCCGCCCTCGTGCTGTCGCGGAATTTGAGTAACGATATCGAGCCTTGATAAATCGTCCGAACTGTCAACGCCTGAGATGTTTGTATTAGTGATACGGCCTTGTAATCTGCGTTCAGGATCTTCCAGTGCTAAATATAATACTGAGCCTTGCTTGACCTTGATTTTGCCTAGAGCAACTCCTCCAATCGTAATGCTCAATGCTAAATTCAACGCTAGAATCGATTTACCAACTTTTGGCTGACCTCCTAATATTGCGAGTCCTGCTGGTAATAAACCGTCTACAGCCCATTTTAACGGCATAAATTCCTTTTTGGTCAAGTCTTGAGCGTTGATTATTTTCACTTTAGAAGCGAGTTCACGTTCACGCTTGCTCATGAGTCCGTATCTGAATTTATCCTCCAGGGTGTCAGCTGTGAACTCTTTTCCGTAAGCTCTTAAAAAGTCGTTCCAATCTGTGCCAGTCCTTATTAACTGGATTTGAGCCTGCGTTACGTGTATGGCCTTTTGATATTCTTCTTGCGTCTCGTCGTCAAAAGGCTTGCGAGGCATTTTGAACTCAGGAGCGATATACCAATCTGCAAAACCTGAATTAACGGCTTCTTTAGCTGCGTCAATGCCTGGATTTTTGCCGGTTTTCTTTTCTGTTTCAGAGTCGTTATCAGCCAAAATGAAAATCTTACGAACCGGATATTGAGTCCTAAAATCATGAGCGACCTTTATTAAGTTATGACAATTCATGGCTGCAACGACCATAAATACGCCGGTAGTAACTTCGTGGATTGAGCGCGCTGTGGCATATCCTTCGCATATTAATATCGGCGTATCGATATCAGTATCAGTATCAACTGCGTCAAATTTGCAAAATCCGCCCCGTATAGGTGCGCCGTAAAAAAATTTTTTATGCCCGTCAGTGTCTATAGTCTGGATTGTTAAAAAATGTCCGTCAATATCCCTGATAGGTATCAGCAAATTGTTATTACTGTCGATATGAGCATTGAAGCCGGTTATCTGTTTATCCTGTAAATACGGGTGCTGCGTGCTTTTCGTTACAGGTTGCGCGAGATTAAAAATTTTTTCGGCTTCCGCGCTGTGTTCTTTTTGCTCCTGTTCGATTTTGGCTGCGCGTTCTTTACGTTGTGCGAGCGCCTGCTGATGAAATTCTCGTAATTGCTTTTTTGAGAGTTTGAAATCTCCGCTTTGTGGAAATTGATAAGACCAGTTTATGCACTCACCTGACCGATATGATAAAGCGTAACCTGCAGGTACACCATCAGTATAAAATTTATATTCTCCGCTTGTTTCAGAGTGTTTATCTCCGTCAATTTTAAAGCGGTGTTTTTTTCCGTCTAATTCGATCGGCTTATTCTCAATCGGCGGAAACGGGATCGAGCGCATGAAACCATAAATTTGCCGTCTCACATCTTCATAATCAATATCTGGCACAGCCATAAATGTAGCCTCCTGAATGTATATCAAAATTTAAGGAACATTGAAAAGCGCGCTCAAATTGGTTATAATTACTGGACAATTCAAGTTTGCTTTTCAAATGCTTTCCCGAATATCCAACACCTAAAAAAAATTAGGATATGCGGGTTTTTTTGTCCCTTCGTGCATATCCTAACACAATTTTAAGCAACGGATTAAAGAAAAATTATCTAATTAGCGCCTTTTGTGAATTCGTCCGGCGTGTCTAAAAAATCGTTGTCGAGATTGTAGAAGCTGCCTTTGTAAGCTGCAGGGCGGTTATTATTTGCCGGCTGGCTGTTACCGTTCTGATTTGAGTCGAAAAGATAACACATAACGCACTCGCTGCCGTCCTTGCGTGGTAATGCAGATAAATTGACGTGAGCTTTGAGCAATATGAATTTTTTGCCGTCGTCGCTTTCAAAAACAGAGCCGATATTATCCCATGTGCTTTGCTTGCGACCGCTGGCTGTTGTGTAGCTTGATGTTGCAACTGCTATGTTATAGATTTTTTTCAAAATATTGACCTCCGATAAAATTTAAAGTCGTCCATAATTTTTAATTCCGTTTATAAACTTGATCCATTTATCGCGCTGTTTTTTCTCGTCGTAATCGTTAACAAGCGCTTCAGATTCACGCTGCGTTATTTCCTTTTCGTCCAGTTGCTTAAATAAATTTGTGATATCTTCAGAACTGATTTTAAAAAAATATTTTGCCATGGCTTGCACGGCCTTTTTATAAAGCTCATTATCAGCGTGTAAATATTTCCAGTAGCCGTCAAAAGTGCGTCCGCTCTGCTCACTGAAAATATAGTCAAGTTCAGGATTATTTTTTATGTCCTGAAAGAAGCTTTTAATGAGCTGCTCATATTCGTTAAAATCAGTTGTCAAGAATATTTTTAGCCTCTTCCCGTTCATTCAGCCAATTAACAAACACATCAACGACGCAGAAAATCAAAGTGCCAGTGATTAAGCCGGCACCGAACATTAAAATGTCAATCATGATTAACCGCATGCGCTCCACCCGCAATTCAAGCAATTACAGCAGCCGGAATTCATAACTAGTTTTTTCGAACCGCACATAGGGCAAATCTGAAAATGCGATTCGTCGTCTTCGTGTGTCTGTTCATGTGATTTGCGCTTCATAATTTTTTCGCGTTGCGCGTTCAAACGTTCAAAAAGTGCATTCAATTTAATTTTCCTCCGAATGTTCAGTGAATAAATAATCAAGGCTGACGTTGAAAAAATTGCACATGTTTATGAGCTTATCTATCGACGGGAAATTTCGATCTTTTTCATAACAGCGGATACTAGTTTCAGTCACGCCTAATTTTTTAGCTAGCTGAGCCTGCGTTAAGCCCTTTTTATTACGAAGCGCTATAAGATTCCCAGAAAATGCGTATAAAAAATATTTCATTCTGGTGATTCCTCCTTCGGTTCTTGCATGGCTTCGGACTCTGATTGACGGCTCTCAAATTCGCTATCAAGCTTAATTAAATCTTGTTCAGTCCATTGGCTTGACGGTTTATCGGGTATAATGGCGTTTATCACAGCTTTCGCGCGCTCTTGATCGTTGTCATAAAGATTTAAGAATTTGCCGTATATGGTTTTTGCGCGTTGCTTAAGAATCGGATTATCGCTTGTCGTAGGAATTTCACAGGAATTGAGCCAATCTCTTAACAATTCGCCGGTTTGTGAGTTAATGTTAAAGGCTTGACCGTCAAACAGTCCTGTTCTATCCTTTGATACTGTAGCGACGTGTTCAGAATTTAGATCAAAGACGACTCCGAACTCATATTCCATGCCGTCGCGCTGTACAGGTGCTAAACCGATTTTTTTAATTTCAGTGCGTCCGCGGTCGTTTTCGATTTGAGCATAAGTAGTTTTTGAGCGCATTGTTGCTATAATATGAGCCGGCGAGGCCAGCATAGCAGATAATAATTTGTTATGATTCTGTAAAACTGGCCTCCATGAACTGAAAGAATTTCCGCGCATTTTTTCCGTAATCAGGTCATGTTGTTCGAGAATACCGCCTTCGCCGCTCCATTCATGTGACAAGCTGTCAATAATAATCACGTCATAGCCGGCTTTTTCAGCTTCTTTTAACGCAGTCAAATATCTTTCAACCGTATATGGCGCATTGAGTGTACATACGTCATAATCGCATATATTTGCATATAATGAGCCTGAGCCGTTTTCAGTATCAATCATTGCAATACGTCCGCCTAATCCAGCTGCCAAAAGTAGTGCGCTGTACGTTTTTCCGCTTCCTGACGTTCCAGTGATACCGAGCCTTAATTTTGATTGTAATCGTTTAGCGCGTTGAAAAATCATAATGATAAATCCTCCTGTAATTTCTGTTCGTGTTCGACATACTCGTTAATCGTTGTTGCATAACGAGTCATTGTGAGATTTCTGCATTGCCTAAGCAGTGGTAGCAGACTGTTTATAATCGCGTTATCTTCCTCCGTTAACGGTCTATCACCTAAATGCGTTTTTAAATCGCGTGTTAACTGGTCAAAGTCATAAGCATATTCTCTCCAGAATGCCATTCTGCGTGCGGGATAATTACTTTCATAATCAATAATCGACATATTCCGGCCTCCAAGGTGTCCAAGAGCCACAGCAATCGCGTATATAATCCTCGTTAAGCATTGCCATGTAGCCATCGTATTCGCGTTGTTGTTCTCTGTCGTATTCTTCTTTGAGCTGGTCATGCTCACGTTGAATTTCTTCGCCTAATGCGTCGATCTTCTTTGTGAGAGCTTCCGCTAGAGGTTTTAATTCCTGCTGAATTTTTTCGTAATACCAGCAAGACTTTTTACGCAATAGGCACGAGTCTGATCGGTCATTGTTGTCTTGATCGTTTTGCCAGCATTTTCCGCAAATGGCCTCAATCATGTCATCGCATTCGTAGAGAATATCCAGTACCGTTAAATTGTTAGTCATGATAACGTCCTTTCCAAGCGTCCTGCTCGGTCATCTCTTGAATTTCATTTTCTAACGCGTAAATCTCTTCATAAAGGCTGCGAGTTCTGCGTTCAATATCATCGGCTTCAGCACTGCATTCATCAATGGCTTCGCTTGCGTCGCTGTTCCAAATATCGCATGAATAATCGTCATAGAGCTTGTTAATAGTCTTGTTATGGCGGTTGACTATGTCACGCAAGTCGATCTCTAACTCTTCCAGAATCTCAATATTCTTTTTACACTCTTCGATTTGAGCTTCTTTAGCTGCAATAATTTCAGCCGTTGTCATGCCTGCATACTGCATTGCTTCGTATTCTTTTCTTGTTTTTGCTTCGATATTTTTCATAATTATTCCTCCTTCAAAATTAAAAAGGCATATCGCCATAATCGAGTACAAGTGGCGCAAGTTCAAAAATGATTTTGTGTCCTTCATTGTCCTTGCTTTTGTTTAACTCAATATTTCCGTAATAGTCCGTTGTTACGCTGCATTCAAAGCGGACTCTAGTTTTATCAAGGTCAAAATTTACTGAATGTTCCCTGCGTGCTGTTCTTGAGGCTTTAGCGATATCGCCGAGCGCATTCTCAATAAATTGCTGAAACGTTGATTTATTCTCCGTTGTCAAGTTATCTGTCGTAAAATCGTCATTCATGGTGATTTTGATCTCCTTAATATTGCCGGACTCGTTGACGACCTGAAACAATCATTAAGTCCGGCGCTTAAAATCAAACGTTACGATCCGAATATGTGAAAATTGATGAAATTGAAAAGTATTCAAACAAAATAATAAGAACCTGTCTTCACAATTAACATAACCTCTGTAACAGAGTATTTATATGTGATATTTTTACCATTGACTCGGCTGATAAAACATTGTATT
>CAJODZ010000048.1:7983-10084 GCA_905233645.1 uncultured Synergistales bacterium | reverse complement strand
AGCAAAATTTTATTTATCTCAGTGAATTTTTTATCGGGCGTTCCTAATGCAAAATTACGTGTTATATCGCTCATGTATCCTTCAAACATCGCACCGTAATCAACCGTAACAGTATCGCCGCTCTTAAAAGTTCTTGAAGTCGCAGGAGCATGACACATCGCAGAACGTTCGCCCGAAGCTACAATAAAATCATCGTGCGCCCAACCTTTTTCAGCACCAAGCTTTTTAATTTCGCCGATTAAAATAATATCAAATTCAACCTCGCTCATACCAGTTCTAACTTGCTTTAAAGCATTTCCATAAGCGTTACGAGCAATTAAAGCAGCCTGTTTAATATTTTTAATTTCGGTCTCGTCTTTAGTGCGGCGTAATTGCGGGATAAAATTTGAAGCGTCGAACCACTTGATTTTTATGGGAGCGAAATATTTTTCAAATGTAGCTTGCGAAATTTTACCGGCCTCAAAACCTGCGGACTTGTAATCAGAATTTTTAATATGTTCAGCAATAAAATCAGGTAACGAAATTTTTGACTGAATAATAATTTCAAAAGGCGATTGATTTTTAGACTGAGTTTTATAGCGTCCGTCAGTAATTAAAATTTCGCGTTCGTTGTCAATAATTAACGCCGCTGAACTTCCTCTAAAACCTGAAATATAATGGCAACTTTCGGAATTTGCACGCTCTTCAACTAACAGCACAAATACATCAACTTCATTTTTGCGCATTAAATCTCTTAAACGTTCAAGTCTCGTTTTAATAGTGTTCAAAATTTTTTCAACCTCCGATTTAATTATTTTATATAAAAATGCTCCCGACCTTCAGAACAATTTATTATTAAACTCGCTGAAAGCTGGAAGCACCAAAAAAGCAGTCGTCCTTGTTCAAGGATTTTAAGATTTTAACGCATGAACTAAAAATCGCGAAACTTATTTTTTACCAAATTTTACATAAGCGTCTGCGACTTTCGATAAAACACCCTCACCCGCCGGAACATCTGCTAAACCAAATTCAAAGTTCATCATCTCAATCGCAGGAACACTAAACGAGATATACGGCACTGAAAATTTAGCGTTCATGATATCGGCAAAGGCTTTATATTCTTCTCCTGCACCGCTGGCCATCGCTATCATACCGAACATTCCAAGCGCACCAGTATCCTGAAGCCATTTCTGAAAACCGCCAAAATCTGCCCATAAAGCTGAAAAACCTTCGCTGTCCGCAATATTCTGCAACGTTGGATTTAAAACCGGTCTCGCCGCAAAACTTGTTGCTTCAGCTATCGAAACACCTAACGTATTGCCTGATTTACCAACTAAGCAAGAGACAGGACTTAACGAATTGTCGGCCTGTAATAATTTTTCCCAGTAAGCATAATCCGTCTTGATTTCGCTAAATTGTTTCGCGTTCGCTAATTTTTCAAAGACTGCCGGAGCTGCTTCGCTTGTCTGTGAGAAAAACACCGCAGGTAATTTCAAACCCATAAACGGAACAGAATCATTTATTACAAGTGAGAACGCACCATTTAAAAATTTGATTAAGTCATCATTTGTAATCCCGAAACGTCTTATGAACTTAATATTATTTAACAAATCTTTGAACACGCTTAAATCTTTAATCTCGTCCATATCAATAGTCATGCCTATGGCAAATAACGGACTTCCAGCACCGCCAACAGCATCAAAATTTATATGACCGCCTTTAACAGGAACGTATTTATCAACTTTAGCCGTATATTTATCAGCTAAAGCCTCTCTGAAATTCCCGTACATACTCAAAATGAATTTATCCGGCTGAACGTTAAAAGCTGTCTCTATATTAAGAGGCTGTTTGAAATATTTCGCAATCTCTTTTTCAACGTCCTTATCAAACGAACCAAGTAAACCGCAATCGCTATGAGTATAAATAAAATCAGGCGTGTCAAATTTTCTGGCAATATTATCAATCGCGCGAGCGTCCCCTTTATAAGCAGCTACAGCCTTGAAAATCTCTTCGACTGATGAAGCAAGTATAAATACATCGTCGGGCATAACGCTTAAAAATGCCATACTGCTAATCGTGTAAATGCCGTTGTCAAATTTAACATCAAGCATTGATGCAAGCA
>CAJODZ010000048.1:0-7959 GCA_905233645.1 uncultured Synergistales bacterium | reverse complement strand
AATTTTGCAACGTCATTAGCATCAGCTTTCCCCGATTTAAAATTCTGCAATAATTCTTCGTTACCGTCTTTGATTTTGAAGGCAGCTTGCGCAAAAAACGCGTCAATAGTTCCAGTATCATTACCGCCAATTAAAGCCGTGTCCGTTAAATTAAGATTTTCGACAATATTACAAATAATTTCGATTGTGTCTGCGTCAAGCATTCCGTCTTCAGCAAATTTAGCGGCGATATTCAAATTTTCACGCGATAATAACCATGATAAAAAGCCACTCAAATTTTTAACCTGCGTCATAGCATAAATGCTTTTTTCGGGACGTTGGCTCAATGCGTTAATCGGGTTGTTTGCCTCATCAGCAGAGAACGCCGGAATTGCAAACAACGCAACTAAAATCATGGCCGCTGTAAATTTTTTAAACATACTCAATTTTTAACCTCCTGAAATTTTGAAAATCAAAGTGCAAAAAAACTCCCTCCGTATTTTTGGCTGAACACAGAGGGAAATTTTTTATTAACTAGGCTTTGTAAGCTTTATAAATTTCAATAAACGCATCAGGCTTTAATGACGCACCGCCGACTAAAGCTCCGTCGATGTCATTCATTGATAATAATTCTTTAGCGTTCGAGCCTTTGACACTTCCGCCGTATAAAATAACTACGTCTTTAATGCCGATTAAATTCCTTGACCACGCGCAAACCTCTTGAGCCTGCTCTGAAGTCGCCGATTTACCCGTACCGATTGCCCATACAGGCTCGTAAGCGTAAATTATTTTTTTAACGTCATCAGCACTTAAACCGTCAATCGCTGATTTTAATTGGCGTTCCATAACTTTGAAAGTATTTCCGCCTTCGCGCTCTTCAAGTGTTTCGCCGTAGCATAAAATCGGGGTCATACCAGCAGCGAGAACGGCTTTAACTTTTTTAGCAATCATCTCATCAGGCTCGTTAAAAATATGTCTGCGTTCGCTGTGTCCAAGAATAACGTATTTAATTCCAATCTCCTGCAACATCGGTATTGATACTTCACCGGTGAACGCGCCTTTGTCCTCTGAATAAACGTTCTCTGCGCCGAAGACTATGCCTAAATTTTTCGCACAATCTGCTAACGCCCATAACGACGTAAACGGAGCAAATACGCCAACTTCTAAACCAGCGTCATTTTTATAAGGCTGATACTGTGAGCTAAAACCCTCAAAAAATTTTTTAGTCTCAGCAACAGTCATGTTCATTTTCCAGTTACCGTATAAATATATCTTTTTCATGATGATTAAAAATTCCTTTACAAGTTAAATTTAAGATTAGTCGATTTTAAAAGGATACATGCCGGGTAATTTTTTACCTTCGCAATACTCAAGACTTGCACCGCCGCCGGTTGAAACGTGTGAAACTTTATCAGCCGCTTTGAATTGTCTTACTGCTGAAGCCGTATCACCGCCGCCGATAACTGTTACAGCACCTTTAGCAGTCATTGCCGCAACAGCCTGAGCTAAATCGCTTGTACCTTTTGCAAATTTTTCGTCCTCAAAAACGCCCATAGGCCCGTTCCATAAAATTGACTTCGCGCCCTCAAGAGCTTTCGTGAATAATTTAATCGTTTCAGGCCCGATATCTAAACCCATTTTATCAGCCGGAATATTATCAACTGACGTTACAGAGACATCATTAGCATCAAGTCCGGAAGCAATAACGCTGTCAACAGGCAATAAAATTTTTACACCCATTTCAGCCGCCTGTTTAAGTGTGTCGCGTGCGAAATCAAGTCTCTCACTATCGCAAAGCGATTTACCGATTTCCTTGCCTTGAGCTTTTAAGAAAGTGTAAGCCATACCGCCGCCGATTAAAATCGTTGTAGCCTTGTTTAATAAATTTCCAACGATAGCGATTTTGTCTGATACTTTTGCACCGCCTAAAATCAAAACATAAGGCTTGGCCGGTGTCTCACTGACTGCACCTAACATTTCGGCTTCACGCTGTAACAAATCGCCTGCAAATGCTTTAGCAACGTAATCAATAACTCCGCATGTCGAAACATCTGCTCTATGACATGCGCTGAAAGCGTCCATTACAAATACATCAAACGGCGCGGCCATCTTCTTTGCAAATTCGGGGTCGTTCTTCTGTTCTTCGGGGTGGAAGCGCGAATTTTCAAGGACAACAATTTCGCCGGCCTTTAAATTATTCACAGCGTCCGCAACTTTATCGCCTACACAATCATCAACGAAGACGACTTTTAAACCATAAGCTTTTTCAATATCGGGAACGATTTGACTTAACGAGAATGCTGGGTCGACTTTGCCTTTTGGTCTTCCGAAATGCGATACTAATGCAACTTTTGCACCGGCATCTAATAATTTTTTAAGCGTGCTTGTGTGAGCAAGAATACGGGCGTTATCTGTAACCTTGCCATTCTTAAACGGAACGTTAAAATCAACACGCATTAAAACTTTTTTGCCGCTGACATCACTTGGTGAAAATGTTTTGAGCTTCATTTTGAAAAATTCCTCCTGTGAATTAAGAATTAAAAATTATTTTGTTCGAGAATTTTTTTGATACGAGACCAGCGATATTTTACAGCAGTTTTAGATAATTTCGCCTGAGTTATTTTCTCACCCAATTCGCTTAAATTTAATTCGGGGTATTTTAAACGCAGTAACACGATTTCGCGCAAATGTTCCGGTAAAATTTTTAATAAATCATTTTCGAGAATGTAACGCGCTAATTTAATCTGTTCTAATGCCGCACTCACTGAACGTTTTATATTTGCGGCCTCTGAATTACTTAATCTGTTTGCGTGATTTCTAAGTTCGTTGATAATTGCGCGGTCTTCAAGTTTTAAAGCAACTCCGGATAAATTTATATTGCCCGTAAACGTAACAATATCTTCCTGGTTGCGCAACGTAAAATTATTTTTATGCAGCGACCAATGTAAATCTGTGCGGTCTAAAAATTTTTGAGTGAGATTAAAAATTTCAGAATGCGCCTTTAAATTTAAATAATAGCCGGACTTAGGAAAATATAAATTGCCGGCACTCCCCCATAAACCGCGTAAAAACGCCCAATAATTTTTTAGATTTGCAGTCTGTAAATTTTTTAACGCGATTTTTAACATGACTTCTTTAAAATTTTTATCATACGTAGATTTTTTAGGTGAGAAATTAAATTTAATTACGTGCCGCGTTTTATTCAAAATACCGGCTTGGCGCGTGTGAAAAATTTTAATTTCCCAATCCTTATTTAAGCCGCTGATTTCCCATAATTTGAATTTTAAACGGCGTGCCAAAAATATTTTGTTCGTTGATGAAAAATCTTTAAGCCCTAAAAAAATCCCTGCGCTTTCTGATATAGCTTCAGCTTTATTTTCAACGGGACACGATAAAAATTCACCGCGAATAAAATCTTGGAATAAATCTTTGTTCACGGCTTAGAAAATCCCTCGATTTTGTTTTTATATAACTCAAATAACTTCGCAACGATTTCATCTTCGCTGATATTTTTTGAAAAGCCGTAAGCCTCGCAAACTGCCTCATCGTTTTCGCGGTGTGCTTTGTATAATTCTATTGGCATAGTTAAATTATCATAAAGCTCAGCGAACGAACTTTCAGGGTATAACGCGCGAGCGTCCAAAATTTTTTGAGCTGTCTTTTTAATTTTGTCGCGTTGTTTTTCATTAACACTTGGCCATATAAAATTATTGTAAACGATTGTGTTTGAGTACCTGTAATCACTTTTTAAGCGTCCGCAAACTTTTCGTGTCCAGGCCATGTGAACGCGGCTTGTTAAAATTCCAAAGTGATATAAATCCGCATCAAGAATTATTTTTAAAGCATCGCCGGGAATTGTGTTTTTATCAAGCCAGCCAATCGGAATATAATCGCGGCTTTCAGAAGATGTTTTAGGAATAGCAATAACGTTCGTTTTAGGCTGTCTGATTTCGCAAAAAAGCCAAGCTGTTGAAGCCTGTTTTCTCGTCTGTTCTCTTTTGCTGGCTAATCTAAATTTTCTAACAGCGGCCATTCTTTTATAAACAGCCGGCATTCTTTTTAAGTCGTGAGGTTTAGCGTCAACAAGCCATAAACAATAACGCCGAATATTATTTATAAATTCTTCAGATCCAACGTACAGCCTAATAAATTTTTTTGCCTTAGGCTCGCGCCTTAATAATTCGTTTTTCTCTTCGGGAGCTAAAAGCAAATTCCCTCCGTCTCTCGGCATATTCCCTGTTAACATTTCCGGCGCGTCTTTGCATATCGGATTTTTGCGCGGGTCAATCCAAACATTGGGCGCAGGCTCAAGATAAAAATTTATATGCTCAACATCTCTAAACGTCTCGTCCGGTGCATAAATGCGTTTTAATTTTTCAGGCTCGTCAATCGTGCTGAAAGCTATGACAACGACATGAACTTGCGCTTTTTTCTCTAAACTCTCATTGTTCCAAACAAAACTCGTGTGAGCAAAATCAATGTGAATATTAAATCGTTCGGTTAAAGGTTTAAAAATCGCGCTTACCTGTTCACCTTGTGTAATTGAATTTGTCGAAACGAACGCCGCTCTAATTTGAGTGTTGTGAATAAATTCAGCCGCTTTAAAATACCAGCCCGCGACGTAATCAATTTTGCCCGTTGCTCTATACGGTTTACCCTTTTCATCAACGAATAACGATATAATTTCCTGCTTTTGATCCTTAGTTTGAATAGAGTATCCCAAAAAAGGAGGGTTGCCCATAATAAAATCAGGTGTGCAAATTTCGCGCCAATCCGTTTTTAATGCGTTAGCCTCAGTAATATGATTATAAGTTTTTAACGGCAATAACTCTCCGCAAAATAAAATACTGCTCGCTTCGTTCCACATTTGAGCCTCTGAAATCCATAACGCCGTACGTGCAACAGCAACAGCAAAATCATTTACTTCAAGTCCATAAAATTGCGAAATTGAAATTTTTATCGGTGTATCTTCGCCAGATGTTGTGAATGAAATTTGATTTGAAAGCGCAGCCAAAATCTTATTTTCAAGACGGCGTAACGACAAATAAGCCTCCGTTAAAAAATTTCCAGAACCGCAGGCAGGGTCAAAAAATTTTAGGCTGGCAATATATTTTTGAAAGTCGCGTAATCTTTTCGCACGTTCTTTTAAATTTCGCAACGAAATAATTTTCTTAAACTTCGCTTTTAAATCATCTAAAAATAACGGGTCAATAACTTTATGGATATTTTCAATCGAAGTGTAATGCATTCCGCCGGAGTGTCTTGTTGCAGGATTTAAAGTGCTTTCAAAAACTGCTCCGAAAATCGTAGTCGATATTCCTGACCAGTCAAACCCCTCGCTCATATCTTCTAAAATTATTCGTAAAGGTTCGCCCTCAAGCTGAGGAATTTCAATATCTTTTTCAGCAAAAAGCCCGCCGTCAACATATGGAAAAGCTTTCATATCTTCTTCAATGTACATACGCTCTTCAGGTTTTTGGTCAAGAATTTCAAATAATTCTTTTAATGCTAAACGGGCTGTATTTTCACGAGCTTTTAAATAATCATGAAACTGATTTTTATAAAATAAGCCCGCGTCTTCAGCATAAAGCAAAAATACAACTCGAACGCAAAAAATATTTAAGCTGCGCTGTGATGTTAAATCATCAGGGTCAATATAGCGTTTTAAAAGTTCGTTATATAAATTGCGGACTAATTCCCCTGCCTTGATTGATAATTCGACTTCGCGGAAATCTCTAGGACTTCTGGCGTTGGCATCAATTAAAAATTTAAGCTTGTACCATTCTTTATCCAACGATGACAGTAAAATAATTTCAGGCTTTTCACGGTTATGCTCCATGTCATAAATTCTTAACTCCTGAAAATTGCAAATGATAATCCAGCGGGCGCGTTCAGAAAACGGCAAACAATCATCGTAACGTTTAGCTTGTTCGTAAGGAGTTAATTTATCGTGGTCAGACTGAGCAATATTTTTATCGAGGTTTACATCGGAGCTTTTTTGCTCAATTAACGTTCGTGTTTTTTCAATGTATGCATCAATAAAATTGACGTGATTACGCTTAACAGGTTTTTCAAATTCGATAAGGCTTTCAGGATTTTCGACATCTAAAACATCACGCAACAGGCCAAGCCAAAATTTTTGCGTATCGCTTTTCTCGTCGCCATTATCTTTCCAGAAATCGACAAATTCTAAAACATTATCGTTCGCCAACTATAAAACCCCTTTTTAAAAATCGTTAGACGAATATTTTAACCACCTGCGAAAAAATATTCTTCAAGCATTAAACACAAACAATGATAAACCGGCAAATGTAATTCCTGAATTTTAAAAGTTTCGACCTCTTGAACATTTATTAACACATCGGCCAAGTCTTTTAATTTTCCGCCTGTCTTACCAGTTAGAGCGATTGTTTTAATATTCATGGCCTTCGCTAAAATTACGGTTTCGAGAATATTTTTGCTGTTGCCTGAAGTCGAAATCGCTAGCAAAATATCACCTTCACGCCCTAAACCGTAAAGACTTTGTGCAAAAATCGCTGTGCCGGTATCATTTAAATATGCTGTGTTTAAAGCGTTAAAACTTCCTAACGGAATTGTTGTCAAAGGGCGTTCAAGTTTTTTAGCAAGTTCTTCGCCAATAACAGGGGCAATATTTTTTAAATCATTAGCTAAATTTTCAGGGATTTTGCGTTTTATAACAAAATTTTTCATGAGTTCGCCCGTAATGTGTTGAGCATCAGCATATGAACCGCCGTTGCCTGCAATTAAAAGCTTGTGATTATTTTCATAACATGTTTTTAATAAATCGAATGCGTTTAAAATTCCGTCGCGATTAAAATCTAAAATAGGATAACGCAAAATTAACTCGTTTAAAAAATTTTTCATGATTTTTTAAATTATTCTCCTTTCAAAATCGAATTAACAAACTCAAGCAAATTTTTACACGTTAAATCTTGGCCGTAATTATTATTTAAATCATTTACAAGAGCAGTTTTACAACCGGCGTTAATTCCTGCTTGAATATCACTTTTGCTATCGCCGACTACCCAAGAATTTTTTAACTCGATGTTAAATTTTTCAGCAGCTTTAAAAATCATTCCTGGCTCAGGCTTACGGCACGAACATTTAATTTTTAACTCCGGAATTTCGCCTTCAAAGCCTTTATCGGGGTGCTCCTAAAAGACACTCTAATTTGTTGTGTATATTATTTAATTCTTCAAATGTAACTTCGCCGCGGGCGATTACAGGTTGATTTGTGATTACTATTGCTAAAAATCCAGACAAATTTATTTTTCTAACAGCTTCAGCAACGCCGGACAACAATTCTAAATCGTTTATGTCGCGTAAAAATCCGACAAACTTATTTAACGTGCCGTCCCTGTCTAAAAATATCGCGCGCTGTTTGTTTTTCAAATTACGAGCTTGAATGCGCCCTGCTAAATAATCATTCACAACTGCGTTATAACGTTCAGGCGTTCCCATATCTTTAACGTATTCGGGACTGTCATAACAAAATACGCGCTCAGTCGAACACAAGGGTTTTAAAATCTGCCGGTCTAAATCGATTTTTTCGCTGTCAAAATCCGGCAACAATTTAAAAATTTCAGGGCTTATAACATGTAAACCGGCGTTGACACGATTTTTATAATATGCTGGCTTTAAATCTTCTTTTGCTAGCCAACGCGTAACAATATTATTTTCATCAGCAATTAAAATCGCGCTGTCATAAGGGTGGCTGTTAGGGTGAGTGAACAAACTTACGAGAGCATTATTATTTTTATGAAACGCGACAAACCTTTTAAAATCAACATCAAACATAATATCAGCGTTCAATAATAAAAAGTCATCGTCTAATAAATCGTCTTTGATTTTTAAAATCGCTCCGGCATTTCCTAACGGTGTAAGCTCATTAAAATATTTTATTTTCACACCAAATTTTGAACCGTCGCCGAAATAATTCATTATGCTTGCGCTCAAATG
>CAJODZ010000047.1 GCA_905233645.1 uncultured Synergistales bacterium | reverse complement strand
ATCGGGCAAAATCGGAGTTTTAATGAATAAAAATTCGCCTGAGCTTCTTGATTTTGTGAACTCTTTTTTAAAAATACAAGAACAGAACGGCAGACTTAACGAGCTAAGGAACAAATATATTTACAGTAACGATGAACAATAACCTTCAGGCCTGCTCCACTAGAAAATTTTATGCTAAAAAATTTAACACTTTGTTTGAAAATCGATGTGCTGAAAAATTTTGCGGCCAGTAAATTTTCAAAAGATTTTTTGTAGTGGTAAACGTAGTTGCAAAAATAACAGTCCCTCAATTTTAAAAAGAACTGTTTTTAAAACAATTTGTTATATCAAAGCTCTTCAGCTATAAATACGAAAGGAATAAAAAATATGCCCGGTAACTTGCAACACCCGCAAAATTCTGTTTAATGCTGCCCCCTTCCGGGTCTGACATGGTTCACAGGTTTACGCCGCACAAGGCCGGACAACTGGGATTATAATTCAGTGCGGATAAAAACTCAAATTTAAGCGTGTTATATAATTGCCACAAAATTTTTTAGAGGAGAATTTTTTTCATTATGACCCCTTCAGAAATTCGAGAACGTATCGAAAATGCAAAAGTTAAGGCAAATCGTATAAATGACAAAATTATTTTCACAGCCGTTAGCAAAAATCACTCTGTTGACGAAATGAAGCCTTTTGAAAAATTTGTTGACGCATTCGGAGAAAATAGAGTACAAGAAGCGATGAATAAGAAAAATATTTACGGAGCTTGCAAAATTCAATGGCGTTTAATCGGTCATTTGCAACATAATAAAATTAACAAAGCTCTCGAAATTTTTGATACGATTGACAGCGTCGACAGTGTAAAACTTGCTGAAAAGTTAAATGAACATTCAGCCGCTTTAAATAGAATTACTCCAGTTTTAATCGAAGTTAATACTTCAGGCGAAGAAGCTAAAACAGGAATTGACCCCAAAAATTTAAATGAGCTTTTAGATTGCATGGCCGGTTTAAAAAATTTGCGTCTTGACGGAATGATGACCGTAGGGCCTTTAACTGATGACGAGATAAAAATTAGAAATTCTTTCGCCCAATTAAGAACTCTTAACGAGAATGCGCGTGAACGGACTGGTTTAGAATTGCCGATTTTATCAATGGGAATGAGCGGCGATTTTGAATTAGCGATTTTAGAGGGTAGCACTATGGTTAGGATTGGAACGTTATTATTTGGCGCGAGGGATTATTCAAAACAATTCATTCATGATTGAGTTATTACATGGTGCTAATCCTGAAAATTTATTCGCTTATTTTAAAGTTCCAGTACCTGGAAAGATTTTTGACTTCAGCACGAATGCAAATGTTTTAGCTTGGCCGGATATCGAATTAAAAAATTTAGCCGAATTAGCCTCGAATTATCCTGACCCAAATTGCAACGAGCTTAGAAATATTATCGCCCAACGCGAAAATATAAGCCCCGAAAATATTTTATTCACAAACGGAACAAACGAAGCAATTTTTTTACTAGCGCGTTTGCTTGGCGTGTGCCGTACTGGAATTTTACAGCCGGCTTATTCCGAATATGAAAGAGCTTTCACAAATGCAACGGACTTTTTTAAATTAAATTTGGCCGGAGATTTTGACGCTGTGATTTTTTCAAACCCAAATAACCCGACCGGAATTTATATTAAAAACGTTTACGAATTTGCTAAAAAATTCCCTAAGACGATTTTTATAATTGACGAGGCTTATATTGATTTCGTGCTAAATTCTGAAATTCCGCCGTTAAAAATTTTAGACAACGTTATTATTTTGCGTTCACTCACTAAAATTTTTAAACTCAGCGGTGCGCGGATTGGTTATGTTATTGCGAATGAAAATGTTATCAGCGAACTTAAAAAATTTTTGCCGTCATGGAGTGTTAATAATTTTGCTCAAGAATTGGCCAGGAAATTTTTATTAAATCAAGATTTTTACAACGCGACGCGAAATTTTTATAAAAAGCACACGCCCGAATTTATTAACATGATTAAAAGCGCAGGCTACGAAGTTTTAAACACGGACGTGCATTATTTTTTAATCAAGGTTGAAGATGACGTTAAAATTATTCGCAAATTATTAAATTACGGTGTTGTTGTCAGGCATACGAGAAATTTTAAAACGTTAGACCGGAAATTTATCAGGATCGCAACTCAACAGCCGCGCGAAAATAAATTTTTAGCTGAAATATTAAAAAATTTGGAGAGTAAAAAATCATGGCAAAAAATCAAAATTTAAACCAAGCTTTAAAAGCTAAACAGGACGAATTTTACACGCAACTCACTGATATTGAACACGAATTAAAGCATTACAAAGAATTTTTCAGGGGCAAAACTGTATTTTGTAATTGTGATGACCCTTATGAAAGCAGCTTTTTGCAATATTTTCTGATGAATTTTAACGAGAAAGCTCTTGGCCTCAAAAAGTTAATCACTACAAGTTATAACGGTTCTCCAATAATGGGGACGCAATTAACAATTCCCTTTGAAAACGAATTTAAGCCGGCGTATAAAGCAGTCATCACCGAGTTAAAAGACTGGAACGGCGACGGCAAAACTGGAATTTTGGATTATAAATACGCTGTCGAAAACGGAATAATCCCGCCTCCGGAAATTTTAGAAGGCAGCGGCGATTTTCGTTCAGATGAATGCAAAAAACTTTTAAAAGAGGCCGATATCGTTGTAACAAATCCGCCGTTCAGTTTATTTCGTGAATACGTTGCACAGTTAATTGAATATGATAAAAAATTTTTAATCATCGGCAATCAAAACGCAATTACTTACAAAGAGATTTTCCCGTTGTTCATGCAAAATAAAATTTGGTTGGGCTATGGATTTAGAGGCAATGTCGGATTTTTCAAAAGTCAATATCAAGATATAGCAAAATCATCACAACACCGCGAAGGTATGATACGAATATCAGGTATTATGTGGTTTACAAATCTAGATGTTAAAAAACGCCACGAAAATATATTTTTATACAGGAATTACACATCCGAAGAATTTCCAAAATATGATAATTATGACGCAATCGAAATTTCTAAAACGTCTGAAATTCCGTGCGATTATTTTGGTGTTATGGGTGTGCCGATTACTTTCATGGACAAATATAATCCGGAGCAATTTGAAATTATAGGAATGGCTAAACGTGGTGCGGGCGACCCTGCTTTGAGAACAAAAGTTTACACGAAGGAAGAATATCCAAATTATAGCGATTTAAACGCCGGACCAGTTTTAAATATAAACGGTGTATTAAAAAACACATACCCACGTATTTTAATCAAACGCAAGGAGGAAAATTCAAACAATGGTGTATGACATCGAGACAATAAAAGAAAAGACAATACCTATAGCTGAAAAGTACGGCGTTAAAAGAATGTCGTTATTTGGTTCGTATGCTAGGGGCGAAGCTGATGATAAAAGCGACGTTGATATTTTGATTGAGCGCGGAAAACTTACAGGTTTTGCATATGGCGGTTTTATTAGCGAATTGCAAAGGGCTTTAAAATGTCATGTTGATGTTGTGTCAAAAGATAATAACGACCAAGATTTTGTAAAGCTTATTAAAAAAGACGAGGTATTTTTATATGAGAGATAAATTTTTTAAGAACAAAACAACTCTTGAAAGAATGCTTGGTTATTGTGCTGACGTTGAAGAACTGCTAAAAAAATTTGATTATTCATTTGAGAGTTATTTGCACGAAATAATTTTTCAGTATTCATGCAACATGTGCATTCTTCAAATTGGTGAACTTACAACAAGACTAAGCCAAGATTTTAAAGCAACGCACCCAGAAATATCTTGGCACGATATCAAAGCAACACGAAATATAAGCGTTCATGAATACGATAGAGTAAATTTTAATGTAATCTGGGACATTTTAAATCACGATATCCCAAATATTACGTGAGCAATTAGCAAAAATTTTAGAAGAGGAGTTTAAATCAAGCGATGAAAATTGAGTTACATGAAAATCCGGTACGTGAAGTTGTTGAAGGCTATTTTGATGACGCTGAAAACGGTTGCAGAGGTTATAACGGAAAATTAAATATACGTCCTGCTTTTCAACGCGAATTTATTTATAAGGATAAACAGCGCGATGAAGTAATTAGGACTATCAAAAAGAATTTCCCGTTGAACGTAATGTACTGGATTAAAAATGAAGGCGACAGCTTTGAAATGTTAGACGGCCAACAGCGCACAATTTCTATATGCCAATATGTAAACGGTGATTTTGCGTTGGATTGTGATGTTTTTAGCGGACTGAGTGTTGATATTCAGGAGCAAATTTTAAATTACAAACTCATGATTTATATTTGTGAAGGCGATGACGATGAAAAATTAGCCTGGTTCAAAATCATAAATATCGCCGGCGTTGAATTAACTCCTCAAGAAATGCGTAATGCAATTTATACAGGTGAATGGTTAGCGGACGCAAAAAAGAATTTTTCAAAACGTG
The DNA here is from genome assembly GCA_905233645.1 of uncultured Synergistales bacterium. Taxonomy (GTDB): domain Bacteria; phylum Synergistota; class Synergistia; order Synergistales; family Aminobacteriaceae; genus JAFUXM01. The sequence goes on along the minus strand of CAJODZ010000047.1, from coordinate 2,996 downwards.
ATTGCACAGCTTACAAAATAGCAAGTAAATATTTAAACGGTTCAGCAATAAGACAGGATTATTTAGAGACAGCTTTAAAATGGATTTGCGAGCGTGATAACTTAGAAATTCAAGAGTATATGTCAAGACACAGACATGATAAAAACGCAAATGAATTATGGTTGTATTTTCAGAGTGTTATAAATTGGGTAAAAGTAATTTTTAATAATTACCGCCCTGAAATGAAGGGTATCGAATGGGGAATTTTATATAACAAATTTCATGAGAATAATTACGATGCAAAAGAACTTGAATTAAAAATTATTGAATTACTTGAAGATGACGACGTTACTAAAAATTCAGGCATATATGAATACTTATTGGGCGGTGATGAAAAATGTTTAAGTATCAGAAAATTTACTCCCAAAATGAAACGCGCAGCGTATGAACGTCAAAAAGGAATTTGTGCTAAATGCGGAAAACATTTTGAATTTGATGAAATGCAAGCTGACCATATAACCCCATGGAGCAAAGGCGGAAGAACTATCGCTGAAAATTGTAGTATGCTTTGTGCTAAATGTAATAGAATTAAAAGCAATGTGTAAATTAAAAAGGCTTAAAAATTCATGAACGGTTTAATGATACAAGGAACATCAAGCAACGCCGGAAAAAGTTTTATTGTTACGGGGCTGTGCAGATTATTTTTTAACATGGGCGTAAAAATTTGTCCGTTTAAATCGCAAAACATGTCTAATTATTCATTTAGAACACATGACGGCGGCGAAATTAGTGTTGCTCAAGCTGTACAGGCTGAAGCGTCGAATTTAACTCCTGAAATTTTTATGAACCCGATTTTATTAAAGCCCCAAAATAATTTATCATCAAAAATATTTTTAAACGGCCATGAATTTAAATTAAAACCCGGCGAAAATTATTTTAAAGATTTCACTTTAACGCACGGAATTAACGCAATCAAAAAATCTCTTGAACATATCGAAAATAATTTTGACGCAATAATAATCGAAGGGGCGGGCAGTCCTGCTGAAATAAATTTAAATACTCACGAAATCGTAAATATGCGTGTTGCACGTTTAGCAGATGTGCCTGTAATTTTAGTAGCGGACGTTGACAGGGGCGGAGCTTTGGCTTCAGTTGTTGGAACTTTAGAATTATTAGGCGATGACCGCGAGCGTGTACAGGGAATTATTTTTAATCAATTTCGCGGCGACGTTGAATTATTTAAACCGGCTGTAACGTTTATCGAAAATTATACCGGTGTAAAAGTTTTAGGCGTTGTCCCGTTTGATGAAGATTTAAAAATTCCCGCTGAAGACAGTTTATGCACCAACGCAAAAAATTACGGTGAAACGCAAATTAACACGTTCACCGCAAAAAATAATGTCTATGAAAAAATTGCAACTCTTTTAGCAAATAATCTTGACATAAATTTTATGAAAGTACTTCTCCATACAAAGTCCACGCTTCAGCATCAGTGATTTTAACGTTAATGAATTTGCCGAGTAAATTTTTGTCGCCTTTGAAAATTACAACTTTATCGCTAGGCGTTCGGCCTTGTAATAAATTTTCACCTTTGGGAGCATCGCCGTCAACTAAAATTTCAAACTCGCGCCCGATAAGATTTTTATTTATTTCGAGCGTTATTTCGTCTTGAAGAGCGTTTAATTTATTCAGGCGTTCTAATCTTAATTCAACTGGTAAAGCTCCTGTCATTGTTGCCGCCGGAGTGCCTTCACGTTCTGAATAAGCTGCGCTGTGAACTAAATCAAATTTTACACGTCTTAAAGCGTCCAACGAGTAATTAAAATCTTCTTCAGTTTCGCCTGGAAAACCTACGATTAAATCAGTTGTTAAACCCAAATCAGAAATTTTCGCGCGTGTCATATCGACTTTATTGAAATATTCTTCGCGTGTATATTTTCTGTTCATGAGTTTTAAAATTCTGTTACTTCCTGATTGAATAGGCAAATTTAAAGACGGGCAAATATTTTTTTCGGAGGCCATAACGTTAATTGTGTCTTCGTTAAAATCTTGAGGCAAAGAAGTTACGAAACGAATGCGCTTTAAATTTTCAAATTCTGAAACTTTTTTCAACAGCCAGGCAAAATTTAAATTTATGTCGCGCCCGTAACTGTTTACGTTTTGACCTAATAAAGTAATTTCTTTAACGCCGTCTTTAATTAAAAATTCTATTTCGTTAAAAATTTCGTCAGGTTTTCTTGAAACGAAGCGGCCTCTAACATACGGAACGATACAATACGTGCAAAAATTATCGCAGCCGTGAGCAATCGTAACGTAAGCTTTATATTTATTTTCGCGTAAAATTGCGTTATTGCCCTCGTCAAAATCCAAATTGAAAAATTCGCGCGGGTCTGTGTCTAACAAGTTAATACGAATTTTCTCATCGGTCATAATTTTTTCAAGGCTGTTAGGCAATAGTCCGATATGACGAGGCCCAGCAACCAGTCTTACCCATTGAAAACGCGTTAAAGCTTTTTGACCTAATCTTTGAGCTACGCAACCTGTTAAAGCGACAGCAGGGCGTTTAAATTTTTGCCAAGAATTTTCATAACGGCCAAGTTCGCTCCAACCTTTTTGTTCAGCTTTTGCTCTAACGCTGCAACCTGTGATAATTATTAAGTCTGCTTCTTCTTCCGGAACTTCCTGCCAGCCTCTGAACGTCAAAACCGTACGAACTTTATCAGCGTCGTAAACATTCATTTGGCAGCCGTAAGTCTTAATGCAAAATTTATTGTTGTTTATAAAAATTCATCTCCTATTTAAAAATTAGAATCTCCCGAAAATTTCATCGACAAATCTCAGATAAAAATCGTTCTCGAATAATTCTTTTAATCTGTCTTTGTTAACGTTTTTCATGCGTTCGTCATTTATAAGCAAATCTAAGAAATGTCCTTCGCCATGAGCTGTTTTCATTGCATTTTCTTGAACGATTGCGTAAGCGTCTTCACGTGATAATTTAAGCTCGTCAAGCAAGAACG
>CAJODZ010000046.1 GCA_905233645.1 uncultured Synergistales bacterium | reverse complement strand
CGCATAAAACAGCAATTTTTTTATCACGGTTAATAATTTTTAAACGCCTCCGAAAATTTTTATATTCAACCGTGAAAATATAACACATAAAAAATCCCCTGTGCCTTTTTAAAATAGCAATAGGGGGAAATTTTTATTTGCAATTACGTTTAAGAAATACGATTTTTGATTGCTCTTAATATAATGACAAAATCATATTTTTTATTATAATTTTGAAGCTAGGCGTAAGACCATGTCCTTTATATAATTCAGGATGTACCCAATCTAAACAAGGACGACTAGCCTCAGACAATAAAGCTGGAAAATTTTCAAGCTTGTCCTTTTTTACGAAAAACATTAAATTTTGCTTGTAATAAACGTAAATTAAATCGTCGTTCCAAATTTTAGCTCTAACACAATCAACGGGAATAAAATAATTTTTATTTGCGTTAGCTGTACGGTGATTTTTTAGCGCGTTTCCTATAAAATTCAATAATAAAATTTAATTTCAATCAAGGAGGTTTTTTCTCAATGGCAGGCTCTGTACGTTATGGAGTATCTCCTCTGACCGACTACGACATTTTTTTATTCAAGCAGGGTACTCATTACAGCTTATACGAAAAAATGGGTGCGCAAAAATTTACGGACGCAGACGGTACTGAAGGCGTTGCGTTTGCTGTCTGGGCACCGAATGCTCAAGGTGTAAGCGTCGTCGGAAATTTTAACGGCTGGAATACTGAAGCTCACCCTTTAGCTCCACGTTGGGACGGTAGCGGCATTTGGGAAGGTTTTATACCCGGCGTTCAAAAATGGGAGTTATATAAATTCTGCATTCGTAATAGTCATGGCGAATTAAAAGAAAAAATGGATCCCTTCTCAAGATTATTTGAACTTCCTCCACGCACATCGTCAATCGTTCACTGGCCGGATTATGAATGGGGCGATAGTGAGTGGCTTGCTCATAGAGGCGAAAAAATGAATATGGAAGCTCCGCTCAGTGTTTACGAGGTTCATTTAGGCTCATGGCGCAGACATTGGAACGACGGATTATCGCTTTCATATAAAGAGATGGCCGAAGAGTTACCAGCTTATTGTGAAGATATGGGATTTAACGCCGTTGAATTTATGCCCGTAATGGAACACCCGTTTTACGGCTCATGGGGATATCAGACTTTAGGATATTTTGCTCCGACTTGCAGATATGGAACGCCTGAAGATTTTATGTCGCTCGTTGATGAGTTACATAAAAGGAATATCGCCGTTATTTTAGATTTTGTGCCTAGCCATTTCCCGACGGACGATTTTGGGTTAGCGCGTTACGACGGGACAGCTTTATACGAACATGAAGACCCGCGCAAAGGTTATCATCCGGATTGGGGAAGCTATATTTTTAATTACGGCCGTAACGAAGTTAGAAGTTATTTGATTTCGAGCGCAGCGTTTTGGATTGACAAATTCCATGCTGACGGATTAAGAATTGACGCTGTAGCCTCGATGTTATATTTGGATTACTCAAGACGCGACGGCGAATGGATACCAAATATTTACGGCGGTCATGAAAATTTAGAGGCAATCTCGCTTTTACGCGATATGAACAGCGAATTATACGGTCGTTTCGGAACTATCCAGACTATAGCAGAAGAGAGTACAGATTGGCCAATGGTTACACGTCCTGTATTTTTAGGCGGCTTAGGTTTCGGCATGAAATGGAATATGGGCTGGATGCATGACACGTTAGAATACATGAGCCTTGACGGAATTTATAGAAGTTGGCATCAAAATCAATTAACGTTCAGTATCTGGTATGCGTTCAGTGAGAATTTCATGTTGCCGTTATCGCATGATGAAGTTGTTCACGGCAAAGGCTCTTTAATTAACAAGATGTCCGGCGACTGGTGGCAGAAGCGCGCGAATTTGAGATTGCTTTATGGCTATATGTGGTGTCATCCTGGCAAAAAATTATTATTCATGGGCGGCGAATTTGCTCAAGGTCTTGAATGGAGCCACGATACTGCGCTCGAATGGCACTTACTTGAAAAAGAGGATTTCAGAGGCATTCAAAACTGGGTTCGCGATTTAAACAATGCTCTTAAAAAATATCCGCCTCTTCATGAATTAGACTTCAGCTCCGAAGGTTTCAGGTGGATTGACTGTTCAGACTGGCATCAAAGCGTAATTGTTTGGTGGCGCAAAGGTAAGAGCAATGACGAATATATTTTATGCGCGGCCAACTTTACACCAGTCCCGAGAACAGGTTATCGCGTTGGCGTGCCTCGTTTAGGATTTTGGGAAGAGATTTTGAACAGCGACGCTAGACAATACGGCGGAAGCGGTATGGGAAATTCAGGCGGCATGGAGTCCGAACCTGTAGAGTGTCATAATTTGCCATACTCTTTAATTTTGACGTTGCCTCCGTTGGGGATAACAGTATTCCATTTTAAAGCTGGCAATAACGGATTAGAAAAATAATAATTCAATATTAGCGGTTAGCTTTTTAAATACCTCCGTTTCGTAAGAGCGGAGGTTTGTTATTATTTGCCGGTGTTAAAATAGCCGAGTATTAAATAATAATAGGGGTTGACAAAATGAATAACACAACTGCTTTAACTCAAAGCAAGACTAAACAAAAACGTACTACGTTTTTTTCACTTATAAAAAAATTTATAAGAACGGTTGACCGCAATAGATTTCTTTATCACACATGTCATCGTATATTTTGGGGTCGCGATGTTGTAAAGCATAATATTTTCAGCAAGGTCGAATTTTCAAAACCAATTTATATCGTGAGACGTGAAGCAAAATTCGTCGGATTGTTTTCGTATTTTATAAGAGCTTTAGGCGGAATAGCTTACGCTGATGAACATAATATGCTCCCTGTCGTTGACATGAAAACGCATTTAAATGCTTATATTGATAAACCAGGCGTTGTAAATTCTTGGGACTATTATTTTGAACAGCCTGGCGGAATTTCGTTAGAGCAGGCTTTAACAGCTAAAGAGTACACGTTAGGGCGAGACTGTGAATTTTTGCCGACACCGGATTACAATAACGCCGACTTTTTCTATAATCGCGATGGGAAATTAGATTATTGGCGCAAAATTTGTCAAAAATATATAAGATTTTCTCCCGAAGTCAATAAAAGGCTCAACGCTTTTAAAGATAAACATTCAGGCAAAAAAATTTTAGGTGTTTTAGTTCGCGGAACTGATTATGTTGCCCTGAAACCTCAAGGACACCCAATTCAGCCAACGCCCGAAGAGGCAATCGCTAAAGCTAAAGAAGTCATGAACGAGAAAAATTTTGACGCTGTTTATTTAGCAACTGAAGACGTTAATATTGCTCAAAAATTTAAAAATGCGTTCGGTGAAAAATTATTATTGCCTGAGCAAAATTTTTTAGATTACGACTACAACTCTAAACCTTTATTAGCATTCCTTTCAGCTGAACGCGACAATGATAAATATTTACGCGGTCTTGAGTACGCTGTATCAATGGCAATTATAGCTAACTGCGACGGCCTCATAACTTCAATGACTGGCGGCTCGACCGGTGCTATGTGTTTATCAAAAGGCTATGAATACTTATACGTGTTCGATTTAGGATTATATAAATGAGAAATTAAAAATTTTTTGAGCGATTAAACGGCCTTTTAACACTTGCAAAAAATTATACGGAACAGCAAAATTATTCGCGTTGTTCAAAATTTTATAAAGGAGTTTTTATTTTGCTCAAAGGTTTAACTTCTCAAGAAGTAATTTCAAGCCGTAATAAATATGGCACAAACGCTTTAACTCAAATTCCGCCTGAACCACTCTGGAAAAAAATCCTTGAGGGTTTTAAAGACCCTATGATTATGATTTTGCTTGTGGCTCTAGTTGTTCAAGTTGTTTTATTTTTTATCGGTCAAGCTGAATGGTTTGAACCCGTAGGAATTTTAATAGCTATCATCATCGCAAACGGTGTCGCCTCGATTAGTGAGAATAAACAGGAAGGTAAAGCCTCAGCCCTCAAAGCAGAAGAGTTAGCCCGTGAAAAATGCAAGGTTATTCGCGACGGAACTTTACACGAAATTCATGTTAATGATGTCGTTCAAGGCGATATTATATTTTTACAGGCTGGCGATAAAATTCCTGCTGACGGCGAAATTGTTGAAGGTAATGTCAAAGTTGACCAGGCCGCTTTGAACGGTGAGACTGAAGAAGCCGAAAAAATCCCTAACGCTAACAATGAGAATTATGATATTAAAGACCTCTTAAATAAATATTATGCTTATCGTGGGACGGTAGTTTGCGGCGGTGAAGCTTACATGCTCGTTAAAGTTGTCGGCGATAAAACTTTATTCGGTGAGCTTGCCTTAGAAGTTCAGGAGGAGACGCGCCAAACTCCGTTACAGGTCAAATTAAGCAAGTTAGCAAATCAAATTTCAACGTTCGGTTATATTGGAGCTATAGCTATTGTTGCAGGCATTCTGTTAAAAACTTTTGTAACTGGAAATTTGCCGGCTGATTTTTACGGTTGGGTTCGTTTAATAATGGACGCTGTAACTGTAGCAGTAACTATAATCGTTTGCGCAGTGCCTGAAGGTTTGCCAATGCTTACGTCAATTTTGTTATCGTTCCAGAGTTTGAAAATGGCAAAAGATAACGTTTTAGTTCGTAAAATTAACGGGCTTGAAACGGCGGGAAGCTTGAGTTTGCTTTTCAGCGATAAAACAGGAACAATTACAGAAGGGCGTTTATCGGTTGTTGAAATAGCGACTGGAAATTCTCACGTATTTGAAAAATTTGATGACCTTCCCGAAAAATTAGCTGATGACTTAATTACTGGTGCTGGCGTTAATAACAGTGCTGCTATTTCCGAAGACGACGGCGCAATTATCGGAGGCAACAGCACAGACAGAGCGTTAATGAGCTTTTTGAATGATAAGAAAATTATCAGCAAGCTCAAAAAATTTAAATCACAAGTTAAAGAATTTACGGCTTTTAATTCGACTGAAAAACGTTCGAGCGTAATTATCACAAATGACAACGGCGACGATATCGAATATATTAAAGGCGCGCCCGAAAAGATTATTGATAATTGCAAATTTTATCTCGATGAAAAAGGCCAAGTGAATGAATTTACAAGCACAGCCGCTCTTACGAAATATATTGATACTCAGGCTGAACGTTCAATGAGATTATTAGGCGTTGCGAAAAATTCTGATGACGGTTTAATTTTAGTTTGTGTAATCAGCATTCGCGATAACGTTAGACTTGAGGCCGTCGAAGCAATAAAAGAAGTTCAAAACGCTGGCATTCAAGTTGTTATGGTTACGGGCGACCGTAAAGAGACAGCCGTTGCTATCGCGAAAGAAGCTGGCTTAATTAAAAATCCTGAAGATGTTGCTATGACTTCGGGCGAAATGGCTGAAAAATCCGATGAAGAATTAAAAGAATTATTGCCGCATTTGAGAGTTATTGCCCGTGCGTTACCGACTGATAAGAGCAGACTTGTTAGAATTGCTCAGGAATTAAATCTCGTTGTAGGTATGACCGGCGATGGTGTTAATGATTCTCCTGCGTTGAAAAAGGCTGATGTCGGTTTTGCTATGGGTTCAGGGACGGAAGTTGCTAAAGAGGCCGGAGACATTACGATTTTAGATGACAACTTCTCATCAATAGCGAAAGCGATTTTATATGGCCGTACGATGTTTAAGAGCATTCGTAAATTTTTAATATTCCAGTTAACCGTAAACGTTGCTGCTGTTTTAATATGTTTTATCGGGCCGATGTTGGGCGAAAATTTTATCTTGACGGTAATTCAATTACTCTTAATAAATTTGGCAATGGATACGTTAGCGGCTATAGCGTTCGGGAGTGAACCGGCTCTGAAAGAATACATGCGTGATAAACCAATTCCGCGCGATGAAAGTATTGTTACTCAAAAAATGTTAATTCAGGTTTTAATCGCGGCAGGCTATATTACGTTTATATGTTTGGCTGTTTTATTCGTTCCGTCATTCAAAAAATTATTTAACAACGGTAATGTTGACACGACTTATTTAAAATCAGCTTTGTTCGCAATTTTCATGATGTCAATAACTTTCAACGGCTTTAATGCACGCACCGAAAAATTAAATCCGTTTGAGGGGCTTGGCCGCAATAAAAATTTCTTATTAGTCATGGCTTCGATTTTCGTAATGCAGTTCGTGTTCGTAAATTTCGGCGGTGAAGTTTTGAGCGTTGAGGCTTTAAGTCTGGACTCTTGGTTAAGTTGTATTGTTCTTGCGTTTTTAATTATTCCCGTTGATTTAGGGCGCAAGTTATTTTTTAAATACAGAGAGGAGAATTTTAAATTATGGCTGTAACGTTATCGAAAGGACAAAAAGTTAATCTCACTAAAGATAATCCGGGACTTTCAAAATTACTTGTTGGTTTAGGCTGGGACGTTAACAAATATCGCGGCGGCTATGATTTTGATTTAGACGCTTCTGCTTTTATGCTTGGTTCAAACGGCAAAGTTCCGAGCGACGCTGAATTTGTTTTCTATCACAATTTAAAGCATTCGTCCGGTTCAGTTGTGCACATGGGCGATAATTTAACCGGTGAAGGTGAAGGCGACGACGAAGAAATTAAAATCGACCTTTCAAAAGTTCCTGCCAACATTCAACGAATTGCATTCACCGTTACGATTTACGACGCTGATAAACGCAATCAAAATTTTGGCCAAGTCTCAAACTCTTTTATTCGTGTTGTTGATGAAGTCAAAGGAGCGGAGCTTTTACGTTACGATTTAGGCGAAGAATTTTCACTCGAAACGGCAGTCGTTGTTGGTGAGCTTTATCGCAATAATAACGAATGGAAATTTAATGCTATCGGTGCAGGTTTTAAAGGTGGCTTAAGAGAATTGTGCTTAAACTTTGGTGTGAACGTCTGATTAAAAAATGAATTATGAAATTTTGCACCAGGATGCTTTCCCGATAATCCAATGTGATTTAAACGCTGGAGAGACTTTAAAAGCAGAAGCCGACGCAATGATTTCGATGACGCAAAATCTTGATATTTCAGGCTCAACAGGAGACGGCGGCGTATTGGGAGCGTTGGCTAGAAAATTTTTAACTGGTGAGAGTTTTTTCTTTCAGACAATCAAAGCAACACGGGGCGCGGGACGTGTTTTACTTGGACATTCAGCACCAGGCGGAATTATTGACGTTGAGCTAGACGGGAATTACGGATTACGAGTTCAAAAGGACGGTTTTTTAGCGGCTACAGAGGGTGTACAGGTTGACACGGCGACACAAAATTTAATGCAAGGATTATTTTCGCGCGAAGGATTTTTTGTATTAAACATAAGAGGTCGCGGAACTGTTTTTTTGAGCAGCTTTGGAGCAATTCACACGATAAGTCTAGCTGAAAATGAAGAGGTTATTATTGACAACGGTCATTTAGTAGCTGATCACATGAAATATAAGATCGAAAAAGCTTCAAACGGCTGGCTATCGAGTATGATGTCTGGTGAATGTTTAGTATGCAGGTTTCGCGGCCCCGGAGTTGTTTTAATTCAGACACGTAATCCCGATTCGTTCAAATTCTGGTTACAATCTATGGGCGTTCAAATGGGAAATTAGTATTTTATTTTTATGATGCCGGTAATTTATAGCTATAAAATTTTAAAAAAACTTAGCAATAAATTTTCACCGGCATTAAATTTTTAAACAGGAGTTTTTAAAAAACATGAGCGTAAATTTAGTTAAAGGTCAAAAAGTTGAGTTACGAAAAACTGACGGCGGAGATTTAAAACGCGTAATGATTGGTTTAGGTTGGGACGCTATCGAACGTGACACCGCCGAGAAAAAGGGATTTTTCAGCGCGTTGTTTGGCAGCAATGACGCACCTGATATTGATTGTGACGCTTCAGCGATGTTATGTGTAGGAGGTAAAGTTGTAGATTTAGATGATGTTGTATATTTTGGCAATTTAATTCACAGCTCTGACGCAGTAAGACATATGGGTGATAATTTAACAGGTGATGGCGAAGGCGATGACGAAGAGATTTTCGTTGACCTTGTATCTCTTCCTGCTGAGTACGATAAAATAATTTTCACTGTGAATATTTACAAAGCCCGTGAACGCAAGCAACATTTTGGAATGATTAAGAATGCTTTTATAAGGATTTGCGATGCTGAAAACAATCAAGAGCTATTAAGATATAACCTGTCCGAAAATTACGATAACATGACCGCTTTAGTTTTCGGAGAAGTTTATAAATATAATGACACTTGGAAATTCAGCGCGATAGGTCAAGCAACACAGGATAACAGCATAAGCGAGCTTGTTCGAAAATTTGCATAGTTAATCACAATCAGCGTTAAAATTTGAAATTAAAAATTTAAAAGCGGCTCACACTCAAAGTTAATTTAATACAATGAATGAGAGCCGTTAATTTTTTTAACAAAATGCTGTAAAATATTCGCGTTTTCATATTGTTTAAATAAATAATTTTTCAGAAGGAGTACGCTTGACACGAGCAACGAGCAACGAGCAACGAGCAACGAGCAACGAGCAACGAGCGGATATTATGTACTTAAACAAAAGTTAAAAAGCAATAAGTACACATATCATTTAATTTTCCGCCCTTTACGATTTATTAAACGTATTGTATTTAGGACGTTTTGCACGTTTTATTGGTTACCGTATCTTATTTATGCTGAAGCGCGAAATTTTTTATATCACGACGTAATTTTTGCGCAGTGTTGGGTTACATTTAGTGGCTATGTTATAAAACATAATAACTGGGGCGACGATATCAACAAATATTTTTTAGAATATGCAACAGGCAAAAAATTAGCACTTATTCCATGTGACCAAACGCTTTTTAACGTAAAGCATTATTCGTTAATCGGAAGTATTGTAAGCTTTTATAACTTAAACCAAACTACAATTTATGGTTCAGGCATTATGACAGCTACAGACGAAATCAAAGGCCGTCCCGAAAAAATCATTAGCGTTAGAGGTCCTTTAACACGTAATGCACTTATCGAAAAAGGAATTGAATGTCCCGAAAATTACGGCGACCCTGCTTTATTATTACCTATGTTTTATAAACCCGATATCAAACAAAATAATACTGTCTTAATTATTCCGAATAGAGATACTTTAATGTATTATGATTATGGAAACCGGATAATTGATGAAATGCAAAATAAATATGGCTGTTCTCTAGTAAACATGTTTAACTATGACAAATGGACTGACATTGTAGATGCGATAGCTTCGAGCAAATTTGTTATGTCAGAATCATTACATGGCCTCATAGTCGCAGAAACGTATGGTGTTCCGTGTCTTTGGGTTGAGTTTATGGATCACGCTCGTTATTACGAATATAATAGTGATTGGTTATTTAAATTTCGTGATTTTTATAAATCGATTGGTAAATTTAATATGCAAATTACAAAACTATATAATGGTTATGACTTTAATGAGCTTATAAAATTAAAAGACAGTTGGCAACCTGGAAAAATTGATTTCGAAAAATTGTTGTCGTTATTCCCTTTCGATATAAAGCCCGAATTTAACAAAAGCTAGCCAGAATTCTCCCGTCTTCTTTAAGCGGGAGATGAATGGCGCAATTTATTTATTATGCTAGAATTACAAACATGATTATGAATTATTGGATACGAAAACCAAGTGTCCATAAGTACACAAAGTAATCATAATTATTATCTACCGTAGGTACTACGGGAAGTAACGCCTTTGGAGAGGGTGTAAGACGGCTTCAGTCATAGAAATTGTAGCGCAGTCCTCGTTGAAAAAGGAAGCTCCTAGCCTCTATAGGCGGAGTAGTTCACACGTTAATAAATATAATAAAAAAGGGAGCGGCGACGCTCCCTTAATTAAATTCTTAATTTGAGTTAAAAAACTATTTCCATTCAAGTGAGTCCATAAGGGCGTTCATGTCGTCTTCGGCTTTATCTGCACCGGTAATCGACATAGCAACCCAAATTTGTTTCTCATCGTTAGCATTGACGATTACAAGCGTGTCCTCGTTGTTGCATGTAAAAATTCTGTTGCCCTTCTCATCAGCTTGAGGCTCTGTCCCGTCTAATGCCTTTGATAATTCTTTCGCGATATCGTCTAACGCAGCACCACCAGTAGGAGCAACCGAAATCGTTAAAGAAGCTACGCCCTCTTTCGCAATAATAACATTCGTCGCGCCCTCTTGTTCATTCTCTTGAGCTGTCCAACCTGCTGGAACTTCGGCTTTGAAATACTTGAACTCCTCAGCAAATGCACAACCGGCTACTAATACTAACGCAAGAGCTAAACTCAATATCGAAAAACGTTTCATTACAAATGAACCTCCGTATTTATTTTGTTAAAAATTAAAACGCACAAATTTTAAAACATTTTTTACATTTTGCAAGCGGTATTAAATATTAACCTACAGCTTCTACTCGTTCGTAACGGCCATCAATGCTATAACCGTTATCGTTTTTAAAACTTTGGTTAGTCTCAATTTCAAGAGTGTCATTGTCCAAAACTTTTATAGTTATTTCGTGGTCGCCTTCTTCAATTTCTATACGGCCGTTCTTTAATGTTCCGGACTCCGTTAATAAATCTTGAATAGCACTAATTTTAATCGAGTAAAAATTCTTCTTAGCGTCCGCCAATTTAAACTCTATCCCGAAATCTTCATCATCAACGTTGACAAAATAACCGTTTAATTTTTCGCTTTCGCTGGAATTGTTGATTTTGGGTTTGACAACGGCTAATTCTTCCTCGTCCTCGTCTTCGTCGTAATCTTCTTCGTCATCAATAGGATTATCTTCCGAAAATAACTCCCTAATTTCATCAGCACGTTCGTTCGTTGCTTGAGTGTAAGCTTTGACACGCGAGAGACCTTCTTTCATTAAAGCTTTCGCTCTTTTGTCGCGGCCACTGGCAATCCATTTACGCTGTTCCTTCTGTAATTCGGCAAAATCGCTCTTACTTAAATTTGCCTTCGCGTCCTTGTAAGCTTGCGTTAATTCTTTATCGGCTTTCGCAAATGCCGCGCTGTTCTTCTTCATCTTCAAAAACTCAGCGTCGCTCAATGCATAGGCCGGCAAAATAATTACACTTAACAACAGCATTACTGATAACATAAAACGTTTGAACATCTTAAAAAATACCTCCTAAAAATTATTTTTAATAATCTTCGTCTTCATCGTCGTAATATTCGTCATCATCTTCCTCGTCTTTATCATCATAATCGGTTTCATCGTCGCTGTCATCATAATTTTCATCATCGACGTTTACCCATTCTGATGCTTGGACAATTTGAGGAATGATTTTATTAACGAGCTTTTCAACGGGACGTTCTCTCTTTTTTCCGCCATCGCTATTTAAAGACCATGACGCACCGCGCTTGATTACAGGCAAATGCTTCGCAACGATTGTTTTTGCGTTACCGCTAGGGGTAATAATTTCGTCCTCGTCGTCGTTATCATCGTCGTAATCATAATCATAATCGTTTTCTTCATCTTCATTCTTGGGTTCATCTTTTTCAGGTGTGGACGCTCCGCTAACTGTGAAAGCTTTTATACACGCATTAACAGGCATCTTCTTATTACCGCTTTTATAATTTATGCCGTCAAACCAATTTTTGCCGTCGCCTGAAAAATAACTCTCGCCAGCATTTATCGCAAAAGTGTCCGTGTAACCTTTGAAATAATTTTCGACAGCTACAGGATACGAATAATTAGGCGTTGAAAATTTTATCGCTACTGCAAAATATTCACCCGATTTTAATTTCACACCGTCAACTTTTAAAGTGTGATAGCCAGCCAAATCCATGACACCCGATTTTGTAAATACAGGTTTGCTCGAGGTTAAATTATTTGCGCTTGGCTTTGAACTGTATTTATAAATTTCAACAGTGTATTTTGAGCTGTTATCAGTTGTGTAAAAACCGACTTCGCTTAAAGTTTCGTTCGAGCCTTTTGCTTTAAAGACGTTTGCCGCATATGAAGTTCTTTTACCGTTGACGTTAATCGCTACTGTCCAACCTAAATCATCATAGCAATAAACGTTTACCGGCTGATTAACAGGCTCAACAGTGAATGAAGTTCCGCTGTTGTAATTTTGCTCGTAGGACATCCAAAAATAACCGCCAGCACCCCACTTAGTACCCCAGCTGTTACGAATGAGCCACGCTCCGTTCCTGTTGGGTTTGTTACGGCCAAAATTTGAACGCGGATAATTATCGTCCCAACCAATTATTGCAACCATGTGATTTAATGATTGTTTGCCGCTTTTGTAATAAGAGTGATTTTTATTGTCATGATAATTGCTGTCCTCGTTGTAGGAAATTAAAACAGCGCCCTTGTCCATGACAAGCTGTTTAATAATTTTCATCTGCTCGTTTGATGAGGTCGACGGCGCAGCAAAAGTAATCTCTTTAACACGCAAGACAGGATTAAAATTTTCGGGCTTGACATTTTTATTCGGGGCTTTCGCGTAAGGCAATGCACTCTCTAAAATTACACCGTTACGAGAAACAAGAGCCGCCGCCTTAAATTCATTGCCTCCCTGATCCAAAATAGCACGAGTGTTTAAATTTGACGCTGGTTTTATGTTGCCTCTATCGTCGTGAGTGGTGAAGGCTCTGAATTTTTCAGGGTTGTAATACGCAAACCACGCTAAAAACATCTCGGAAAAATTCAATTTTTTAGCATCGCCTAATTTTGAATTTATAACGCCCTTCTTTGAACGAATTAAATAATTTGACTCGCAAGCAATCATCGTCGCATGTGTCCAACAAGTTCCATAAGGATTTTGGTCGCGCACTGGTGTTAATAAACCTGTATTGCGCATGTCATATTTTGAGGGGATATTCGTAGATAAAGCACGCTTTTTAACATTTTGAGGAGGGTTGCGCGTCAAGTGTGTTAAATCCATTGGTGAAGGTCTGTAACCGTTTAATTCGTTGTCTTCTTCGTCGGCTTTCAAGCTTTTATGAATACCGTTTTGATTACGTTGCCACTTTGTAAAATCAGACGCAACTGGCGAAATCTCTTCCGTGCTTAATTTTTCATGAGCGACCGCAATTTTTTTATCGCCCTGTTTTTTCTCGTAAATTTTTGCTTGGGCTGATAAATTTTCTAAACGTTCCGCGCTCTTAGGGTGAGTATCAAAAGCACTGGATTTATTATCACCGCTTTTAAAATGTTCCATGGCTTTATACAAAGCCCATGAATTATAACCGGCACGCACTAAGATTTTTACACCGTAATTATCCGCTTCAATCTCTTGTTCGCGGCTAAAAGCACTCTTGTTTAAATCGGTGTCCAAATTTCCAACGGCTTGAGCTAAATCGTTCACGCTGCCTTTGTTGATTTCTAATAAATTTTGCCCGATATTATTTAAAACTTCGCGGTTGTAATGCCCTAATTTTATATGACCCAATTCATGGCCTAATATTCCTGCGATTTCGGCCTCATCGTTTAAAATTTCCATTAGAGCTAGCGTAACATGAACAGAATATTTGATTTGTACATCGCTGTCGTCAAAATCTACCCAAGCATTAGCCGCTCCGTCCTCTTCATATTCGATTGGGGCTTTTACGAAATTATCAGCCTTTGAAATTTTATCCCAAGCGTTTTCAACATCTGATTTAGAAATTTTCGCGCTTGCCTGTGAAGTATTTAAAATTATTACGAGTGCTATTACAAAAAACGTGCGTAAAAAATTTTTAATTGTCTTCATCTTCTTCATTATCTGTTTTA
>CAJODZ010000045.1 GCA_905233645.1 uncultured Synergistales bacterium | reverse complement strand
TAATAATTCTTCGTCGCCTGAAAATGTTAATTCACCGGCTTTACCAGCCACAGCAGAACGAACGAGCATAGTTGTGCTAACTTCCGGAGCTTGAGTAATCCATGAGCCGTCGTCTTCAACTTCTGTATCATCATTATCAGCAGTATTTGTAGGAGTTGCTTCTATATACTTATTAGTTGAAGAAGGTTTCATAACAACGTCTATCATGTCATCGTTACGTACAGCTTCTGAAGTATTTGCCGCTCCGTTAGCTATTGTGCAAAATCCTTTAACGTCATCTGTATATTTGCCTTGACCGAGATTTTTAGAAATTGCTTTGTTAATCTTTTCCGCTACGTCATACACCGTATCATTAGAATATAACGTAACTGTTGTTCGTTGGCCGTCTCCCTGAGAAATTGTTATTGTTTTCGGGGCTTCGAGTAAGAATTTACCTTCATCGTTATAGAAATTTTCGATTTCAGAGAGCGTATAAGGCTTTTCGACGACTGTCGTTGTTGTAAAATCTCTCGTAACCCATCCGTACCGTGGTATGCGTACTTCCGGTTTTCCATCGTCAAGTTGTGGTATTTCACGTGCCTCTGGAATTTCCATATCGATGAGTTGAACGTCTGTAACTTTACCGCTAGCACCTCGTCCAATAGATAAACCTTCTAACCAATTTCCCTTTACATAAGTCCCATCTGTGTATCAAGTTGAAATAATCGATAAGCTTGACGAAGCGTTGTTTATTCTAACTACTCCACTAGATGAATATTTACTACCCCCAATACCTGCAGCACCAGCATCAGATGACGAGTTGCCACTAGCGTTAATTTGTCCTGCCCTTATGGTAATTACAGTACCATCATCACCAGTACCAGAGATAGGATCTGCATACCAACCACTACCAATGCCAGCTCCACCATATGTCGCAATTGCTGTAACATTACCGCCGTTAATCTCAATTGTTCCTCCGCCATCATGGCCAGTTGTATCTCCTCCACCAATGGCTGCACCATCACGAGCGGCGGCTATTATCGTACCACCGTTAATAATTATTGTACCAGCGCGCCCCTTTGAGTTTTTTGAACCATTGCCTAATCGATATTCACCGGCTCCACCTATACCAGCTCCATAACCACCTCCACCATTAATGTCAGCACTAATGTTCTTCGCAGTAAGCTTGCCATCGTTTTCAAAATCTCCACTGGCACTGCTTATTGTCAAAAATGCCCCATCAGGAACTTCAAGAGCAGCCCGATACATCCCGCTTATAAGAGTATTATCACCTCTAAGCCACAAATTGACAGTTGCGCCAGCCATATCAAAAGCACAAGCCTCAGACGTACCACTTACATCAATGTTTACCGTTAGCTATTTTAATTCGGTTTTGTGTTGCAATACCAGTACCTTTAATATTATAAATTTGCTTTGTACCATCGAGAGTAAGAAGGCCATGATCAAAAGAATATCCGTCACCATTAAAACTCGCATTAAGGTCATAGACCTTGTCGTTTATATTGAGTTCTACATGATTTGACGGTCTGCCTGGGTTAATATCCCAACCGATAATTTCCCAAGTTCTAGTTGTAGTAGTTGTTTCCTCCGTTACCGGATGCTCAATCTTGAAAATATTGCTCTTCTTAACTTGCGTTTCTCCGGGCGGCGCGGCTAAAAGACTTATTTTGTAATTGCCCTCAGCACTGACCTTCTCGCCAAACTCGTTAATGCTCGTTAATCCGCCGTTAATGTGAGCGTGCGTTTCGAGATTATCTGATAACCATAAACCGCCTAAGCTCCCGTCAAGCAAATTCTTTTTATTAAAACGGGTATTTTAGAGGCGTGGTCAATCTCTTTTCGTATCTCGTCAATTTCAGCCTGAATATACGCTCTGTCCTGTGATGTTAATGTGTCGTTGGCCGCTTGTACTGATAACTCACGCATTCGTTGAAGCATTGATGTTATTTCGCCAAGTCCGCCCTCTGCTGTTTGCAATAACGACATTCCGTCCTGTGAATTTCTAACAGCGGTGTCAAGACCTTGAATTTGTGAACGCATTTTTTCGCTTATCGCAAGTCCCGCCGCATCGTCCGCAGAAGAATTTATGCGAAGTCCTGTTGAAAGCGCACGTACTGATTTTTGAACAGACCTATTAGTTGATTTTAATGATAAGAATGATGTTAAAGCAGAAAGATTGTTAATTACGCTACTCATCAAAATTCCTCCTTATCACCAGATTAAAAAGCAAACAAGAAGGAAGAGAGCAGCATAACACTAGGTAATTTACCCCCCACCCCCTGTAATTCTACGTAGTTCGTCCATGATTAAGCATCTCCTGAGAAATAATTGTTGTTTGAAATTTATAATTTTTTGTATTTTCGGAATTATTAAATATATGCTTTAATTTTTTTAATTTGTTATTTTTATCATGCTGATTATATAATTACGCGCGGCCGCAAATTTTTTAATTAAGTCGAAATTTTGTGAGCCGTAATTATTTTTATAGCGGAGGTTAAATCATGTCAGAACTGGTAACAATCGAAATGGAAGCCAGAGAAAAAACAGGTAAAGGTGAAAATGGCCGCTTACGTCATTCAGGTTATGTCCCTTGCATTCTTTACGGGCCGGAGATTAAAGAGAATATCAAAGGCAAATTAAAAATTAGAGACGTTCAAAAAGTTTTAGCCGGTCGTTGGGAATCTATGCGTTTAAATGTCAAATTACCTAACGGTGAAGAAGAGATGTGCCTTATCCGTGAAGCTCAAAGACACCCGTTGACCGATATGCCCTTACATATTGACTTTTTACATTTGGTCAGAGGTCGTAAAATTAACGTTAATATTCCTGTCGAGGTTACAGGCCGCGACGATGCTCCTGGTGTTAAAGAGGGCGGCGTTTTGGAAGTTGTCCGCGAAATCGAAGTTATGTCCCTTCCAATGAGTATACCTGATGCAATTCATATTGATGTTTCAAATTTAGGCGTTGGCGATGCAATTCATGCTAAAGATTTAGTTTTACCGGAAGGCGTTGAATTACTCGTTGAGCCTGATGAAGTCGTTGCTATAGTCGTTACATCTAGAGGCGTTGAAGAAGCTGCCCCAGAAACAGAAGCTCCAGCCGCAGCCGACGTTGAAGTCGTAGCAAAAGGTAAAGCCGCTAAAGAAGACGAGGCCGAATAAATTTTTAGGCGTGATATGAAAATTATCGCAGGTCTTGGAAATCCAGGCGTTAAATACGCTTTTAACCGTCATAATACGGGTTGGCTTTGTATAAATCATTTTGCTCAAAATAATAATTTTGGCGAGCCCTCCCTGAAATTTGACGGCGAATTATGGAGGCGTGGAGATTTAATTCTTCTGCGCCCCATGACTTTTATGAACAGCAGCGGAATTTGTTTAAAGCAGGTCGTAAATTTTTATAAAGTCCCATTAGAAAATGTTTTAATAATTTATGATGACATGGCCTTAAATTTTGGAAAATTGCGTTTACGCGCTCAAGGCAGTGCAGGCGGTCATAATGGTTTGATTTCTATATTGACTGAATTAAATAGTATCGAAGTTCCGCGCTTGCGTGTTGGTATTGGTAAAAATCCTGGCAGTATGATTGAATACGTTTTGAGCGATTTTAATGACGATGAAAAAAAGTTATTTCCCGAAATTTTAGACAACGTTGAAAATGCTATAAAAATTTGGCTCGATAATGATATTCAACGCGCTATGACTTTAATTAACGCCGCAAAATAAGAACGGGAGTTTATAACCTTCACTTTAACTCCCGAATAAAAAGTTTTTATCACACAGCTAAAAATATAAATATAAATCATTAAGTTTTTAAACACCGGACAATAACTTATAACAAAAAAGAATAACGCCCTAACCTTTTCACAGCCCTTAAACTTTGAACACGAGCTGTTTTAACAATAACTTTCAAAAAGGAGTTTGCTTAAAAAATTTTACTGTGCAAAAGGATTTTTAAAGCTTTATTATTTTATAACTAACGCACTTAAAAAATATCATTAAAAATTTTTTAACACGCCTAAAAAAATTTAACACTTTGTTTCAAAATCGATGTGCTGAAAAATTTTGCGGCGGGTATCTTTCTAAAAGATTTTTTGTAGTGGTAAACGTAGTTGCAAAAAATAACAGCCCTTCGGTAAATTAAAAAGACTGTTTGAAAATTTGATTGATTATTTTAAAGTGTTTTGATTTTAAATGTCAATTTCTAATTTAGCACTGTTGTTTAAAACATCTAAGGCTGTTTGAGCGCGGGCTAATTCATCTGAAATTTTCGCGTAATCGTTTTTGACAGCCTCTAAATCGTAATTTATATATCTATAGTCAATAACACCAGCATAATTATTTTCACGCTGCTTTTTTAATCGGTTCTGCATTGTAAATAATTTCGTCCTTAAATTGCTAAGCTGCGGAATGTAAATTAAAAGCTGGTCAATCGTCATGTCAAAACCTTCAACTTGCGTCGACACATTAAAAATATTTAAGGCGTGTTTAACTTTGCGGATTTTGCTTTCAAGCTCATCAATCTTGTCGCGCGTCTCAAAATAATTATAGTCCGGTCTCACACTCTCTATGTCTTCACCAGCTGACGCTAAAAAAGTACTGCTCTGGCTTTCCATATTTTCGAGCGTGCCTTTTTCATCGTTGAGCCTTCTTAAAAGTTTTGCCGCTTCCGCTGAAGTGTATAACAATAAAAATTCAACTCCTAATCACTCAAAAATTTTTAAGTCTTGTAATTATAATACCCGAAATTTAAGACAGCTTAAATGCTATATAATTTGTGTTTGAAATTTAATTCTTTGTAATTTTTATAAACATTTTTATGAAAGCATAGGACTGAAAAATATATGACCGATAAAATTATTAACACAAAACGTTTCGGCGAAGTAAGTTATAAAATCGAGGATGTTCTCTTTTTTCCGAGAGGCATTCCGGCTTTTGAAAGTAATAATCATTGGATTTTAATCGGAAGTGATGACAGCGCAGTTAAATGGTTACAAAGCGTTGATGATGAAAATTTAGCACTTCCTGTTACAAGCCCTGATGCTATTAGACCTGACTATAACGCTAAAATTCCGGAAGACGATTTAAATTTAATTGGCTCAGTAAATCTTAATGATTTGGCTCTATTGATAGTCGTCTCAATTCCTGAAGCCGCACCTTGGAACATGACAGCTAATTTGCGCGCACCGATAATTTTAAATTTAAAAACTCATAAGGCCGTTCAAGTTATCGCTTTAAATGAAGAATATCCAATTAGACATATCGTATTCCCTGAAAATGTCCGCGAAAAAATGCGTGCTTCGGCTTTAAATAATACGGAGGCTCAGTGAAAAATGCTCGTACTAAGCCGTAGAATAAACGAAAGCATACAAATCGGAACTGATATCGAAATAATGGTTATCGATGTTCGGGGCGATGTCGTCAGACTTGGAATAACAGCTCCCCAGACAACACAGATTTGGCGGAAAGAATTATGGGACATAATCGTTCAAGAGAATAAAGCGGCTGCGGAGTTGTCAAGTTTTAAAGAGCCGCCGTTGTTGCCAGTGTCATCATTTTCAAAATTACCGGATATCCCGATAGTTAAACCTGAAAGGCCGGAGGTTAAAAATAATGCTTAAAAGAATTGCGATAATAACAGGCTCGAAAAGCGATATGCCAATCGTCAATAAAGCGCAGGAAGTTTTAAACAAGTTCAATATAGATTACGAAACACATATTATTTCAGCACACAGAACACCGGATAAAGCTCATGAATTTGCTGTCAACGCTGTTAAAAATAATTTCGGAGTAATCATCGCTGTAGCTGGTAAAGCTGCTCACTTGGCCGGAGTTTTGGCTGCTTACACTCATATTCCGGTTATCGGCGTGCCTGTAAAATCTGATGATTTGGGCGGTCTTGATGCTTTATTATCAACGGTGCAAATGCCTTCGGGAGTTCCTGTTGCTACGGTTGCGATTAACGGCGGGGCTAATGCTGCTTGGCTGGCGTTGAGAATTTTAGCGGTTGAAAATTCCGATTTGGCCGCAAAAATTGATGACGCTATGAAAAATATGACTAACGAAATTTACGAACAGGACAGGGCTTTAAATTCATGACAAATTCAAATTCTTTTTCATACAAAGACGCTGGCGTTGATGTTACAGCCGGTTATAAAGCAGTTGAGTTAATGTCAAAATCAGTAATGCGTACAAAAATCCCCGGCGTTCTTTCAAGTTTAGGCGGTTTCGGCGGAGCTTTTGAAATTCCGGAAGGCTATAAACACCCCGTTTTAATCAGCGGCACTGACGGCGTAGGAACTAAATTAAAAATCGCGTTCGCTCTTGATAAACATGACACAATCGGAATTGACTGCGTTGCTATGTGTGTAAATGATGTCTTAGCATGTGGGGCGAAGCCGTTATTTTTTCTTGATTATATTGCTACCGGTAAGAATTATCCTGAAAAGATAGCAAGCATCGTGAGCGGCGTAGCTGAAGGTTGCGTACAGTCGGGTTGTGCTTTAATCGGCGGCGAGACTGCTGAAATGCCCGGATTTTATCCAGAAGATGAATATGATTTAGCTGGCTTTACTGTTGGAATTGTTGAGCGTGAAAAAATTTTAAATCCCAACAATATTAACGCTGGCGATGTAATTATTGCTTTGCCTTCGTCGGGATTACATTCAAACGGTTTTTCGCTGGTTAGAAAACTTTTAGAGCCTTCCGACGAATTATTAACACCAACAAGAATTTATGTAAAAGACGTTTTGCCCGTGCTTGATTATGTGAAAAGCATTGCTCATATTACAGGCGGCGGCTTCTTTGAAAATATTCCGCGCGCATTACCTGAAAATTTAACGGCTAAAATAAATCTGAGTGCTTTGAAAATTTTGCCCGTGTTTGAAAAAGTTCAACGCGCCGGTAATTTATCTCAACACGAAATGTTTAATACGTTTAATATGGGTGTCGGCATGATTTTAATTTCAAGTCCTGATGACGCGAATAAAATATTAAATTCAATTTCAGACGCTTATATTATCGGTGAAGTCATAAAAGGAGAAAGAGAGGTTACTTTATGTTAAAAATAGTTGTGCTTGTGTCTGGTAAAGGAACTAATTTACAAGCGTTGTTTAATGCTCAGAAAAAGCACATTTTAAGAAACGGCATTATTGTTCACGTCATTTCAAATAATCCAAGTGCTTACGCGCTAAGACGTGCTAAAAACGAAGGAGTACCGGCTAGTGTTGCAAAAACAGAGGACGAAATTTTAAAAATCGTTCACCAAACTGGTGCGGGAATAATTGCTCTTGCCGGTTTTAATAAAATTTTAAGTCCTGAATTTTTAGCTAAATGTAATGCTGCAATCGTAAATATTCACCCGTCTTTAATTCCTTCTTTTTGCGGTCGCGGAATGTACGGGTTAAAAGTTCATGAGGCCGCGCTTAAATACGGTGTTAAAGTCAGCGGCGCAACAGTCCATTTAGTGAATGAAGTGCCTGACGGCGGAAAAATTCTTGCTCAGCTTGCTGTAAAAATTATGGACGATGATACTCCTGAAACTTTACAGGCAAGAATTTTAGAGGAGGCCGAACACGTAATTTACCCCCGAACGATTGAAAAATTATGTCAATCAAAGTTAATGTTTAAAAATAAATTAAAATATCC
>CAJODZ010000044.1 GCA_905233645.1 uncultured Synergistales bacterium | reverse complement strand
AAATCGATTCCCTTCGCGGCGATATCTTCACGTAACGGACAAGCTGAAGCCAACGGAGCAAGAATTTTAGCCGGTCTGATATTTGCAAAAACTTCAAGACCTTTACGAACTCCCAATAATCCGCGTTCAGGTCTTATATCAGGGTCAACATTATCCCATTTAGGCCCGCCGACAGCTCCTAATAAAGTTGCGTCCGCATTTTGACAAGTCTTTAAACTTTCTGCGGGCAAAGGCTCTCCAAATTTATCAATCGCATTACCGCCGACAGGAACTTTTTTAAATTCAAATATATTAGGCGCGACGTGTTCAATAACTTTTAAAGCCGCGTCGATAACTTCCGGGCCGATACCGTCTCCGGGAATTACAGCAACAGTTTTTTTAGCACTCAAAATTATTTTGCCTCCTTAGAAATTTTTAATGATTTCATCAAACCGCCGTCCGAAATCATCTTTTTAATAAATTCCGGGAACGGTTCAGCTTGATAATTTTTGCCGCTGGTCTTATCAGTGATTAAGCCTGTATCAAAATTAACGCTCACTTCGTCACCGTCTGCTATACCTTCTGCGGCTTCGGGACATTCTAAAATAGCAAGCCCGATATTTATTGCGTTACGATAAAAAATTCTCGCAAAACTTTTAGCTATTACACACGAAATTCCGCTTGCCTTAATTGCTAACGGTGCATGTTCACGAGATGACCCGCAACCAAAATTTAATCCAGCAACGATAATATCACCCTGTTTAATTTTTGCGTGAAAATCTTTGTCAATATCTTCCATGCAGTGCGAGGCTAATTCTTTTTCGTCCTGACTGGCTAAATATCTTGCTGGAATGATTACATCAGTGTCAACGTGATTTCCATATTTATGAGCTTTCATGATTATTAAAATACCTCCTCAGGGTGAGCAATACGTCCTAAAATTCCTGAAGCTGCTGCTACGTAAGGCGATGCTAAATAAACTTCGCTTTCAGTATGTCCCATGCGTCCTACAAAATTCCTGTTGGTTGTCGAAACACAGCGTTCACCTTTGGCTAAAACTCCCATGTGTCCGCCTAAACATGGCCCGCAAGTTGGAGTTGATATTATGCAGCCTGCGTCTAAGAAAATTTCAGCAAGACCAGTTTTAATGCACTCACGATAAATATTTTGAGTAGCAGGAATTATTATTCCGCGAACGCCGTCAGCTAATTTATGACCCTTTAAAATTTCTGCCGCCGCTTGTAAATCTTCAAGTCTTCCGTTTGTGCATGAACCAATTACAATTTGGTCAATTTTAATATCCTTACCGTCTCGTGCTGAATGGGCATTCTCAGGTAAATGAGGCCAAGCAACCGTGCAATCAAGTTCATCAAGATTTATATTTATGACACTTTCATATTCAGCGTCATAATCGGCTTTATATTCTTTCCATTCGCGATTAACACGGCCTTTTAAATATTCGCGCGTTACATCATCAACGGGGAATATTCCGTTTTTAGCGCCGGCTTCAATCGCCATATTAGCAATCGTTAAACGGTCGGCCATGCTCAAATTTTTAATGCCATCGCCCGTAAATTCAAGTGATTTATATAACGCACCGTCAACTCCAATTTTGCCGATTAAATATAAAATTAAATCTTTACCCGTAACATATTTGCGTTTGTTGCCTGTAACATTAACTTTTATTGCCGCAGGAACTTTAAACCAAGTATAACCGACCGACATTGCCGCGCCTAAATCTGTTGAGCCTACGCCCGTTGAAAATGCACCGACAGCTCCGTAAGTGCAAGTGTGGGAATCCGCGCCGATAATTGCTTCACCTGGTGCTACAAGTCCTTGTTCTGGTAATAACGCGTGTTCAATCCCCATAGTGCCAACGTCCTGCATTGTTTACACTGAGTTGCTGATTTAATATCTTTGTTCGGCGTGAAGTGATCCATTACCAAAACAATTTTTGATTTATCGTAAACACTATCAAAACCAGCCGCCTCAAATTCGTTAATCGCAACAGGAGAAGTAATATCATTTCCCAAAACTAAATCCAAATTCGCCTGTATTAACTGTCCAGCATGAACTTCATTTAAATTTGCGTGAGCAGCCAAAATTTTTTGCGTCATTGTCATTCCCATTGTCTTAAAAACCCCCTCGTGAAAAATTTTATTTAATCGTCAAGATAATGCGAGCCGCATTGAACAATTTCGAGTTCACCGTTCTTGTCAATCCTGAAGACGAGCCTATTGTAACTGTCAATTCTTACGCTCCAAAAGCCAGCCAAATTACCTTTTAGCGGTTCTGGTTTGCCTGAAGAAGAATAACCATTGCGTTCAATGTCTTTGTCTTTTATAAGACGGTTAATTTTTTGAGCGTCCTTTTGTCTTCAGACTGCCAATATAAATAATCGTCCCAAGCTTCATCATGCCAACGCTTAATCATAATTTTAATCAGGCCTCAATAAGTTCGTGTTCAGTCATTTTTACTTTTCCCGTTTCAACTTCTTTTATGGCCTGTGAAAGTCTTTGCATATTTATTGGCGAATAAAACGGGTCGGCAACAATTTCAAACGGAATTTTTTGCGCTCTTACAACTTGTGCTGCAAAAATATTTATCGCTGTGCTGACTGTTAAGCCCGTGTGTTCACAAAATAATTGAAAATCGCTTAATAATTCTTCGTCCATTGTGAACGTTTCGCTAACCATAGACATTATTTAACGCCCTTCCTCAAAAATTTTGTTAATGCCGCTTATATAAGCCTGTAACGACGCGTCAATTATATCCGTTGAAATTCCTGAGCCGGTGTACATTTCGCCGTTACTTGAAATTTTAACAACAGCTTCACCGATAGAGTCTTCGCCGTCCGTTACTGCTCTTACGCTGAAATCTTCAAGTCTCGCCTCAACGCCTAACATATGATTTATTGCTTTAAACGCTGCGTCTAACGGCCCTGCTCCCATTGCTATATCCTCTAAAAATTCATTGTCGCGCTTAATTTTTACATACGATACACAAGGAGTTTCGCTCGCTGAATTTACAACATGGCCGGCAATTTGACATAAAGGAGCTGCATTCTCTTTAGTCTCTTGAACAATTTTTGAGTTATGCAAGGTCAAAGCCTCTAAATCTGAACTCGTAATCGTCTTTTTCTGGTCGGCTAATTTTTTAAACCTGATGAAAATATCTTCGAGTTCCTCATCGTTGATTTCATAGCCCATGCTCTCTAATCTTTCACGTAAGGCATGTTTGCCGGAGTGTTTGCCTAAAACTAATGCGCGGTGCGGTACTCCTATTTCGTCAGGGTTCATAATTTCGTAAGTCTGTGCGTTCGTAATTACACCATGCTGATGAATACCGGCCTCGTGTGCAAAAGCATTAGCCCCTACGATTGGCTTTGTCGGTGAAATTGGAACGCCGATTATGTTGCTTAAAAGCTTGCTTGATTTATAAATTTGGCGCGTGTCAATATTAGTATCAGCATCGTAAAAATCGCGTCTCGTTCTCAAAGCCATTACAATCTCTTCAAGACTTGCATTACCGGCGCGTTCACCAATTCCGTTAATCGTGCATTCAACTTGAGTAGCTCCGGCCTTAACACTTGCTAACGAGTTCGCTACGCCCATTCCTAAATCATTATGACAATGAACAGAAACCGTAATATTTTCGCTCGCAATACTGGGAACATTTTTAATTAAATAATCAATCAATTCGCCCATCTCTTGTGGAGTTGAATAGCCTACGGTGTCGGGAATATTCACAGTTTTTGCTCCGGCGGCTATTGCTGTCGAAACACATTGCGCTAAAAATTCACGGTCTGAGCGCGAAGCGTCTTCTGCTGAAAATTCGATATCATCACATTTTGATTTAGCATACGCCGTCATCTCACTAATCGTATTTAAAACCTGGTCGCGCGTCATTCTTAATTTATATTTCATGTGAACATCGCTCGTAGCTATAAACAAATGAATACGGGGGTGTGCAGCTTGTTTAACCGCGTCCCAAGCTTGGTCGATATCATTTTTATTAGCACGCGCCAAACTTGCAACCGTACAATTTGTAACAGAGCTTGCTATCGCCTGAACACTTTTAAAATCCATTGGTGACGCTGTAGCAAATCCGGCCTCAATAATATCAACACCTAATTTATCGAGCTGGCGGGCAATAATAATTTTTTCACTCAAATTCATGCTGCAGCCTGGAGATTGTTCACCGTCGCGTAAAGTTGTATCAAAAATTTTTACCTGTCTCATAAAATTAAAAATACCTCCTGAAAATTTTTAGACCATAAAAAAAACGAAACCCCGACCAAAATTTTAATTTTAAATCAGGATTTCGGCATTTACTGTTTTATTATTACAAAAGCACGCTAAAAGCTAGACACCCGAAATCCGAGTAATCTTTTTAGCATGAGGCTGTATTGTCTGTCTGAATTAAAAAATATTTTCATAACCATGCGCGAAATTTTACATACGAACGGATTTTATGTCAAAAATTTTTTAAGAATAATTTTAAAATTATTGCCCGTAAAAAATTTAACATCGATGTGCTGAAAAATTTTGCGGCTGTTAAATTTTTGAAAGCTTTTTTGTAGTGGTAAACGTAGTTGCAAAAAATAACAGCTCCCCTGAATTTTTCAAAGGAACTGTCCGTTTATATTGCCAAAAATTTTAGCAGAACTTAATTTAAATTACACGTCAAAAATTTATTGCGTCCTTAATTGATATGTGCCGTCGGGATTGTAAATATACGTCTCACCTTTTTTAGCTCGCGGATTGACAATGCCTAAGTCTTTGCCGTTTAAAATTACTTGCGTGGCAGACGGACGGCCTATTAAAGCACGAACAGGCGCAGAAATATTCCATGCAC
The DNA here is from genome assembly GCA_905233645.1 of uncultured Synergistales bacterium. Classification (GTDB taxonomy): domain Bacteria; phylum Synergistota; class Synergistia; order Synergistales; family Aminobacteriaceae; genus JAFUXM01. Next base: position 10,328 of record CAJODZ010000044.1, on the reverse strand, counting down.
GTGAATTGCCGCGTTTAATCGTTCCTGTAAAAGTCGGTGTCCCGTCAGCAAATGATATCTGTACCCAAACATCATTAACCGCACGAATTTCAAATGAAGGTTTAATCTCCGGCTTCGGCTCTTCTTGCGCAACTTGTTTATCTTCTGAAACCGGAGCAGGCTCTTCAACAACGGGCGGTTCTTCAACTTCAGCGATAATAGGTTCAGGCTCAACAGCAGGCTTGTTAAAATTAAACACCTTGCTTAAATCAAGTCCGCCGTATGAAAACGCATACCATACATAAATCCCAGTACCTACTAACGCAGCAATTAAAGCTACAAATAACCAAAAATGCGACGCTGGTTTAAAACCTTCCGTTAAATTTGCCGGAGTACTTGTTACAACAGGAGCAGGCTCATGCTTTTTAGTAGTGCGTGCGTTCGACTGGTCAAGCCGCGCCATAAATTCATCTTTTAAATCTTCGGCGTTAATTAGTTTTAAATACGTCCTGATAAATCCTTTGACGTATACGACTTCGGGGAAATTAGTATAATCTCCTGCCTCAATGCCGCTTAAATATTCAAGTCTAATTTTTGTGCGGTCATAAACATCGTCGAGCGTCATTCCTGCCTGTTCACGACGTTCAGTTAAAATCCTTCCTAATTCCTTTAATGCGTCCTCGCGTTCAGTCAAAATTAAAAACCTCCTCTACATTTGCCCTCATACTTTTTAAAACTTCTGAAGGTGTCTTCTCTGCGTTGTTAAATACTGCGCTCCCAGCTACGATTGCATCACAGCCGGATTTAACAGCGAGAGCAATATTATTTAAATTTATGCCGCCGTCAATTTCGATTAAGTAATTATATTTTTTAGCGGCACGAATGCTCACAAGCTTATTAACTTTTTCAAGCGACCGTTCTATAAATTTTTGACCTCCAAATCCAGGCGTTACCGACATCACTAAAACTAAGTCCGCAACCTCTAACACGTCAAAAATATTTTCAACTGGTGTTGACGGACAAATAGCCACGCCTGATTTTATACCAGCTTTACGAATTTCGTTTAACGAAGCGTGTAATAATTGCGGTTCTGTTTCAGCATGAATAGTGACTAACGACGCTCCGGCTTTGATGAATTGCGGCAAAATAATTTTTAACTCGTCAATCATTAAATGAACGTCTAAAAATATATCCGGAAAAGCCTCACGAATTTTTAAAGCAAAGTCCGCCCCAAATGATAAATTACGCACAAAATGACCGTCCATAATATCTAAATGCAGCCAGTCAAAATTATTTTCCATTGCGATAATGCTGTCATAAATTTTTAACGGGTTCGCTCCTAAAATTGACGGTGCTAAAAAAATTTTTCGCGTTTGCATTTTTTAGCGTTGCCTTTCCTGCCAGACAAATTCGCCGCCTAAATAAATCGTTATTACACACTCCTGCGTATATTGAGCCTGAACACTAACGCTCTCACCGCTGCGGACTTGACGGTTTAAAATATCGCGCTTGCCTTTTGGGTCAGTTAATTCAATTCTTAAATTCATAGGACTTGAAAGCGGCGGAACTTGATAACGGACACGCGCAGTTTTTTGAGCCGAACCGGAATTTGAGGGCTGAGATTTGTTTTGAGCAGGTTTATTTTGTTCAGCAGGTTTATTATTCGACGGCACTGGCTTAGGTTCAGAGGGTGCATTCATGACAGCAGGGGCGTTTTGATTTTTAGCAGGCTGTGCCGGAGCAGCAGAGGGCGCATTGTTTTTAGCAGGTTGAGCCGAAGGCGTATCAGGAGCATTATTTTTAGCCGGCGTTTGATTTTGATTTTGTGCTGGCTGGCTTGTAACACGTCTGACAGTTCCGTTACCTGTAGCACCAGCGTTAGTTGTCGTCTTTGTATTTTCATCAAGAAAACCGGCCGGACGTTTTTGCGTAGCTATTTTAATTAACACGTTTTGACCTGGCTTAACTGAATAACCGGCGACGGGCTTTGTTTCGATTACAAGACCTTCAGGAACAACAGGACTATAAGCGCGTTCGACACCCTGAATTTTTAAACCGCTGGTCTCTAAAATTTGACGGGCTTCTTTTTCATTCTTGCGCGTAACATCAGGAATAATAATATTATCCGTAGCGTTACCTTCTTGAACGAGTAAATCAATTTTACGGCCTGGCATCATCTTTTCCGGAGGAGCTGGATTTTGTGAGATGACTGTGCCCGGCTTTACGCCCTGTTCTTTAATTTTTAAGACATCGCCCAAAATAAAACCGCTCGCTTGAATTTGTTTTTGAGCTTCAGCCAAAGTTTTTTTGCGCAACTCCGGAACTGCCTTCATTTCGCCGGTACGGCTAACTTGTAAAATTACGACTTGGCCTTTACGTAACTGTTCACCTGCTGCGGGATATTGAGCTAAAACGATACCGTCTGGCATATTTCCGGCAACGGGTTCAACTTGAAAGACAAGCTCTAATTTTTCAGCCTCACCTACAGCGTCAACGATTGAACGTTCGCGAAAATCAGGTACGATTACATCATCAGACGAACGCATAAAAATCGTATAAAAAGCTATCAAGCCTGATGCGAATAAAATTACTACAACGATTGAAAATACTAGTTTTACAACTCTATCCAAATTGGATTAAGCCTCCTTCTTCATGATTAACGATAAATAAAATCCGTCGAGCCAATTTGTTGACGGCCATATATAAAATCCATAGGGTTTACCTTTGTGAAATGGTTCGTTCTTAAAATTCATAAGCTCCGAAACTTCGACACAATCTTTATTATTAAACAACGCTTCAGCGATTACGTTTTCATTCTCCTGTTTTAGCAAGCTGCAAGTTATATAAAGCACATAACCTCCAGGCTTGCACAATTTTACGGCGCGGTCTAATAATTTTTTCTGCATGATTACAATTTTGTCAAATTTTTCCCAATTCAAACGCCATTTGCTTTCAGGTTTTCTATTCCAAGTTCCTGAACATGAGCAAGGCGCGTCGAGAATTATAAAATCGGGGCGAGTGTCAGGTTGTAAATCTAAAGCACTCCCGCATTTTGCAATAACTCTGTCGGAAAATTTTAACCTTGCAAATTCGTTGAGCGCGCTGTTATGTTTAGCTTCTGAAATTTCCCAGCACTCAATTTTTGAATTAGCGTTCTCGTCCAAAATTTGCCCTGCTTTAATTCCGCGTCCTGAACACATATCTAAAATCAGGCCATGCTCATAAAAATTTTTTACGACAGACGCGGCGATAATTGAGCTTTCGCTTTGCAAAGTCGTCAAACCGTTTTCAAAACCGTATAAATCTTTTGGCGCGACGGTTGAATTTAAATGAACAGCACTTGAAATTTCTGATTTAACAGGGTGTAAATCGGGGTCAAGATTTTTCATAACGTCATCAAAATTTTCGCCCGTAATTCTAATTGATGAAACCGGCGGCTGAAGCATTAACGAAAATAATTTATTTAATTCCTGCCGCGACCAAGTTCTATTCCATGCCGGCAAAGTCCATAAAGGCACACCAGCGAATACAGCTCTGTCTTCGGGGGAATTTGAATTTTTAAGTAAGTCTAATTTTTCGCGGCCTTGTTCGTTTATGTTGTGAAGAATTGCATTTGACATTGAGACGTATTTAAACTCTTTGGCCTTTTTTATAAAATCAACAACCGCACTAACAAGCACTCCGCCCGAAAAACGCCTTAATTCAAGCAAACCGCCTGTGCATGTAATAATACTTTCACGAACGACCTGCGGTAAACTTTCAAAATCTTTTTTCAGAAACATCGACGCGATTTTTATCCATAGTTCACGCCGTCTCATTGCTATATAAATTAAAGATGACGCTAACGAAATATCAGGGGCTTTCATGTTTGTGCGGTCAGCAAGTTTTCTTAAAAGCTCAATAGCAAATTTCTCGTTCTCTAAATTTTTTGAGCCTGTAAGAATTTCTAACGCAGCTTCAATTCCACGCATTTTTTAAGCCTTAACGTTTACGGGAGTTACGAATTAAAATCAAGCGTACTAACGTCAAAACAGAAGTCAACGCGGCGGCTATATATGTCCATGCGGCGGCTGTTAAAACTTTTTTAGCTCCGGCCAATTCGCTTTGATTGAGTGTGTTTGTCTGTTCAAGTAATTTTAAAGCTCTTGAGCTTGCGTTAATCTCGACTGGTAAAGTAATTAAATGGAAAGCTAACGACGCTGAAAATAATAATATCCCAAAATCAACGAGTGCAAAATTTGCGACCATTAAACCGATTATAAATAAGAATTGAGATGCGGTTGTTGCGAGGTTTACAACAGGGACGATTTTATTACGAATAATCAGCGGCGAATAATTTTCATTATGTTGAATAGCGTGTCCGGCCTCATGAGCAGCAACACCGATTGACGCGATGCTACGGCTTCCGTAAACTGGGTCAGAAAGATTTAGAGTGCGTTTAGTAGGGTCGTAATGGTCTGTTAAATTTCCTGATACATGATAGACGGGCATATTACCCATACCGTTAAGAGTTAAAAGCATTTTAGCAACGCCATCAGCAGTAACGTTAGCATGAGCTTGAATTTGGCTGTACTGTTTAAAAGTTGAATTAACGCGCGAGCTTGCCCACATTGATAGAAGCATAGCCGGTATTAAAATTAAGAACGTTGGGTCAAAGCCGTAGCCATAACCTAAACCAGACATCATATTTAAAAAATCTCCTTGTTAAAAAATTTTTACAAATAATTTTTAAAGTCGTGAGTATTATAAACAAAATCGCAAAATTTCTATCAAAATGCGTGTAAAATTTGAGCCTGAAAATTAAAAATCATAAATTCAAAGGAGCAAAAATTTTTTGATAAATTTAATTTCAAAATTATTTTCAAACCCAAAATTTAAAGAATTATTTTTATACGGGATATTTGGTGTTTTAGCTACGGTCATTGACATTGTTACGTATTGGTTTTGTGCGAGGGTATTAAATTTTTCGACAGTTACATCGACTTCGCTTGCATGGTTAATTGCTGTACTGTTCGCGTATTTTTCAAATCACACTTTTGTATTTGAGAGCGGAGAAAAAACTTTTAAAGGGATTTTGCGCGAAATGATTTATTTTTTCTCATGCCGAATTGCGACAGGAATAATAGATGTAATAATCATGTACGTGTTTGTAGACTTAATAAATTTTGACGGAGTTTATGTTAAGACCGTTTCAAACATTATCGTAATAATTTTAAATTATGTCGCCAGCAAATTATTTATATTTAAAAAATAATCACAGGTTAAAAATTGTCGCGTCGAATTAAATTGCGTGATTAAATTTTCAAGCCTGTGATTTCACGAGTATTGTATGGTGTCTGTTGATAGACAAAATAATTTAGCCAGTTTGAAAATAATAAATTTGCGCTCGAACGCCATGAACATACTGGAGCTAAATTAACGTTGTCGTTTGGAAAATAATTCGCGGGAATTTTGGGGTTTAAACCGGCCTTTTTATCGCGCCAGTATTCTTTTGCAAGGGTGTCAGGGTCATATTCAGAATGGCCGGTTATAAATAATTGTCTTCCTCCGTCTGTCGATACAGCATATACGCCGGCTTCATGACTTTCTGCCAAAATTTTTAACGCCGGAACTTTTAAAATGTCATGCTTCATCGCCGTCGTGTAGCGCGAATGCGGAACTAAAAACACATCATCAAATCCGCGAAACAAAATCGAACCTTTATGCGTTACTCGGTGTGTGAAAACTCCTGATAATTTTTCGCGTAAATGAATTTTGGGTACTCCGTAATGATAATATAAACCAGCCTGCGCCCCCCAACATATATGAAAAGTGCTATGAACATGCGATTTGCTCCACTCCATTATTGCGCTTAATTCGTCCCATGATGAAATCGCTTCAAACTGGAAATTTTCAAGCGGTGCTCCTGTAATTATCATGCCGTCATAATAATTATCGCGAACGTCTGAAAAATTTTTATAAAAAGCTAACATATGTTCAACAGGAGTATTTTTAGGAGTTCGGCCACTGAGTTTAAGTAATTCTAATTCAACCTGTAAAGCTGTATTACCTAATAGCCTTGCTAGTTGTGTCTCAGTTGTAATTTTCGTCGGCATTAAATTTAAAATTAAAATCCTCAGCGGTCGTATATCTTGACTTAAAGCACGTCTCTCAGTCATTACGAAAATATTTTCGCGTTCTAAGATTTGTGCGGCAGGTAAATCAACCGGAATATTTATAGGCATGGTACTTAAAAATTTTTACTCGTCGGCTTTGACTTTGAACATCTGCTCAAAAGCTTTGTGAGTTTCGCGCGGCAAAATTCTATAACCCTGTTTTTCACGTGTCATATATAAAGCATAATCTTTATAGAATGATGACCCCATAGCTATTGAACTCTGTTTGCGATGCTCTTTAATCTGTCCGTATGGTGTTCTTAATTTTTGGTCTTCGTCGCTGTCCCACCTAAATGTTCCTAAAGCATACGTCAAAGATTTTTCAACGCCTCCAACCGGAAAAGCAGGAATTAAAAGCGAATGGTCAAGCCAGTCATATGTCCCTAATCCCTGACCAGGAATAAATATAACCGTCGGAATACCATACATACGAACACGAGGAACGTTAAACATTTCCATATCCATAGAGCTAAATTTTTCAAGGCTGGCTGCACTTTGAACGTAATCAGAAGGCAACTCGTTAGCTTGGCATAATAAAGATTGGTCGCAACGAGCGTTTTTCGCAGGGACGGCCATGTATTCTTTTTTCTTAGCGAGCATATCTTTTAAAGCAGTGCGTTTCATTGTGTCGGTAGTATTTTTAAAATCAGCTGTAATTTTTTGCGAGCGTCTTGCGATTTTGCGTTCGTCCATTTGTGTATATAAAAGTTTTTTCGCTAAAATTTTCGTGTTCTCGTGCATCTCTTTAAAAGCATCAACCTCAAAAACCGGCAACGGATTTTCTTCAGCCTGTTGAACGGTCGAGAGCATTAACATGATTGCGTTTTCAGTGTCAATATATACTTTGCGTTCGCGCGTAATATTAAGTCTTGTGTCTTCATTGCCTTCGCGATATTCTGGAACTCTTAACGAATATTTCATAGCAGGCATTAAACAATTATCCAAATCCTGAACAGCTTGACGCGCATTTATTTGAACGTTAAATGAATCTGCTATCTCTAATAAAAAATTATCGCGTGCCGTTTGTGCTTGTTTCAAATCGTTTTCAAGCTCTCTCGTTCTTTCGGCTAAGCCTAATCCTAAATTTGGTCTTGGCGTTTCGCTGCCGTTAATCAATGACCAATAATACGAAATATAATCAGAAAATGACATCACTGGAAATATTCCGCCGTGAGTTTTTGCTGTTAAAAAATTTCCAGGATTAAACTCCGAATGAATTTTCATAATTCCTGGCATGTAACCTAAATCGATAAATAAGCGTTCGTCATAATCAAATTGCAAAATATCGAGAGCTTCTTTTGCTTTAATATCTATCAACGCAAATAAAATATCCCAATAGACTTCGCCCATATCACGCCAAATTCCATGAGCTTGTACTCGTTCTTTTTCATCTTCTGAATTTGCAAGGCTTGTATATAACTCGTAAAGGCGTTNAAGGCGTTTTAAAGTGGCTACGGCTTGTGAAAAATTTGGGTCGTTAAAAAATTGCTTGAACATAAATTATTTATTAAACCTCCGCTAATAATTTATCACGTAAAATCTCAGTTCCTTTTGAGGCGACTTCCTTTATAACTTCAACTTTCAAACCGCGCGGGACGGAGACTTCTTTAGGGTCAATCAAAAATGCCTGTGTGCTTGAACGTAAATCATTTAATAAGCCGGCCGCAGGATATACAACTAATGACGAGCCTATTACAGCGAAAATATCAGCACTTCTTACAAGGGTTGAGGCTTCAGAAATCAAAGGCACAGCCTCACCAAACCAAACGATGAACGGCCTTAATAATTCACCGTCAGAATTTTTTTCGCCGTATTCAACTTTCCTATAACCGATATCAAAATTTTTATCAGGATTATTAACGCTGCAAACTTTTGTTAATTCGCCGTGTAAATGAACAACGTATGAACTCCCTGCGCGTTCGTGTAAATTATCAACGTTTTGAGTAATAATTTTTACGTCGAAATAATTTTCAAGTTCAGCCAAAATTTTATGACCTTGATTAGGTTGTGCTGTTTCGAGTTGAGAGCGTAAGTCGTTATAAAAATCCATTATCAATTTTGGATTACGATACCACCCTTGAATACTTGCAACATCTTCAACGCTGTATGTTTCCCATAAGCCGCCGGAGTCCCTAAAAGTTTTAAACCCGCTTTCTGCACTCATGCCAGCACCACTCAAGACGACCAATCTTTTTTTATGAGCAGTCAATTTGCTAAAATCTCCCTGTTTTAAATTTTAAAATTTTGCAACAAATACAAATTTTTTCACATGATATCACAAGGAGAATTTAAGCATGAAATTTAAAGAGAGCATGATATTTTTAAAACGCTTTGCTGGAAATCCGGGACGTATCGGAAGCGTTACACCGAGTTCAAGATTTTTGACGCGGGCAATGTTAAGTAAAGTCGACTGGAAAAATGCAAAAGCTGTCGCCGAACTCGGAGCAGGGACAGGAGTTTTTACGCGCGAAATTGTTAAACGTGCAAGACCGGACGCTAAAATTTTTGTATTTGAGATTGACCCCGATTTACAAGCCATGATTAAAAACGAGAACCACGAACACAAAGGTTTAAGAATTTGTTCAGACGCTCAGGAATTAAATAACATAATCAAGAGCGAAGGCATTGAATTTTTAGACGCTGTGTTATCGAGTTTGCCATTTACAGTATTGCCGGCAGATATGACGAAAAATATTTTAGACGCTGTGCAATTATCATTAAAGCCCGACGGGAATTTTGTCGCGTATCAATATTCTTCGATTATGAAAAAGAAGTTAATTGAACGCTTCGCAAAGATTTCGACCAGTTTTGTATTATTTAATATTCCTCCGGCGTTTGTATATGACTGTCGCGGCGATAAGAGATAAATTTATAAGCTTGTAAAAATTTTATGGGTGTGCGTTTTGTGAATTAAGCGTTAAATAAAAAAGAATGGCGGAAACGCAGAGATTTGAACTCTGGGAACATTGCTGCTCTTACGCTCTCCAAGCGCACGCCTTCGACCGCTCGGCCACGTTTCCGTTTTTCAAAAATCAGTACGGCGGAAATATTAACATGAACTTTTCAAGCCTGCAAGCTGTTAATTTAAATTGCTTGCCTGAAAAAAATATTGGGGTTATCATTCAAAAAAGTACATTCTTAAAAATTCAGTCAGGAGGATTTTTAAATTGGCAAGTGAGATTGCTAAACCGTGGTGGCGTGAAACTATAGAGACAATAATTTGGGCGTTTGTTTTAGCGATGATAATACGGACATTTATTGTACAAGCTTTTTGGATACCGAGTGGTTCAATGATTCCGACGCTTGAAGTTGGGGACAGGGTGCTTGTTGCAAAATTTTGGACATGGTTTTTTGAGCCGACGCACGGTTCGTTGTATGTATTCAGATATCCTGTTGACCGCGACCGTGATTTTGTAAAACGAGTTATAGCTGTTGGCGGTGATACTGTAGATATTCGCAAAGGTGTTGTGTATGTAAACGATAAGCCGCTAGATGAGCCGTATATAAAATATCATGACCGTTACGATTTAAAACAGAGTAAATTATTTCCCGAAGTGCCTTTTAAAGTTCCTGAGGGGCATTATTTTATGCTAGGCGACAATCGACCCAATTCACAAGACGGAAGATATTGGGGATTTGTCTCGAAAGATGATATAAGAGGGCCTGTATTTTTCAGATATTGGCCGTTAAACAGAATAGGTATCCCAAAATAATTTTTATAATTTAAATTTTGAAAGGAGTAATTTTAGATGTCAACGAATACATTTGACCGCCCGTTAGAATTAAAAACAGATGAGGAAATTGAATATTTTTGGAACGCTTACAACAATGCGCCGGTTATGCCGTTGAAGAGAAATCCTGAAATGATTGAGCGCATGAGGAGGTGTGAAAAATTATTAGATACTATACCCTTGCGTTAAGAAAGATAATGCAAAAGACAGCCGGCGATAAAGATTTGCTCGCGAATATTTTGTCTTCATTTTCATGCGAACGTGATAGGGATATTGAAAAATTTTTGCATGAACGCGCCGTACTTTTTGAAAAATTAGATAAGTCAAGGACTTATTTTGTTATTGATGAGGAACAATATACAAATCCTTCGTTTAAGCTGAAAGATTTAAAGATTTACGGTTATTTCACATTATCGCTAAAAATTTTTGTTGCGCCAGATGAAATGTCTAATCGTCAACGCTT
>CAJODZ010000043.1:10972-26019 GCA_905233645.1 uncultured Synergistales bacterium | reverse complement strand
GAAGCATGGCCGTAATCGTGATGATAAATGTTGTAGCTCCTGAGCCGTCTAAATGTCCGATAATTCCTATCGCCGCAGTCGCTAAGAATACTAATACGATGCTTGTACCGGCCTTCTTTTTAAGAACGTTAATAACGGGGTCAAATACTCCAACGTCATTCATTAACGAGAAGAATGAAATTGAGAATACAAATAACGAGACCGTCGAAACCATTTTTGAAATACCGGACGCGGCGAATTTATTAACTGCTAACGGGTCAAAACCTGCTATTAAAGCTGCTAAGGTCGGTAAAATAATAAATGCTACCGGCGGGATAACGATTTTTTTAATCAAGCAGAAAATTAACACCGCAACCATTACAAAACCGATTAACGCTAATTTTGACGGGCTTGCGACTGGAGCTTTAGCATCTTTTTTAGCCGGAGCTGGTTTTAAAAGAGCCGTGAAGTCCGCGTAATCTTTGTCGTTAGCTTTTGAATATTCATCAGGTAAAGCAAAGCCAGGACGTTCATCATAACCGCCGCGCTGTAAAAAGTCTTTCCAGTCTTGCGTCTCGACAGCTTTTGCGATTGCGTCTGTCATAGCTTTTACGGCTTCTTTAGGAGTGTCTTTACGTGCAAAAATTCCGCGTGCTGAACCTAAAAATGAGTTTATCCCTAATTCTTTTGAACATTCGATTGAAGGATATCTGTTCATTCTCTTTTCAGCTAAGACTAATAACGGAACAATTTCGCCGCCCTCGATTAAATCTTCAATTTCAGCTGTTCCTGTAATCATTAAGTCGATTTGACCCTGCATTAAAGCTCCTGTCATACCTGCACCGGACGGATAAGCGACTTCTAAGAAATTTAAACCTTCAGTAGCCTGCTTTAACGATAAATCGTCAACGCCCGTTCTCGTAAGCATACCGATTGAAATGCTATAGGGGTGAGCTTTTACAAAATCGCGTAACTCTGAAAAATTCTTATAACCGCGTTCAGCCATTGCTTTACGTGAAGCGGCTATAACGTCGATTGCGTGAACAAGTCTTGCAACAGGTACGAACTCTTCACGGAATTTAAACGGCAACTCTCCGACAACTTCTTGAATGAATAAGCTTTGAGTTCCTAATAAAAACGTGTAACCGTCTGCGGCTTGTTCTTTTGCGAATAAAGCACCGTTACCGCCGTTTGAGCCTGTAACATTTTGAATTTCGATTTTTTGACCGAGAATACCCTCTAAAATCGGTGCAAGTGCTCTTACTGTTCCGTCTGCTCCGCCACCTTCACCCCAAGGGCAAATAATCTTAATCGGGCGGTCAAATTTCCAACCTGAAGAACTTACAACCGGCGCGGCAACATTTTCAGCATTTGGCGCAACGACGGGGTTAGCATCTTCGGCAAAAACGACGCTTGCGGCCATAACGACACACAAAAGCGCAAAAATAAAACGTCTCACAAAAATAACCTCCTGTCAAAAATTTGATGATTTAAGAAATATGAAGTTAGGACATGTTAAATTATAAGCTGTTTGAAATTTAGTGATAAACGCAAAATATATGACCTTGTTGAAAAATATATTTAAATTTTTAAATTGCAACGCTTTGATATAATAAATTTAATTTTGAAACAGTCCTTTGAAATTTTTTGAAGGGCTGTTATTTTTTGCAACTACGTTTACCACTACAAAAAAGCTTTTAAAAATTTAACAACCGCAAAATTTTTCAGCACATCGAGTTTGAAACAAAGTGTTAAATTTTTTGAGGCGCGTTAAAAAATTTTCAGAGACATTTTTAATACATTTTATAATGTTTTAAAAGGAGGTGATTTTTTGAATATAGACGATTTTAACGAGGACGACATACCTTTTGAAGAACGCTGGGAAAATTTGACGTTAGCAAATGATTTTTTATTTGGCTATGTAATGCGCGACGCTGAAATTTGCAGGAAGATGATAAAAATTATTTTGCCTGAAATGGATATTGGGCGTGTTGAATTTTCTCAGGAACAAAAAACTTTTCGTGAGAGCATTGATAATCGCGGAGTACGTTTTGATGTATTTGCTAAAACTGATGACAGAAAAATTTTTGATTGTGAAATTCAAACTTCGGAAAAGCGCGACATTTTCAAACGTAGCCGTGCCTATCATTCGATGATAGGATTTGAGGGACTTAATAAACGACAGCTTTTTAAATCCGGTTCTTACGAAAATTTGCCGGACGCTTTTGTAATTTTTATATGCACTTTTGACCCGTTTAAAATGGGCAAGCATAAATACACGTTTAAAAATATTTGTACTGAAGATAAAAGCCTTGAACTTAATGACGGCGCATATACGATATTTTTGAACACGAAATCAAAAGCGCAAGATGTTAGTACGGAACTTGAGGCATTTTTAAATTTTATGAACGGTAAAAAATCTCCTGACCCGTTTGTAAAAGAGCTTGAAAAACGTCTCAACTTTGCCAAACAAAATTCTGAATGGAGGCGACATTACTTGTTAGCTTTTATGCAAAGGCAGGAAAATATTTACGAAGGGCTTCAACAGGGGCTTGCTGAAGGTATTCAAAAGGGACTTGCTGAAGGCATGCAAAAAGGTCTCGCTCAGGGTATGGCTCAAGGTATTCAGCAAGGTATGGCTCAAGGTATTCAGCAAGGCATGGCTCAAGGACGGCAAGAAGCAAACTTGAAAATAGTAACGCATATGCGCGAAGCCGGACTTAATGACGATGAAATAATAAAATTTACTGGGCTTACACGAGAAGAATTAAACTCGATTTAAGTAATAAGCTTGTGTCAAATTTTATAGGGTTTGTAGTAGAATTACCAACAACAAAAGCGATTTTTTCTATGACCTTACACCGTTTGAAATCGGTTGAGTTATTTTAAATACTTTTTTATTTTTTGAGGGAGGATTTTTTTACATGGCAAAACGCAACTGGAAAACTATGGACGGAAATGAAGCCGTTGCTCACGTTGCTTACGCTTTCTCGGAAATGGCCACGATTTATCCGATTACACCGTCAAGCCCAATGCCCGAACATATTGACGAATGGGCGGCTCATGGTCGTAAAAATATTTTTGGCCACACCGTAAAAATCACAGAAATGCAATCAGAAGCGGGCGCGGCAGGTGCGTGTCATGGTGCTTTATCAGCCGGTGCTTTAGCTAGTACTTATACAGCGTCTCAGGGCTTATTGCTCATGATTCCGAACATGTATAAAATCGCTGGCGAATTATTACCCGGTGTCTTCCATGTTTCAGCAAGAGCCTTAGCTACTCACGCACTGTCAATTTTTGGCGACCATAGCGATGTTATGAGCTGCCGCATGGTTGGTTTCACGATGATTGCCGGCGGAAGTGTTCAGGAAGCTCACGACATGGCCGCAGTAGCACATTTAACAGCTATTGAAACGAGCGTCCCTGTATTAAACTTCTTTGACGGTTTCAGAACATCACACGAAATTCAGAAAATCGACACGTTTGATTATGATGACTTAGCAAAAATCGTTGACTATGACGCTATTGCAGAGTTCCGCGACCGTTCAATGAGACCCGAAAAACCATACACAAAAGGTACAGCACAAAACCCAGATATATTCTTCCAGGCGACTGAAGCTTTACAGCCTTTCATCGACAGAGTACCTGATGTTGTTGCTGATTACATGGACGAAATTAAAAAGATTTGCGGCCGTGAATATCATCCGTTTAATTATTATGGCGCACCTGATGCAGATAGAATTATTGTCGCAATGGGTTCAGTCTGTCAGGCAGTTGAAGAGACAGTCGATTATTTGAACGCACGCGGCGAAAAGACCGGTATTATCGAAGTTCATTTGTACCGCCCGTTCTCACCGAAATATTTCTTTAGAGCATTACCCGCAAGCGTTAAAGCAATCTCCGTTTTGGACAGAGTTAAAGAAGTCGGCGCGCTTGGTGGCCCGTTATACGAAGATATTTGCTCATTGTTCGCTGGAAATGCAAAAGCTCCTAAGATTGTCGGAGGCCGTTACGGTTTAGGTTCAAAAGATACAACGCCGAGCGACATCAAAGTTATTTTCGACAACTTAAAATTATTTGAGCCTAGAAATAACTTCACCGTTGGAATTGTTGACGACGTAAATTACAGCTCACTTAACGTTACAGAACACATTAACGCCGCTGCTGAAAGTACAATTTGCTGCAAATTCTGGGGCTTAGGTTCAGACGGTACAGTTGGCGCGAATAAGAACTCAATTAAAATCATCGGCGACCACACAGACATGTATGCTCAGGGTTATTTTGACTATGACTCCAAAAAATCCGGCGGTATTACAATGTCGCACTTACGTTTTGGCAAAGAGCCTATTAAATCAACATACTTAATCGACCACGCAGACTTTATCGCTTGCCATAAACAAGAATACGTTAATCAATACGATTTGCTTGACGGCTTAAAGGACGGCGGAACATTCTTACTTAATACTCAATGGATGACGCTTGAAGCCCTTGAAGAGCATTTACCAGCAAGCTTAAAACGCAAATTAGCAAATTCAAACGCAAAATTCTATGTAATTAACGCTGTTGATGAAGCTCAAAAATTAGGACTTGGCAGCAGAACGAATACGATTATGCAGTCAGCATTCTTCAAATTAGCAAACGTTATTCCAATCGAAGACGCTGTTAAATACATGAAAGACGCTATCGTAAAATCCTACGGTCATAAAGGCGAAAAAATCGTAAACATGAACTTCTCCGCAGTTGATGCAGGATTAGCCGGACTTGTTGAGATTAAAGTTCCTGAAGCTTGGAAGACAGCCGAAGACAAAGTACACACACGCCCCGGACTTCCTTCATACATTCCTGATTTCATCAGCTATCAGGTCAACACGATTAACGCACAAAAAGGTAATACACTTCCTTCAAGCGCGTTTACTGGTGATTACTTAGAAGACGGACATTTCCCGGCAGGCACATCGAAATACGAGAAACGCGGCGTTGCTGTAAACGTCCCCGAATGGAACTCAGCAAAATGTATTCAGTGTAACCAGTGTTCAATGGTTTGTCCGCACGCTGCGATTAGACCGTTCTTACTTGACGCTGACGAACAGGCTGCTGCTCCTGCTAACTTTGGTGCTGTTGACGTTAAAGCCCCGAAATTAAAAGAAGCCGGCTATAAATACAAAATGCAGGTTGACGTTCTTGACTGCTTAGGTTGCGGAAACTGTGCAGATATTTGTCCGGTCAAAGCTCTTGAAATGAAGCCGACAGCAACTCAGAGCGACCAAATTGATAACTGGACCTTTGCTACAGAAGAAGTTGCAGACAAAGAGAACGCCGGCGACAAATTCACAGTACAGGGCAGCCAGTTCCAGAGACCATTATTTGAGTTCAGCGGAGCGTGTGCAGGTTGCGGCGAAACACCTTATGCTAAGTTAATCACGCAATTATTTGGAACTCGTATGATTATCGCTAACGCTACGGGTTGTTCATCAATTTGGGGTGGTTCAGCTCCGAGTATGCCTTACACAACAGACGCAAAAGGACGCGGCCCGGCTTGGGGTAACTCATTATTTGAGGACGCTGCCGAATACGGAATGGGTATGAAATTATCGCTTAACGTAATGGTTAATTACCTTACAACAGCCGTAAACAATTTGCTTAAAATGGACGATGTACCAGCCGAAGACAAAGCCATTTTACAAGAGTGGTTAGACAATCACGAGAACGGTGAAGCGTCTGTAGCAAGTTCAGCAAAAGTTGAAGAATTACTCGAAAAAGTATTCTGCTGCTGTGGTTGCGAAGAACATCAGCACGCACCGTTAAGCGACGAGGCATTAAAAGAATTTGGCACAATCGCTCAGTATCATGACTATTTAGTTAAAAAATCAGTCTGGATTTTCGGCGGCGACGGTTGGGGCTATGACATTGGTTACGGCGGACTTGACCATGTTTTAGGAAGCGGCGACGATATTAACGTACTTGTACTTGATACCGAAGTTTACTCAAATACAGGTGGTCAAGCTTCAAAATCAACACCGACAGCGGCTATAGCTCAATTCGCAGCAAGCGGCAAACGTGTACGTAAAAAGGATTTAGGTCGTATGGCCATGACTTACGGACATGTTTACGTTGCTCAAGTTGGAATGGGCGCAGACAAGAACCAGTTAATGAAGGCGTTAAAAGAGGCTGAAGCTCACAAAGGCCCGTCATTAGTTATCGCTTACGCTCCTTGTATCAATCACGGTATCGCTGCTGGAATGGGCAAAACTCAGGAACGCACGAAACTTGCTGTTGAGGCTGGTTACTGGCATTTGTACAGATATAACCCCGATCTTGTAAAAGAGGGCAAAAATCCGTTTACACTTGACAGCAAAGCACCGAAGTCAAGCTATAAAGATTTCTTAATGGGCGAAGTTCGTTACTCCTCATTAAAGCGCGGCTTCCCGGAAATCGCAGACCAGTTATTTGACCAGGCCGAACGCGAAGCTAAAGAACGTTACGAAACGTACAAAGCATTAGCCGAAATGAGCGCATTGCCTGTCGAAGCGAAGTAATTAAATTTTTAACAAGCAATAGATTTTTTGAACCGTCCTGTTTTTATAATGGGGCGGTTTTTTATGATTAAATTCGCTTGTTAATTTTGAAAAATTTTGATTGCGCAAACGTTAAAATTAAGTGTGCTAAAAAATTTTTCCCCCATGATAAAAATCACGAGGGCTTTTTATTGTTTGTTTACTAATTTCTAAGGCTTTGTAAAGTTGCTGGTATTCTTCCGCCGCGTAAAACAAATTCTGAGCTTGACGCTTCATGTACAGGCATAACCGGTGCATTGCCTAACAAACCGCCTAATTCAATCTCATCGCCCGCTTTTTTATTCACAGCCGGAATAACTCGTACAGCCGTCGTTTTATTATTTACCATTCCGATTGACGCTTCGTCCGCTATTATCGCTGAAATAGTTTCAAATGGTGTGTCGCCTGGGATTGCTATCATGTCTAATCCGACAGAACATACGCACGTCATAGCCTCTAATTTGTCTATGTTTAAAATTCCTGATTTGGCCGCCGCAATCATTCCTTCATCTTCTGAAACCGGAATAAACGCTCCCGATAGTCCGCCAACTGATGACGATGCCATTACTCCGCCTTTTTTAACAGCGTCGTTTAATAATGCTAATGCTGCCGTCGTTCCGTGAGTTCCGCAAATTTCTAAACCCATTGCCTCTAAAATTCTTGCTACAGAATCTCCGACTGCCGGTGTTGGGGCTAACGATAAATCAACTATGCCGAATTTCGTATTTAAACGCTTTGACGCTTCAGACGCTACTAACTGTCCCATTCGCGTAATTCTAAAAGCAGTGCGTTTAATTATCTCGGCTATCTCGTCTAAAGTTTTACCCTCACAGTTTTGTAAAGAATTAAAAACAACTCCAGGCCCTGAAACTCCAACGTTAATAACTTTTTCAGCCTCACCGCTCCCGTGAAAAGCTCCAGCCATAAACGGATTGTCCTCGACTGCATTACAAAATACAACTAACTTCGCGCAAGCGATTGAATTTCTATCAGCTGTTAATTCCGCACAACGCTTTATGATTTTTCCCAACAATAAAACTGCGTCCATATTTATTCCGGCACGCGTTGAACCTACGTTTATTGAAGAGCATACTAAATCAGTTTGCGATAATGCTTCAGGGATTGAGTTAATCAATTTTTCATCACTGTCAGACATTCCCTTTTGAACTAATGCTGAAAAACCGCCGATAAAATTTACTCCGCATGATTTAGCCGCACGGTCTAACGTTTTTGCAAAATTAACATAATCATTCACCTTTGATGCAGCAGCTACTAACGCAATCGGTGTTACTGAAATTCTTTTATTGACGATTGGAATACCAAACTCACTCTCAATCTCTTCACATGTTTTTACAAGTAAGCCGGCTTCTTTGCAAATTTTGTCATAAATTTTTTCGCAAGCCTTATCCGCATTTTCATCACAGCAATTTAATAACGATATTCCCATTGTAACTGTACGAATAATCTAAATGCTGGTGAGCTATCATTTCGATTGTAGATAAAATATCTTTTTCGCTTCTCATGATTTCACGCCCGTTAAATTAAATTGTGTACATGGCCTCGAAAATTTCCTCACGCTGAATTTTTATAGATAAGCTCATCTCTTGACCTAATTGTTCCAGCGATTTTTTAATCTCAGAAAATTTAACCGTTGCTTTTTCAATATCGACAGCCATAACCATCGTAAAATTATTTTTAATAATCGTCTGCGAAATATCTAAAATATTTATGTTCAGGTCAGCAAGCCTCACACAGACTGAAGCCATAATGCCGACGCGGTCTTTGCCTATTACACTTACGATAGCATTCATGTTATTAAAAAACTGCCTCCAAAAACTTGAAAATAAAATTAACCGCGTGAAAATATACCACACAAAATTTTTATTTAAGGAGTGAATTATTTTTGCAGGATAAAAAAAATAACAACATGATTAGAAACGCAATATTTATGATGTTTGGAACAATGTTAAGCCGAATTTTAGGACTTGCCCGTGAAATCGTTACAGCAGCATTTTTCGGAGCGACAAGATATATGGACGCTTTTAATATTGCATACACACTTTCAAATTTAGCACGTCAATTATTAGCTGAAGGTGCATTGTCTGCGGCGTTCGTTCCTGTATTTTCGCAAGCTCTTGAAAAAAATCGCGATAACGCAATCAAATTAGCTCGCGGCTGTATGACTGTATTATTATTTTTAACAACGAGCGTAGTTTTAGTTGGAATTTGGCAAGCTCCGGCACTCGTAAAATTTATGGCTCCAGGATTTGATTTAGACGCACAAAATTTAGCAATAGGTTTAACGCGCGTAATGTTCCCGTTTTTGATATTCATATCGCTTGAAGCTTTAACAATGGGCGAATTAAATTCGTTGGGGTCATTTTTTGTACCGGCATTATCACCAGCATTCAGCAATTTAGTTTTTATAATTTCAGCTCCGTTTTACGTTTCATATTTTGGAGTATACGGGCTTGCTTTATCAGTTTTGAGCGGTGGCGCAGCACATTTTATAACGCAATGGTTATGGGGAATTAAAATGAATGCGTTTTTATATCCGGCCAAGCCAAATTTAAAAGACCCTGATTTAACGCGCGTCATGAAATTATTTTTGCCATACGCTGCCGGATTATCATTAAATCAAGTTAATCCAGTTATTAGCCGTATGTTAGGTTCATTTTTAGAAGAGGGCAGTATATCTGTTTTAAATTACTCAAATAGAATTTTGCAGTTACCGTTAGGATTATTTGTTATCGCAATTTCACAAGCAGTACTCCCGCAATTAGCAAGAGCAAAAGAACCGGAAGACTTTGTAGAAATTTTGAGACAGGCGATAAATTTTTCGTTATTTGTAGTTTTGCCGGCGTGCTTAGGGATAATTTTAATCTCGGACGAGGTTGTACACTTACTTTTTGTACGTGGTGAGTTTAATTCATGGGCGTGGAATGCTACGTCGTCATGTTTAATTTTCAGCATGTTAGGACTTCCGGGCATGGCCTGTTCAACGGTAGTAATGCGGGCGTTATATGCTTTATCAATGTCAAAAGCGGCGTTTAACGTAACGTTATTTAGTGTTGTTTCGACGGCGGTGTTCTCTTTAATTTTAATTTATCCAATGGGTTATAACGGACTAGCTTTAGCTCCTGGAATTGCGTTTACGTTATCGGGCTTATTAGGTTTATATTACGTGCGTAAAAAATTGGGCATGAGTTTAAAAATAATTTCGTTCAGGCGATTTTGCGAATATATTTTTGCGTTAGCAATAATTTTCATAGCAGTGAGTATTTTTAAAAATTTATGGGCTTATAATCCGTCGACAAAATTATTTATGCGTGTGTTATGGTGCATTGGTGTAATAATTTTCAGCGCGGCAGCATATGCAATTACAACACTAATTTTAAAATTTAACGAATGGCAATGGCTCAAAACAGCGTTCATAAAAAAACATTAGGCTTATAATAGCGCGAATTATAAAGAATTTTTTAACAAGAAAGGTGCATTAAATGGCGTTTACAGTTTGTGTTTTAACAGCAACAAAACGCGAGGAATATATAGCAAGTTATATCGCAGGCGACAAACCTTTAACAGGTCATGAGATTTTAGCGGAATGGGTCGCAAGACACGGAATGCCCGAACGTAGAATAATCGCTTGGCACGTAAATAATTACACTCGTCCGTTAGATTGGGTAGTTGATGAGGACGCGACGGTTGAATTTATTTTCACGGACTCGCCTGCAGGTTTTAGGATTTATCAAAGGTCGTTGGATTTTGTATTTGTTATAGCGTGCGCAAAAGTTTTAAAGCGGCGTGCGATGTTAAGACATTCAATAGCGGACGGCCATTATTGGGAATTAGAGGGCGGACTTGTTTCAAAAAATGACGTTAAGCAAATTAAAGCGGCCATGTTAGAAATTATTTCGCAAAATTTACCCATTGGACGCGAATTACTTGCTATTGATAAAGCTCGAAAAATTTTTCAACGTCAGGGAGAACCTGAAATTGCAGAATTATTCGTTAGAGCAAACCTTGACCCCGTTGAAGTTTATCTCTGTGATAAAAGATACGGTTATTTTTGCGGCGGAACAATGGCTTCATCAACCGGCATGTTAAAAATTTTTGACCTCGTTATTTATGAACAGGGCGTAATTTTGAGATTTCCAGCACAGGACACGCCTGATAAATTACCAGAATTGAAAATTGCTAAATCAACGGGAGATATATTTTTTGATTATGCTCATTGGCTGGAAGTTTTAGACTTGAATTATTTAAACAAGTTACATCACAGAGTTACTGAAGGCAAAATCCAAGAGTTAATTTTAATTTCGGAAGCTTTTCATTCGCAACGTTTAGGAAATATTGCAGAAGATATAGCCTCACGGCCTGTGAAAGTTGTTACGATTGCGGGGCCTTCAGGTTCGGGCAAGACGACTTTTTCAGAGCGTTTAAAAGTTCAGTTAATGGTTTGCGGAAAAAATCCTGTTACACTTCCGTTAGATAATTATTTTAAAGAGCGTGAAGACAGCCCCAAAGACGAGAACGGCGAATATGATTACGAACGAATTGACGCGCTTGATTTAGATTTATTAGAGGACAATTTAAAAAGAATAATAGCCGGCGAAGAAGTTGTTACGCCTGTTTATAATTTTATAACTGGTAAAAAAGAGCCAGGCAAAATAATTAAGCTACACCCTTCAGACGTTTTGATAATGGAGGGCATTCACGGTTTAAACGATAGAATTTTAGCGATGATACCTGACGGCAGCAGATACGGTGTGTTTGCTTCGCCATTAACGGGAATTTGTATCGACCCTCATAACAGGACAAGCACGGGCGATAACAGATTGTTGAGGCGTTTAATTCGAGATTACAGGACGCGCGGAAAATCAGCACAGACAACGTTAGAAGTTTATCCTAAAGTTATAAGCGGTGCTAAAAAATATATATTCCCGTATAGAAATCGTGCGGACGCAATTTTTAACTCAGCTTTACCGTATGAGCTCGGAGTTTTAAAACCATATGTTGAGCCGTTATTGCATACAGTTGACGAGAACTCTTTAGTTTTTAGCGAAGCGTTAAGATTATTAAACATTTTAAAATTCGTTCCATCGTTAAATAATGACGGTATTCCAAACAATTCAGTAATACGCGAATTTATAGGCGGAAGCTGTCTAGACGTGTAAATTTTTATGAGATGAGATGAGTTTTGCGTTAATACTTTTGCCGGCAGTATTACTAGATTTTATTTTCGGCGATATTTGCCCCACCCTGTAATTTTTATAGGACGGGCAATTTTATTTTTACAGCACAAATTTAAAAATCACAATTTCAAAAACGGTCTTGCTTTATGCGTAATAATTATATTTTTTACGAGTGCGATAACTTATTTAATTTTATACGTGTTTAAATTTCATGCAATAGCGCAGATTGTAATAATCTATTTTGCGTTAGCATGGCAAGAGACTATAAAAATTTTTTACAGCTTGGCCAATAACGATTTAATTCAAGCGCGAAAATTTTTATCGTATGTTGTTGGGCGCGACACTGAAAATTTAAATGCAAACGAAATTTCTAGAGCAACAATTGAAACTATAGCTGAAAATTCTATTGACGGCGTTATATCAGTAATATTTTATGCGTGGTTAGGATATTTATTAAATCAAAATTTCGGCGCGTGTGTTTTAGTCTGGATATTTAAAACAGCAAGCACTATGGATTCTATGATTGGTTACGAGCATTTTGGAAAATTCGGAACTCCAGCCGCGAAATTAGATGATGTTTTAAATTTTATCCCTGCGCGAATTGGAGGGTTAATAATAATTTTAGCTGGCGGTTTTAAAATTTGTGCATTAAAAATATTTTTGCGTGACCGTTTAAAACACAAAAGCCCCAACAGTGCACACGGTGAAAGCGCGTTCGGAGGAGTTTTAAATTTAAAATTAGGCGGCGGGGCTTTTTATGACAAAATTTTTGAAGAACGCGAATTTATTGGCGGTGAAAATTTCGCGCGACCTCTTGATATTATTAGAGCAATAAATTTATTAGATAGAGCGTGTGCGATTTTTTGTGTGATTGTTATGATTGGTGCGGAATATTTATAATTTAAGTGGTGATTTGCAATTAAGATTTTACATACTTCTGATTGGCATTTAGGCCGCAAAGTTTTTGAACGCAGTTTGTACGATGACATGAAAAATTTTTTAGACTGGCTTATAAATTTAATCAAGTCTGAAAATATAGATTTGCTTTTAATAACGGGAGATATTTTTAACACAGTTAATCCCGATATTCAGTCGCAAGAACTTTATTACAATTTTTTAAACGATGTCGTAAAAACTAATTGCAAAAATGTTGTTATAACTTCGGGCAATCACGATTCTGCGGCGTTTTTGGATGCGTCAGCTAGTTTGTTAAAAAATTTCAACGTTCATGTAATCGGGCGCGTTCGTAAACCTGAAGACGAAGTAATAATTTTATACAACGAGCAAAATTTACCGGAACTAATAATTTGCGCAGTACCTTTTTTACATGACAGCGATATAAGAACTGGAATTGATGAAAATGACTTTAAATCTCGTCAAAAAGCTTTAATCGACGGAATTTATCAACACTATAACGAAGTTTACGAACAGGCTTTAAAAATTCGTGAAAACTTTAAAAATAATATTCCGATTATTGCAACCGGACATCTATTCATAACCGGAGGCCATGTAGTTGAAGGAGACGGCGTTAGAGAATTATACGTTGGCGATTTAGTACAAGTGCAAAACGATTTATTCCCTGATTTTTTATCATATACGGCGTTAGGACATTTACATTCAAGGCAAAACGCAGGGCGCGAAAATATTTGTTATAGCGGTTCGCCTGTCGAAATAAATTTTAGCGAGAGCGTGCGTGTTATAAAAAAGTCAGTAAATATTTTTGAGCTTTCACCAGGAAATTTAAAGCCCGATATAAAATTTATAGACATTCCGAATTACAGAGATTTTTTAAAAATTCGCGGTACTTTTGATGAAGTCGTTGAGGCTGTTCAAAATCTCAAATGCCAAATATCAACGTGGCTGGAAATAATTTTAACCGAACGCACAGAACAAGACGCTCAAAAAATTTTAAATACATGTATAAAAGACCGTCCGTTAATTGAAATTGTGAGCATTCAACTTGAGAAGAGCGAAAAAATAATTTCAAACAGCAGTTTTAACGGAGCGACGTTATTAGATGATTTTTCGCCGATAAAAATATTTGAGCTATGTTTAGACGAAAACAATATCACCAACTCTACGCAACGCGAAATTTACACAGATTTATACAAAGAGATTTTAAACGAGATTAAAACAGAGCATTTAAATATTTATGACTAAGTTGATATAATAAATTTAATTTTGAAACAGTCCTTTAAATTTACGGGGGCTGTTATTTTTTGCAACTACGTTTACCACTACAAAAAATCTTTTATAAATTTAATCGCTGCAAAACTTTTAAGCATGTCGAGTTTGAAACAAAGTGTTAAATTTTTTGAGGCGTGTTTAAATGTTTTAGTAATATTTTTTAATGCGTTTGTTATAAAAGATTGAGGATAATAAATTTTTATGCGGCTTTAATTTTGTAAACCATAGCTAAAACTTCGGCAACACCTTTATATAAATCTTCTGGAATTTCCTCACCTATCTCGACATTTTTATATAAAGCCCAAGCGAGCGGTCTATTTTCGATTACAGGGATATTATTTTCGCTTGCGATTTCACGAATTTTTTTAGCTGTGTAATCTTGACCCTTAGCAATAACTTGCGGCGCACCCATTAGTTGACGTTCATAAACTAGAGCAACGGCTATGTGTGTAGGGTTAGTAATTACAACATCAGCTTTAGGGACATCTGCCATCATTCTTTGTTTAGCCATTTCGCGTTGTTTTTGACGGATTTTGCTTTTAACTTGCGGGTCGCCTTCCATTTGTTTATATTCTTCTTTAATTTCCTGTTTGCTCATTTTGATCGAGTTTTCAAAATCCCAATGTTGATATAGATAATCCGCAATCGCCATCACAAGTAACATAGCTGCTAATTTCATAGCTAAATTCCAGAGCATTTCCCAAAATTCCAAACTTCCAAATTCTAAAGGCATTTGCATAGTTTTTGATGATAACGGCAAAAAATTTTTGATAGCGTTATAAATTACGATAGCGAATAGACTAGCTTTTAAAAGTCCTTTTAATAATTCGACGATTGAACGCATTGAAATAATTTTTTTCATACCTGTGAACGGATTAAACCTGTCAAACTTTGGTATAAAAGGTTCACCAGTCATAACAAGTCCAACTTGAGCAATTACAGTTGCAGTTGAAAATAACACAACTAATCCGCCTAAAGGCAACCATGCAAAAAAATAATTCTTTATTGCTTCCCAAGATATTAAATAAATCCAGCCGTCTTGTAATAAGGCTTTGTCCGATAAAAAATTCATGGCCTCAGTAATAAAGCCGGTCATAATTCCCCATATGAAAGCCCCTAACATCGCCAATCC
>CAJODZ010000043.1:0-10928 GCA_905233645.1 uncultured Synergistales bacterium | reverse complement strand
TACTCATACATACGCGGCCTTCTTCACGGACTTTTTCGCGTTTACGTGGTGTAGCAGGTTCTGTGCGTTCTTCGGCGAAAAACTGAAGATTAAATATTTTTTGCAAAATATAAATATAAAATTATCTGCCCAATAAATATAACGTTACGGCCACAGCAACTTGAACAAGTCCCACACCTAAAGCAGCTACTATTCCCCAACGCGTTAAAATATGTTCTTGTCTGTCTTTTAAATCATCAATGCGGGTATTTGTGTCATCAATACGTTTATTTAACGAACTTTCTAAACTATCAATACGGGCATTCGTTGCGTCGATGCGAGCATTTAATGATTTTTCAAGGCTGTCGATACGGGTATTTATATTTTTAAGTTCGCCGCGTATTTCAATTTGATTTTTTTCGATTGTTTCACGAAGATTATCAAGCCGTTCAATTAAAAGTCTGTCCGCCGCGTCAAAACGTTGGTCGATACGATATGTCTCAACGTTGTACACATCTTTTCTAACGTAAATATCTTCTAAAGTATTTTCCATTTAATTTATTATCTCCTTTGATAAAAATAATCATGTGTAAAATATTACGTTTAGGCAATTTTTTAAATCAAATAATTTTTTACAAATATCACTTGCTGAATTTTTAACGCGCAAATGGATTGTTCATGTGTCTTTAATCATATGATTGAATTATAAAACGCTTCTGTTTGCTTTGCCATTTCTGAAATTGAAATTACACAATTATTTTTGAACGTACTTGAAATTTTGTTAAGCATGAAATTTTCTAAAGCATTTTTCCACGCTTCAACATCGCCGACTTGAATTAAATTACCTGTTGAAATTTCACGTAAAGCATTTATGTCAGACGCTATCACCGGTAAATTTACGCTCAACGCCTCTAAAACAGCTAGCCCCATTCCTTCAGATGATGACGGGAATATTAAACAATCGGAACGCAGCATATTTTGAATAACGCTGTTATTATCAAGTGCACCTAGAAATTTTATTCTGTCTTGTAAATTTAATTCGTTCGTTAAATTTTTCAGCGTGTCCATTTGTGAACCGTCGCCGATAATTTCAAATTGCCATTCGTAATTTTTTAAATTAGCAAACGCTTTTATGACAACGTCAACATTTTTTAAGCGCGTTAATCGACCGACGAATAAGAATTTATTTTTGCACGGAGGTGTATTTTGTTCACCTGTAATTTTTATGCCGTTGTAAATAGTAATCGAATTTTCAGGAATGCGACCGGCCAAATAATTTTTTACAGCGTCCGACACACAAATTACACCGTTAGCTTTTTTAAAAGGCCATATCCCAAAATTTAATGAGTACATAGCGTGAGCAGTCATTAGCCATTTTAAACGTGGATTAAATTTTTTAGCGAAATATGCAATCCATGCCGGAACTCTTGAATGCGCGTGAATTATATCCGGATTTAATCGCGATAATTTGAAAGCGGCGTAAATTCCAGTTATAAAATTTTTGCGTTCAACTTGAGCATGAATAATTTTTATGTTGGGGGTTAATAAATTTTCGAGTTTACCGCCGGTCGTAGCAATTAAAATTTCGTGTCCAAGTTTTTGCATTTCGTTCGCTAAATTTATAACGTGCATTTCTGCTCCGCCCTGTTCAAGTCCTGGAATAATGTATAAAATTTTCATGGCCTAAATATTTTTTATAATAAATTCAGCTGCGCTTTTAGCCTCGTTGAAATTTTGTGAGTGTTTTTGTTCGGGAGTGCTTAAAAATTTTTCGTAGTCTGGATTTTGGCCTAAATCAATAATTAAATTTCGCTCTAACATTTTCTCAAATAATTTATCAAATCTCACAGCACCGTAACCCAAAATATTTTTTAAAAAATTATCCGAACGTTTCACGCGCAACAACCCAACTTTAAAACCAGCTGTAACAGCCTCCGACACCATGGATACGCTGTCTTCAGTAACTAACACATGAGTTGAGCAACCTAACATCGCAGGGATTGGATTTTCATTCGGATTTTCGGACGCGAGCAATAAAAATTCGGCTTTGTCCGCGAAAATATTTTTAATTGCTAAATCAGCCTCAACACCCGTGCGTCGAGAAGTCGTGATTAAAATAGCAGTGTCTCGTAAATTTGCTAAAGGTTTTAAAATTTCGTTGACCCATTCAGGCGTTATTTTGTAATTAGCGTCATTACCCCCGATTAAAATTGCTAAAACTTTTTGAGCGCGAATATTTCCAAATTTTTCGTCGGCAGCACTTTTTAAATCAGGTATGTAAATATGATTTGGCGCGCCTAAAGTCTTTATGACATGCGAATTATTTTGCGGGTTATCATGTTCAGGTACAATCGCAAAATCAAAAGGCGTAATTCCTAAAATTGACGGTGTCATTATGACGGCGCATTTATTACCGGTTGCACGAGCAAGAGCCAAATTATACGGTGCGGCGGTACTTCCAGTTGAAATAAAGAGCGTAGAATTTTGTCGTAAATCAGGAATTTTTAAACCAGTTCTTTTTAACCACGATAGCGCAAAATTTTTATCACGAGAATTTTTTAATTTACGCGCAAGAATTTTAAACAGCCAAAATTTTTTAAACCCTGAAAATTTCGGGACTTCAATTATTTTATCGAGCTTGAAATCTCCTAAACGTTCAAGCCATTTAGAAACGCCTAACGATTGATGAAAGTGCCCTCTTATACCGTCGCTTAAAATTATTACATTCACAAAAAAATTTCTCCTTTGAAATTTAAAAATTTAAAATATTTCCGGCGAATTTTAACACGAAAAAATTTTTACTCATGATAGAATTACCAAAATATTTTAATAGGAGTTGACAATTTTGAAAGACGATTTGTATAATGGCTCACGGCTCACGGCTCACGGTGAATTATATTCAAAATTATTTAACAATCCATTTTATTTAGAAGACGTAAAACTAGTTGCTAATCTTGATTACGATTGGAGCAAATTAAAGGATAAAACCGTTTTAATTTCCGGTGCTTCAGGTTTAATCGGTAGCTTTTTAGTTGACGTTTTGATGTTCAGAAATATTAACAACAGCATGAACTGCAAAATCTTTGCACTTGGTCGTAATGAAGAACGGGCTCATGAAAGATTTATTGATTATTGGGACAAAGACGAATTTAAATTTATTGCACACGATGTAAACGAACCATTTAAAAATTTTACTAACACTAATTTTGATTATATATTTCATTTAGCAAGCAACACTCACCCAAAATTTTATTCTTTATACCCTGTTGAAACCATAATTACAAATATTTTAGGTTTAAATAATTTGTTAAATCTCGCTGTCAAAAACAATACTAAACGATTTTTATTCACATCGTCTGTTGAAGTTTACGGTGAAAGTCGTGGCGACACAGAATTTTTTGACGAGAATTATTGCGGGTGTATAAATATTTCAAAAGCGCGTTCAGGTTATAACGAGAGTAAACGCTGTGGTGAGACGTTGTGCTTATCATATTTGCAACAATATGGGCTTGATGTTGTTATACCTAGATTACCAAGAACATACGGCGCGACAATGTTAAACGATGACAGTAAAGCAACAGCACAATTTTTTAAAAAAGCATTAGCTCACGAAGACATAATTTTAAAAAGCGACGGGAAACAATTTTTCTCGTTTATGTATGTTGCAGACGCAGTTTCAGGAATTTTAAAAATATTTTTCAATGGCGCAACTGGTGAAGCTTATAACATTGCTGATGAAAAATCGGATATCATGTTAAAAGATTTTGCAAAATTAGTCGCTGATTACGCAAACCAAAAAGTTATTTTTGATATTCCTGACGCAATAGAAAAAGCAGGTTACAGCATGAGTACAAAGGCACGATTAAACTCCTCAAAATTAAAAATGCTCGGCTGGAAATCATATTTTGATATTCAAACAGGAATTAAACGCACTCTTGATATTTTGTCGAATTAAAAAATTTAGGCTGCACTTTGTCATTTTATAACATAAAATTTGTGCGCCTTTTATAATTTTTAATTTTGTCCGTAATAAGCATTTGCTCCGTGCTTGCGTAAATAATGTTTGTCTAAAATATACTGCTTCATTGAGGCTGCTGGATTTAAAAATAATGTCTTAATACTCATTTCAGCAATTTTTTCAAGCACAACAGCATTATAAACAGCATTCGCAGGACTATTACCAAATGTAAAAGGCCCGTGATTTTTTACAAGTACACCTGGAATACTGAGAGGGTCGATTTTTAATTCATCAAGCGTTTCAACAATGACTTTGCCGGTGTTTAATTCATAGTCTTCGACGACTTCTTTTTCAGTTAATTGTCTTGTGCATGGAATATCACCGTAAAAATAATCTGCGTGTGTTGTTCCAAGTGCATGTATCGGAACTCCAGCTTGCGCAAACGCTACAGCATTAACCGAATGAGTGTGAACAATGCCGGCAATATTTTTATAACACCTGTAAATTTCTAAATGCGTCGGTGTATCTGATGACGGCTTATATTTGCTTTCAACAGCAACACCGGTGTTTAAATCGACAATGACCATATCTTCAGGTTTCATAGTGTCATAATCAACGCCTGAAGGTTTTATAACGACAAGATTTTTTTCACGGTCAATCCCGCTAACATTGCCCCATGTATAAATTACAACACCCTTTTTAACGAGTTCAAGATTAGCGGCGCAAACTTCATCTTTTAATTTTTCAAGCATATTTAAAAAAATTCTCCTTAAATCATTTAATAAAGCCAAATCGTTTTAAGTCAATTTCAAAAATCTCAACATCATCAACAAAAGGCCGCCAACCTAATTCAGAAATTTTATTTATATCTTCTAGCAATTCGCGTTTGGGCAAATAACCTAATGCTTGTGAATTATCCTGTTTAGCAAACTCAATTTTTAAATCAGGATTAAAACGCTCGAACATTTTTAAGGCTCTGTCTTTAACTGTTGAATATGTTGCGGGATTTGTTGCGTTATAAGCTTCACCGCCCTTGCCTTTAAATAAAACTGTAAACACAGCGTTAATAGCGTCAAGTGAATAAATAACGCTTTTTTTAGTCAATCCGTCGGACTTCATAAATAAATTTTTGTTTTCAGCAATGCAACGCATCATTTCACATTCAACTTTTACGGAGTTGTAAGGCTGATATAAACCTAAAATGACGGTTGGACGAATTATTTTTACATCAAGCCCGTATTCTTCATAATATGACCGGCATAAAAGCTCACATGATTTTTTACCCAACGGATAAACACTGCGAGTATTTAAACTCTCAACAGCACCGTAATATTTTTCGTTCACGGGGTCTTTTAAATTTGTAATACCGTAAGCTTCTTCAGACGATAAATAAATCACGGTCGCATTATTCTTCTTTGCAAGCTCTAAAATTCTTTCCGTGCCGTTAAAAATTGTTTTTAAACATTCAACGGGTTGTGCTTTAAAAACTTTATTGCTCGTTGGTGAAGCGGCGTGAATAATGTAATCAATTTTGTCCGTGATTTTTAATTCGTCGCCAAATTTTATAAATTTAACATTGTCAGAGGGGGCAATATAGTCCGGCAAAACTTCAGGCTCTCTTGTTGACGCGATTATTTTTGTGTTATTACCATGCTTTAAATTCCCGTACAGCAAAATTCTTGCCCCCCCCCCCCCTATAATTCCTTTAGCTCCAGTAATTAAGATAGTCTTATTTTTAATGTATTCATTAAAGTTAAAACGATTTAAATACTTTTCAAACTCGCTGATTTCTAAATTTGATAAGTGCATTTTTAAAACTCCTAAATTTTTACGCCATAAGATTTTTAATTTGATTGATTATTTCGCTTGGTAATTCCGGCCCGTTAGTTAATGGGTCTAAGCCGCCGTGAATATTTGGCAACATACGCAAATCGTCCAATTCAAACTCAAGCAATAAAGGCGTGTCATCTTTTAATTCGTTCTCAAAATTTTTCAACGCGTTTATCGAATTTATTTTGTGCGCTCTAATTCCGTAAGCCTGAGCAATTTTCGTAAAGTCGCATGAAAAATAATCGTCGTTGCTTTCGATTGAAGCCGTGCGCCTGGAATTTAAATAACGGTCTTGAAATAAAATTATGTGTGCAAGCGCGTGATTGTTAAGAATTAAAATTTTTACCGGCAAATTTAATTTTGCAATCGTGTTTAATTCTTGAATATTCATTTGCGCTCCGCCGTCTCCTGAAACCGCGTACGTTAAATTTTTTGAGCCGATAGCAACACCAATAGCCGCAGGAATTGAATACCCCATTGCGCCTAGCCCAGTTGACATAAAAACGCGCGTGTTATTTTTTATAATGCATGACTGCGCACCGTAAACTAAATTATTTCCAACATCGAGCGTTATTGATGATTTTTCGGGCAAAATTTCGGAAAAGCTTTTTAAAAGTTCATTGCCTAACGTTAAATCATAATCGGCCAAAATTTTTTTAACGCCATGAATTTTATTAAGCCAGTCCGAGTGGTCGTGAGTGCCTGAAATTTTTTTAGCATATTCAAGAGCATTCGTGATAAAACTTTTTAAATCGGCTGTAATGTCTTCTTCACAAGTTTTTAATTGCCTTTCAAATTCTGTTTTGTCAATATCGACGCGAATGAACTTTTTTGCGTTCGGGATAAAATCATCATGATTATAGCCAATAGCTTTATTACATAAACGTGTTCCCAAAGATAAAACGAAATCCGTATTTTTTAAAATTATTCCGGCTTCGCGACGTGCTGTACCTCCTAAAAATCCAACGTGATAAGGTGAATTACTCGGTATTAAATCGACAGCAGGCAATGTCGTAATCACAGGAATTTTTAAATTTTCAATTAACTCTTTAAATTCATTTCGCGCGTTACACTGATTAACAGCAGCACCGGCAATAATTACAGGCTGTTTAGCGTTCATGAGTTCGTTAATATAATTTGCAGCGTCAAAATTTTCAGGGGATTTAATTTTCACGAGGTAAAATTCGTTTTCACATTCTAAAATTTCGCGTTGCATGTTAATCGGAAAATCAATAAACACAGACCCTTTACGTTCAGTAAAAGCAATTTTATACGCGTCGTTTAACGTTGCGATTATGTCAGTATCAAAATCAATTTCATATACTTTTTTAGCAATTGGTTTTGCGATTTCGACCGCTTGAATTTCCTGAAAGCCGTATTGTCTAAAAGTATAATTGCGTCGTTTGTCTTTTGTATTGACTTGGCCGGAAATTAGCATTAAAGGAATTGTGTCATAATAAGCGTTCGCAAGTCCTGTTAAAGCATTCGTGAAGCCAGGCCCGCTCGTGGTTATGACTACACCTAATTTGCCTGTTGATTGAGCATAACCGCAAGCTGCAAGAGCAGCACCTTGTTCATTTGCAAAACTGTAATAATTTATTTTGTGCTTATATTTATCGAGCGAATCAAAAATATGACACACCATACCGCCCTGATAACCGAAAATATCTGTTACGCCGTTGGCAATAAAAAATTCAATTAAATAATCAGCCGCAGAAATTTTTTGCATTTTAAATTTATTGTCCTTTTATGTGTTTGTGTTCTGGATTTAAAATCGGGGTTTGTTTGATTGGTTTGCCGTCCTCTAAATCTTTAAGCTGTTGTATTCTTGTGCAATGATAACCGCCATCAAAGTCTGTGTTTAAAAATATCTCAACGCGCCTTTCGACATCTTCATATTTCATAAAATCTTGGCCGAAAGCTATTACATTTGCATTATTATGCATTCTCATGAGTTTAGTAACTTCGTCATCGTAGGCTAAACCAGCACGTATATTTTTGATTTTATTAGCAGCGATTGTAACTCCTTCACCAGTTGCACATATCACAATTCCGAAATCGCATTCATTATTTGCGACAAGCCGACCGACTTTTTCAGCATGGACAGGATAATCAGCGGGAAAATTTTCATCAGTGCCGCAATTTATAACTTCATGGCCAAAAGTTTTCAAGTGAGCAAGCAACTTATTTTTATAATCAATACCGTTACGGTCATTACCAATAGCTATTTTCATGATAATCACCATTTGAGCCAATCAGGACGTTTTACATCAAGAAGAGCTTGAAAAATTTCGATATCTTCGGCTGTTGTAATTTTAATATTTTTTTCTGAACCTAACGATAAGTAGACGGGTAACCCCATTTCGATATAAAGAGCGCATGAAGCAATAGACGGTGGAAGATTTTTAGCAATAGCTTTTTTGTGAACGTCAAGCAATTCATTCAAGAAGAACGCTTGAGGAGTTTGAGTGATTTTTAAATTATCTCTTGGTATTTGTGAAGTTGATACACTCCCCCCCCCCCCGAGTAGATAGCATTACTGATGTACAAGGGACTACAGTTGTAGCATTTCCAAACTGACGGCAAACGCGAATATTATCAGAAATCACGTCAGCACTAACCATAGGACGAATTGAATCGTGAATTAAAACAATATCGTCATTATCTTTATAACGTTTTGCTAAATCATAAAGTCCGTTACGAATAGAATCTTGTCCAGTTTCACCACCATTAACAACGCTTTCAAGTTTTGTAATTCCGAATTGTTTTGAATAAGCTTGTAAAACGTCATGCCAACCTTCCAGGCAAACGACTTCTATTGTGTCAATTTGCGGATGATTTTGAAAAGCTTTGAGCGTGTAAATAATAACCGGCACATCATGAATATGCAAAAATTGTTTCGGGATATCCTGATGAGTTCTAGCACCAACACCGCCGGCTATAATCATTGCGATATTTTTCAAATTAAAACCTCCTAAAAATTAAGTAAAAGTATGGGTGTATTCTAAACGCATACTAAAATGCTATGATTATTTTTTTTACAGCCTCTAAATCTTCCGGTGTGTCAACTCCGATTGAATGCGATTTTGATTTTGTGATAACAACTTTAATTTTATAATCATGCTCCAAAATTTTTAATTGCTCTAAACTCTCTGTCTGCGATAAATTCGTATCAGGCCATGTTATATACTTTTTCAGAAATTCATATTTGTAACCGTAAATCCCAATATGCTGATATACCGGCGAAATTCTTTTATTGCGTTCGTATGGAATTATTGACCGGCTGAAATATAATGCGTAATTATTTTGCGATAACACTACTTTTACAATATTTGGATTTGAAAATTCTTGCTCATTCTTAATCTCATTGCACAACGTAACACAATTTTCACCGGCTCTTAATTCTTCGCAAACCTCTTCTATCATTAACGGGTCTAATAACGGCTCATCACCTTGAATATTTATTACAGCGTCGATATTTTCAGCGTCATTTAATTTTCTAACAGCCATTTCAACGCGCGTCGTCCCGTTCGGTAATTCTGAAGGAGTCATAATAGCTTCAGCTCCAAAATTTTTCGCGGCATTTAGAATTTTTTCATTATCAGTTGCAATAATCACGTCTGTTAAAGATTTTGCCATTTTTGCACGCTCATAAACATGTTGTATCATCGGTTTGCCGTTTATGTCCGCTAAAGGTTTGCCCGGAAATCTCGAAGAACTCCAACGCGCCGGAATAACTCCTAAAATTTTTATCATGATTTTTTACGCCACACCTGCTTTTAATAATTCGTGTATGTGAATAATTCCTATCGGTTTATTATTTTCAACTGCTATTAACGCACTTACTTCATTATCTTCAATAATCTTTACAGCTTCAGCAGCTAATGCGTCGGGATTTATAATTTTAGGCTTGCGTGTCATTGCGTCTTCAATTTTTACGTTAAAAGCTTCAACTCCCGAACGTTCCATTAAACGCCGTAAATCTCCGTCCGTGAAAACTCCTATTAAATTATCATCGTCATCAACTACACACGTCGCGCCATAACCCTTGCTCGTAATTGAGAACAATGCGTCTTTAACAAGTACTCCCGATTTAACAACAGGCAAATTCTCTCCAGTCCCCATTAAATCGCGAACTCGTGTTAATAATTTTCGCCCTAACGCTCCGCCTGGATGAAACAACGCAAAATCTTCACGTTTAATCCCGCGCAAAATCGTTACTAATGCGGCTAATGCGTCCCCGATTACAAGTTCAAGCGTCGTGCTGCTCATCGGTGCAAGTTGTAAAGGGTCGCCCTCTGTCTCAACGTGAGAATTTAAAATTATGTCCGCGTGCTGTGCTAATGGTGAATTTAATCCGCCCGTCATCGCAATCATTTTCGCGCCCAGTCTCCTGAAATGCGGCAACAACGAAACTATTTCAGATGATGAACCGCTATTGCTTATAAATAATCCTACGTCCTCACGGCGCACCATTCCTAAATCACCGTGTGAGGCTTCAGCGGCGTGTAAAAAGAATGACGGCGTTCCTAGTGAGGCTAACGTTGCTGAAATTTTGCGACCAACATGACCGGATTTTCCTAAACCAACAACTACGACGCGCCCTTCACATTTAAAAATTTCTCTCGCGGCCTCAACAATTTCAAAACTCATAATTTCAGCCGAATTTAAAATCTCGTTGGCCTCAGTGCGCATTAACTTTTTCGCGGCGTTTAATAATTCCTCGTTGGAGTGCTGCATTTTTTATTTAGCGTCCTTAATCGCTGTATTCATAAAAAAATTTTTAGATACCTCGTGAATTGCTAAAACTTGGTCAATAAAATTAGGCATTTGGTCTAACGGTATCATGTTCGGCCCGTCGCTTAAAGCTTCTTTCGGATTTGGGTGTGTCTCAGCGAAAATAACATCAATCCCAACAGCGGCGGCTGCTCTTGCTAAAGGTAAAGCTAAAGTATAATCCCCTCCGCTCATTCCGCCTAAGCCTCCGGGTTTTTGAACACTGTGTGTTGCGTCGAACATTACAGGATAACCAAATTCACGCATCGAAATTAAGCTAGTCATATCCGCTACAAGTCTATGATAACCCATCATCGTACCGCGTTCGCATAAAATAATTTTGTCATTACCAGCCTCACGGCATTTAGCAGCAGCGTAAATCATG
>CAJODZ010000042.1:9234-26034 GCA_905233645.1 uncultured Synergistales bacterium | reverse complement strand
TCGATGGTACTATATGGGGTACATATGGGAGAGCAGATCGCTGCCAGAATTAAATTATAAAAGGAAGGGAGCTTTTTTATGAAGCTTCCTTTTTTATTGTTAAATATTTTTAAATCTTAAACGCACAAAAAATTTTTTATCACACAGGACAGACTTAAAATTTAATTTTTAATATCTTTCACAATAAATTTACGTTTCACAATTTTTATCTCTTTAATTTCTGCCGGTAACCTCCTTTTGCTCGATATTAACACTCCGTCAGCGTCGAGCTTTCCTAAACAACGTTGATGATTTTTCGGCTTGCCTGTCCTTTTGTCGCGGTAGCTTGTAACTTCGTAAACATATGTTGTATTTCTAATCTTTCTCTTTATAATAAACGGCATATTAATTCCTCCTGTGTAAAAAATTTTAAGGGGAGTTATATTTTTTTACAACTACGTTTACCACTACACAAAAACTTTTATAAATTTAGGCATGAACATTTTTGAAAGCATATCAATTTTTAAACATTTTTAAACAATGTATCAAATTTTTTAAGAGCCGCTAAATTTGGACAACTAATAAAGTTTTGTTATACTTCACTGGATTTTAGGCACTAATTATTTTTTATAAAATAAATCATTAAAAAGAAGGTTGACAAAACTCATGTTGCCAGATAATTATAATATTATATTAAACAACAGCAAACAACAGCAAACAACATAAAAACATTTGGAATTATTAGCTATAACATATATGGCAATTTTACAAATTATGGCTCAGCTTTGCAGTCTTGGGCGTTGTGCCAATCAGTTAATAAAATCGCTAATGGAAAATTTCAAGCTAAACTCGTTGATTATTGTCCAGATGTTTTAAAAAATAAAAATCCTTTACAGCCGTTCGGTAACATGTGGGATAAAGATGAGCAGTCCCGCAAAATGTGTGAATTATCTTTACCAGCTATACACGAAAATTTCTATAAGTTTCAAAATTTTTATAACACACAATTTAATAAGACACTTAAAAAATATACCTCCGAAAATTTTAATGAAGTCATGACAGACGAAAATTTAAATGGTTTTATTTGCGGAAGTGATACGATTTTTTGTATTGATGAATTTGAAGGTTTCGACGACGGCTATTACGCTAATTACCCATGTATGAAAAATAATTATACGGTAGCTTACGCTGTTAGTTTTGGAGATTCTCATTTTGATGAGACTACGCTAAAAATATTGAATGACAGGTTAAAAAATTTTAAGGCTATCGCTTTGCGTGAAAGTTTTATGCTTGATTATGTCAAAGAACATGTGAACGTTCCAGTTAAACAAGTCATTGACCCAACGTTATTACTAACTTCGAGCGATTATGAAAATTTAATTGCTGATAAGCTTTCAAAAACAATTCCAGAAAAATTTATATTGCTCTATTCTCGCCGTTATAATTCCGAAATGGAAAAGTACGCTGAAATCTTGTCCGAACGTACAGGTTTAGAAATTGTCGAAATAAGTTTACGCGCTACAAATGCAGATAAACACATAATGTTTTACGAAGCCGGTGTCGAAGAATTTTTATATTTGTCTAAAAAAGCGGAATACATAGTAACTAATTCTTATCACGGTATGATATTCGCTTTGCAGTTCGGGAGAAATTTTACAGTTTTTTCACGCGAACAAGGGAACTCAAAAATCAACGAGCTTTTAAATTTGCTTGGCCTGTCATATAAATTAGCCGTTCATGCTGATGACGATATAAACGTATATAAAATTCTTAATGTAGAGCGAAAAGAAGCCTTAAATTTTTTAGAAAGCGAATTAAACGGAATTAACTGAAGGTTAATTTATAAATTTACTAATTAGGAAAACGGACGAAGCTTTTCAGCTTTGTAATTTTGTTATGGGATTATATTGTGAAAAATTTTGCTTACTGGAAATTAAAAATTCTTTGCGAATAATTAAATCACATTTTGAAAATTTATCAATCTTTAATATGGTAGGTCTTTCGCGTAAAATGACCTCGATAAAAAATTTCACAGAATAATATTTTAAAAACGAGGCTGAAAAAATGTTTACCACTATTAAAAAACGCGATGGCCGCGAAGTTCCTTTTGACGCTGAAAAAATTACAGGGGCTGTCAGTAAAGCTCTTGCCGACGTTGGCGAAGATGAAATTAAAGCTCACTCAATCGCTGAAAAACTTGCCGGCGAAGTCGTTAAACGTATGGAGCTTGAATTGTCCGGCAAAGTTCCAGAGGTCGAAGAAATTCAAGACATAGTCGAGGATGTTTTAATACATTCAGGTTATGCGAAAGTGGCTAAGGCTTTCATTATTTACCGTGATACTAGAAATCGCGTCCGCGAAATGAAGAGCAGTCTCATGAATATCTACGAAGAGCTTACTTTTGCCGACGCGCGCGATAATGATTTAAAACGTGAAAACGCAAACATTGACGGTGATACAGCAATGGGGACAATGTTGCGTTACGGTTCGGAAGGGGCAAAACACTTTAACGAAATTTTTATATTGCGCCCCGAACAATCTGAAGCTCATCATAACGGCGATATTCATATTCACGATATGGATTTTTTAACGTTAACTACTACTTGTTGTCAAATTGATTTGCAAAAATTATTTACGTCCGGATTTGGCACAGGGCATGGAACTTTGCGAGAACCTTCAGGAATTAGAAGTGCGGCAGCTCTTGCGTGTATAGCTATTCAATCTAACCAGAACGACCAGCACGGGGGACAAAGTATACCGGCGTTTGATTTTTATTTAGCTCCGTACGTAGCAAAGACTTATAAAAAATTTTATGATAAAAATTTAGAACGCGCTTTAAAAATTGCCGGTGAAAATTTAAGTGAAGAACGTTTGAACGAGATTAAAAATTTTGCTCACGAAGAAGCTTTAAAAGACACTGACCGCGAAACTTATCAGGCAATGGAAGCACTCGTACATAATTTAAATACAATGCACAGCCGAGCCGGAGCACAAGTTCCGTTCAGTTCGTTAAATTACGGTACGGATACATCGCCGGAAGGACGAATGATTACGAAAAATTTATTGCTCGCGACTGAGGCCGGTTTAGGTCATGGAGAAACGGCAATTTTTCCAGTAAGCATTTTTAAAGTCAAAGAGGGCATAAATTACAACCCCGAAGACCCGAATTATGATTTATTCAAATTAGCTTGTAAGGTCAGTGCAAAAAGATTATTCCCGAATTTTGCATTTATTGACGCGCCGTTTAACATAAAATATTACAAGCCTGGAGACATAAACACCGAAATTGCCTATATGGGTTGCCGTACGCGCGTAATTGGAAATGCTTTTGACCCTTCACATGAAATCGTAACAGGGCGCGGAAATTTAAGTTTTACGAGCATAAATCTTCCCAGACTGGCGATTTTAAGCGGGCGTGATAATTTTGATGAGTTTTATAAACGTCTTGATAATATTATTGATTTAGTTATTCAGCAATTATTAGACCGTTTAGAAATTCAGTCGCGCAAAAAAGTTAAAAATTTCCCGTTCTTAATGGGACAAGGCATCTGGATTAACTCAGATAAACTCAAATCCGAAGACGAAATCCGCGAAGTTTTAAAACACGGAACGTTATCATTAGGATTTATAGGCTTGGCCGAGTGCTTAAAAGTTTTAACGGGCTATCATCACGGCGAAAACGAGAACTCTCAAAAAATCGGTCTCGAAATCGTAAAACATATGCGCCAAAGAATGGACGACGCGACTAAAAAATATAATTTGAATTTCACGTTGTTGGCTACGCCTGCTGAAGGTTTATCAGGGAGATTTGTAAAGCTCGACAAAAAATTATTCGGCGAAATTGAAGGAGTTACAGACCGCGACTATTACACGAATAGTTTTCATGTTCCTGTTTATTACAAAATCAGCGCGTTCAAAAAAATATTGCTCGAAGCTCCATATCATGAATTAACGAACGCAGGACATATTACTTACATCGAACTTGACGGCGATATGACTAAAAACCCCGAAGCCTTTGAAAAAGTTGTTTGCGCTATGAAAGAAGCTGGAATTGGTTACGGTGCGATAAACCATCCTGTTGACAGAGACCCTGTTTGCGGATACACGGGCGTAATAGATGACAGATGTCCCTTCTGCGGGCGTACTGAGAATGACGGGAGCGGAATTAAATTTGAACGTATCAGACGCATAACCGGTTATTTAGTCGGGACGCTTGAGCGTTTCAATAATGCTAAACGTGCTGAAGAACATGACAGAGTAAGGCATTTTTAATCGCTGTCTTAATTTTTAATTTTATGAAAATCAGAATCGCCGGCATAATTGAAGATTCCGTTGTTGACGGCGCGGGTTTGCGTTTTACTGTTTTTGCACAGGGCTGCTCGCGTCGTTGTGCCGGCTGTCATAATCCAACTACGCATGATTACAACGGCGGTTATGAAATTGATACGCACGAAATTATAAAAAGAATGAACGCAAATCCTTTGTTGTCAGGTTTAAGCATAAGCGGCGGCGAACCTTTTGACCAACCGGAAGGATTTTACGAGCTTGCGAAATTAGCTAAAGATTTTAATTATCATGTCATAGCGTGGAGCGGTTATACGTTTGAGGAGCTTATAAAAATTTCTGAGCGTAAACGTATGCTTGAAAAAATTGATGTTTTAATTGACGGGCCATTCATACTAAAGTTACGGAGTTTAAATTTAAAATGGCGCGGTTCAAGTAACCAACGTGTTATAAATGTTCCTGCGTCTTTGAAAATTTTAGAGCCAGTTTTAATCGATTGCTAATAAAAAACCTCCTACTATTTTTTAAGCAGGAGGAATTTTTAAAAATTACAAATTCTAAAATCAAATTGTCTTATCTGCTGAAACGGCGCGACGGACGGTATTTACGATTTTTATAATTATTCGTGTCGTATTTCGGAGTAACAACAACTCTGCGCGACGGCGGTTCACCGATTGATTCTGTCGTAACGTCTTTGCGGTCTTTCAAAGTTGTATGAATTACCCAACGCTCCCAGCTCGTCATTGGCTCTAATCTCATCGGACGGCCAAATTTTATAACTTGTCTGGCTGTCGCTTCGGCTAATCTTTCAAGGCTTTTTGTACGTCTTTCACGATAACCGCAAGCGTCGACTTTAATTCTCGGCTCATTTCTCGGGTCGCGTAACGTTAAATTTACAATGTATTCAATAGCTTTTAAAGCATCACCATAACGGCCAACTATGTATTCTGCCGCGTCGTTGCCTATTATTTCGATGAAATTTTTCTCAGCCGGTACTGCTTCAGCGTCTATATCCATGAAATTTAAAAGCTCATTCGTAAACTTTACGGCTTGCTTATTTAAATGTGAACGCTTGCTTTCATGTTCATGTTCTGTTTCTTGTGCTTGTTCGGTAGCTTCATCTTCTTTTCCGATTACAGGCTCAGGCTCACTCTCTTTTTTAACTACGGGCTTAACTTCCGGCTTAGGCTCAATTTTTGGCGCGTCCTTAATTTCCGGTTGTGTCAAAATTTTTCGGGTTACTTCAAAATTAAAAAGTTTCCGCGCTCCAAATAGACGACCTAAAAAGCCTGTTTTTACTTCAGAAATTTCAACAGCTTCGAGTTCAGAGGTTTTTGCATTTAATTGAGCGGCGGCCTTTAAAATTGCCTCATCAGAATTTTTAGCCTCGACCGTAATTCTTTTAATATCCTCCGACAACGTAATCAACTCCCTTTATTTATTTTTCGGCTTCTCTTTGTATAACACTGGTTTAATTTTCATTTCCTCGCCTGTTTTTTTCATAACATGTTTCTGGTGAATTATACCCATTAACGATGAAACTCCCCAATATAATAAAACTCCGCCAGGTAATCCAAAACATATAAACGTTAAAAATAACGGCATAAACCAATTCATCATTTGCATTTGCGTATTACCGGCTGATGTTAAATGCTGCTGTAACCATGTTAAATAAGCGATTAAAACGAGCAGGATAAAATTAAAAATCCAAATGCCTATATTCGAAAATAATAATCCCAAATTCGTAAACGCTGATAAAAATACCATTACAAAGCCTAATTCTTCATTCGGTATTCTTACGCCGGACTCGTCAACTAATTTTAAAGCGTCAGACATCGTCGTTAAAACTGAACCGCCCAAATTTACGCCGAAAAATGTTACGGTTTCAAATGCTTGTGTTTTCGTTAAATCGTATAAGACACCGTAAAGCAAAATAAAAATCGGTAACTGAATTAACAAAGGCAAACAACCGCTCGCAGGATTTACACCATGCTGTTTATATAAATTCATTGTTTCACGGTTTAGAGCGTCTTTATCATCACCGTACTTATCTTGAATGACTTTTAAGAGCGGCTGTAACTTTTGCATTTTCTGCATACTCGTCATTTGCTTCTGCGTTAATGGGTGCATTAAAACTCTTACGATTAACGTCAAAAATATAATCGCAAGTCCCCATGAAAAATTATCGCTAATTCCAATCTTGGCCATGCTGCCTTGCATAAGCTCTAACAATGACAGCAATAAACTTTTAGCTTGTCCCCACATGTTTAAAAAATCACCTCATAAAATTTTTTGGCGGAGGGTCATATCCACCTGAATGCCACGGCCCGCATTTTAATAAACGTTTAACAGTTAAAACAGTGCCGCGAAAAAATCCCCACTCAAAATAAACACGTTTAGCATATTCTGAACATGACGGATAAAAACGGCAATGATTACCCAAAAGCGGCGAAATAAATTTTTGATATAAACAGATTAAAAAAATCGCGACGCGAGACATTGTTTACGAAACATAAAAATATTTTGAAATAGATTTAGGCTTTCGAGAATAAATTATTGCGTTCAAAAAGTGTTCTTAAATCGTTTAATACTTCATTTGATTTAGAGCGCAACCCTTTTTTATTAAGTCCCAAAATAATAGATAAGCCAGGTTTTAAATTTAAATCAATAAGTCTGAAAGCTTCGCGCAAAATTCTACGACCCCGATTGCGCGTGTGAGCCTTGCCCTGTCTCTTTCCCACAGCAAAACCTAAACGCGATGTCTTTCCAGTGCCGTTATCAAGATACAACAAACGCACCAGCTCACCATTTGAACGAATGCCGGTGCGGAATATTAAATCAAATTCCCGGCCACTTTTAATTTTTACGGCCAACAATATAAAAATCAGGCTCTCGTTAAAAATTTGCGGCCTTTGCGTCTTCTCATGCGTAAAATCTTTCTGCCTGCCGGTGAAGACGAGCGCGCTAAAAATCCTATTTTGCGTCTTCTTGGAATTACATGAGGTTGATAAGTACCCTTTTTCAATTTAAAAAGCTCCCTTCCGGTTATCTGTTGCTATTGGCTAATTTACAAGCAGGTGCGATTATAACATAACAAATTCAGGGTGTACAATAGCTGTTCGAGACATAGCGGGAGGTGTTAAAAATTAAAAGCACAAAACAATTTATCGTCGTAACAGGAATGAGCGGCGCAGGAAAAACGATGACTTTAAAAGTCCTTGAGGATTTAGGTTTTATAACGATTGATAATTTACCGCCTGAATTATTGCCTCAAGTGTTTAAAATTTTGGCGACACGTTTAGACGC
This sequence comes from uncultured Synergistales bacterium, assembly GCA_905233645.1. Lineage (GTDB taxonomy): Bacteria > Synergistota > Synergistia > Synergistales > Aminobacteriaceae > JAFUXM01. Next base: position 18,465 of record CAJODZ010000042.1, on the reverse strand, counting down.
TGGGACACCTGGAGTTGTTGCGACGATTGATATACGGAACGTTAGCAAGGATTATATAAAAGTCATTAACGATTTAACAACGGCATGGGACGGTAACGGAACTGTTAAAGTAATTTTTTTAACGGCCTCAGATGAAGAATTATTAAGGCGTTACGAACGGACAAGGCGCGTTCACCCATTGAATAAGACTTTATCGACACGTGAAGGGATTAGAGCTGAACGGGAAATTTTAGCACCTTTACTTGATAGAGCCGACATAGTAATTGACACGTCGATGATGGATTTGCACCAACATAGAGAGCGTTTATTAAAAGAGTTCTTTGAAAATCCTGAAGGGGTATCTGTTTTAATAAGCTCATTCGGTTATAAACATGGTGTTCCGCAGGACGCGAGCTTTGTATTTGATGTTCGTTGTCTGCCAAATCCGTATTATGTTGCTGAATTAAAAGATTTAACGGGCGAGGACGAAGCTGTAAAAAATTATTTAATGCAATTTCCGGAAACAATCGAATTTATGAACGTCTGTAAAAAATTTTTAGAGGTTTCAATTCCGCAATTTTTAAACAACGTTCGTGGTCAATTACATATAGCAGTCGGTTGTACGGGAGGCCGTCATCGTTCTGTAGCTGTAGCCGAATGGTTATACGAGGAATTTTCGCGCATTTATAAATCAGTATCAGTCATTCACCGCGACAAAGGGGACGCAAAAAAGTAAGATGACATTTATTTTAGGGATATTCACGGCATTTTTTATATTATTTTTATTTGGGCGACTTCCTAAACGCCGTGATACACCTGCAATCCAAAACGCGCGCAATCGAAAATTATCGGCTGGAGCGTGGGTTATAGCTGTTGAAGGTTACACGCGAAATATTACGGCTGTTGTTGCAGTAACTGACGAGGGCGGTAGTTCAGGACGTTTGAAAAATGAATGGGGAATGTTACCGCCGGGCGATGTCCGAAATTGTATGGTAGCTCTTGCTGAAAATGACAACGAATTAAAAAGCATTCTTGATTTCAGATTTGACAGGGGCGAATTATCGGGGCATAGCTTAGGAAATTTATTATTACTGGCTGTAACGGAGATGTGCGGAGATTTTAGCTTGGCCGTTGAAAAAATGAATCACTTATTAGCAATTCGCGGACGAGTTTTACCAGTTACGACTGAAGGGATAAGATTAGCCGGAAAAACTTCTGAGGGCTTACAAGTTCACGGCGAGCTTGATATTTCCAAACACGGCCATGAATTACAGGAGATATGGCTTGAACCCCAGAACGCGCGTCCTTTGCCTGATGTTTTGAGTGCGGTTGATGACGCTGATGTAATTTTATTAGGGCCCGGAAGTTTATTCACGAGCGTTATTCCAAATTTATTATTACCGGACTTTGCTAAAAAATTATGTGATGTTGAAAAACCGCGAATTTATATTTGCAACTTGATGACGCAGCCCGAAGAGACGGAGAACATGGACATTGTTCAACATTTAGAATGGGTATCAGCGGCGTTAGGGGAGACACCAGAATTTTTAATTGCTAACAGCGAAAAAATCCCCGATGAAATTATTGACGCTTATCACGAACAAGGGGCGCAGCCGTTATATTTAGATAATAAACAAAGAGCTGTATTGCGTGAAATGGGTTGCATTGCGATTGAAGCACCAATAATGTCAATCATTGAAAGCAAGAGCGAAGGCAAAGTCGTAAGGCATGACCCGCAAAAATTAGCATCAGTTATTTTTAAACTAATCAGCGAATTAAAAGGCGAAGAATAATTTTTAACTCAAGCGTTTGTTATAATAAATTCAATTTTGAAACAGTCCTTTTAAATTTACGAAGGGCTGTTATTTTTTGCAACTACGTTTACCACTACAAAAAACCTTTTAGAAATTTAACCGCCGCATAATTTTTGAGCATATCGATTTTGAAACAAAGTGTTAAATTTTTTTAAGCGTGTTTAAAAAGTTTTGATTATATTTTTTAAATGCTAAAAAGCCCCCCAAAGTTTTTAAGCTCTGAGGGGAATTTTTAGACTTGTTACAAATTGCTTATTCCTGAAAAATTATTTAATTTTGACCGCTAAGACTGGTTTATAAATTATTTCAGCATTCAACCAAGCATTAACGTTAATTAAATTACTTTCCGGAACGCTAAAAACTTCCTCACCTGTTTCACCGTCGTAGAAATCAGCTATAAAGTCATCGTCCGTCGCCTCAGCGTTAACCGGATTTGCGAACCAGAACAACTCGCCATCGAAATTTTTATCAAGTTCGATTACAAATTCGTACTGTCCTGATTTTTCGACTGTTATATTGTCAAATTCGGCGATGATTAAATAATTTTCGTCGTCAATAAAACCGTTAGCTCCTGAGCTTACAAAATCATTTATTTCGGCGTTCGGCGTTAAAAATTCTTGATTGTCATTTATTATTGCCGTGTCGTTATTTAAAATTTGCTGTTCTGCCTGCTCCGTCAAAATTGAATTTGTGTTTGATGTTGTCGAAGCCTTAAGAACTTTAATAGTTATAGATTTTGTAGCTTTACCAGCGTCGTTTACAGCAGTGATTTTAACCGAGTAACTGCCTGCTTTAGTCGGAGCGCCTGAAATTTGACCGTTAGAGCTTAAATATAAACCGTCGGGTGTTTTTCCAGACCATGACCATTCAGCATTTGGATCACTGGCTAAAAGTTGAACTGTGTAATATTGACCTTCGGTCGCGCTAGCCAATGATGACGTTAAAATTTTAGGTTTAGCGTTTTTAATTGTGAGTGAATATTCGCGTGTACGTTCAATATTTGAGAATGAGGCAATAATTTTTACGTTCTCAAATTTCCCGTATTCAGTCGGTGAGCCTGTGATTGTCCCTGCTGAATTTATATAGAGACCGTTAGGCAAGTTTTCCGCTGACCAAGTTATTGAACCTGCTGGTTTATCGCTTAAATTCATTTTGACCGAATATTTTTGATTAACCGTACCGTTTTTCAAGGACGAATTTTTAATTGTGATGTCCTTAATTTTGAGCTTAAGCGTTTTTTCAGCAGTTACGCCATCATAATTTTTAGCAGTTACAACAACTTCAAAATCACCAGCCGCTAAAGGAGTTCCGGTTATTAAGCCTGTTGTCGCGTTAAGCGTCAATCCGTCGGGCAAACCTTCAGCACTCCAAGTTAGTGAATAGCATTTACTGCTAGCTTTCAACGTAACTTTTGAGTAAGCTTTAGCTAACGTACCTGCTTTGAGGCTTGATGTTGAAATTTTAGGTTCAGCGTCTAAAACTTTAAGCGAGACACTTTTTTCAACAGTTTTTGCCGGTTCAGTCTTAGTTTTTGGCGTTGTGCCTGTAGCTTTGAAATTAAATTCTCCGACTTCTGATGGCTTACCAGTTAATTTAATTTCAACACCTTTTTTAACGAGCGTTAAACCTTTAGGCAACGAGCCTTCGGAAATTTTCCATTGAGTATTTTTACTCGTATCGTCAACAGTTTCCGAGCCTTTATATGATTGTTTATATATTGCGTCAGGTAAAACGATATCGGTTGTAATTCCTGTTATTTCGATAGAGAACTCTTTAGACGTTTTGCCGTACTCATTTTCAGCCGTTACTGTGAAATCGAAAATACCTTTTTCAGTCGGTGTACCTGTAATTATTCCGTCTGAATTAAGCGTTAAGCCTGTCGGCAAATTACCAGCAGTTAAGCTAAATGTAATCGGGTTTGCACCGTCTGCTTCGATTGTTGCTAAATAATCATTTTTGAGTTCGCCTGAAGGTAAATTTTGTGTCGTTATTTCTGGAGCTTCGCCCGTTGGTTCAGGATTTTCGATTATTGGTGAGCTATCTCCATTGCCATTGACAACAAGTGTAAATTCTTTTTCGTCGTAATGGTCTGAACCGCCCTTCCAAGCAACTCTGACTTTAAATTTATACGTTCCTGCTTTTTGGGGATTACCTTTTATATAAGGATAATATAAACCTGTATCATTAGCTCCTGTTAAATACAGCCCCTCGGGTAATTCTCCGTCAGTTATCTCAGCAGCAACCGAGCCATAACCGGTCATAAAAATCGTTTGAGAGTATGAATTACCAACTGTTGCATTAGGTAATTTCTCAAGTGTAATTTTTGTCTCTTCCTTCGAGTATTCAAACCATAAATATTTTTTAACCGACGATTTTCCGTTTGAAGCTTTAAAAGTTCTTCCACCACCACCATACACTTGAACATCTAATACGCCGCTTATTGTTCCGTCCGAAGCTAACGTTAAACCATTAGGAAGCTTATTCTCTGTCGACCAAGTTATATCGCCTTCGCCTTCAGCTTGTAATTTGAAATTATATGGCACGTCTTTTATTGCCATTGGTAATTTATCCGTCGTGATTTTTATTTCAGTCGGTTTGTAAATGTAAATTGAACCGTACCGGTCGGGAAAATAATCACTGTATGTGCCGTATTCATTTTCAACTCTGATGTTAAAGGAGTAATATGCGTCTCTATCGCCTGTTGGAATACCTGAAATTGTGCCGGTGTTTGTATCAAAACTTAATCCGGGCGGCAAAATTCCATCGTATGTATGTTTTATGGGACGCGATCCAATAACTACAGGAGTAAATGAAAACTCTTCGCCTATATATCCTGATAATCCGAGAAGTTCGCTGGCAATAACGGCTTTAATTCCGCTAATTCTAATCGTTATTTCGGCTGTATCACTTCCATATTGATTTGTAGCCGTAACGTTAAATTTATACGTGCCGTGCTTTTCGGGAATGCCTGTAACTGTTCCGTCTGCTGATAAAGTTAAACCGCGTGGTAAATTATTCTCTTCAACGTCGGCCAAACTCCAAGTAATAGGTTTAGCACCTTTTGCAATTAAAGTGTCGCTGTAATTTTCGCCTTTTGTGCTTGAGCCTTCGTTTAAAATTGTGCGGATAATTTGCGGTTTAGCATTTGAAATCGTAAGCGTCAAAATTTTTGTGTCAACACCAATAGAATTTGTAGCTGAAATCGTAAATTCAAATTCGCCAGCTTCAGTTGGTGTTCCTGTTAATTTTGCTGTGCTTGCGTTGAACTCTAAGCCTTCTGGTAAATCGCCGCTCACTAATTCCCATTCAAGAGGCGTTGTACTTTTTGCTTTAAACTCGAAATCGTAAGCTTCGTCAATATAACCTTCTGGAAGTTGTGAACTTGTGATAGCTGGCGCGGTGTCTCCCCAATCTTCATCATCAAGAATTGCGATAGCTCCCATTAAATCTAAAAGGCCATGTGCGGTGTAATTGGTCATGTAATTTTTATTTGCACCGTTTAAAATCGCATTTTTAATTTGTTCGGGCGTTGCTTGCGGAAAAATCGATGCCAATAAATTTACTGCTCCTGTTACATGCGGTGTTGCCATTGAAGTTCCGCTTTTGCTTGCATAGCCGTTATTCGGAATTGTGCTTAAAACATCTCCACCAGGCGCGGCAATATCGACAAGTTCAGCACTGTAATTACTAAACGATGACTTTTGTAAAGTATTGCCTACCGACGCTACGACAATCATGTTATCGATGCCTTTGAGCGACGCTGGATAACAATAACCGCCGTATATTTGAGACTTTTTCCCGACTTCAACGCTCTCATTACCGGCCGCGACACAAATTAAAACTCTGTTCGTATCGCTGAGAGCTTTTAAGGCTACGTATTCGGGGTCATTCGTGTTTATCATTTCATCGGGAGTTTTGGGATTATAACCGCCTAATGACATATTAACGGCAGTGAATTTAGTTTCGGGATTTTTATCTAATACTTTGATTAAATAATTTACCGCTTCGATAATTACACTCGTTGCACAGCGTCCGCTAGCATTGAAAACTTTTAACGCAATTAAATTCGTTTTCCAGTTTACACCGGCTACGCCTTTACTATTATCACCGCGTGCGCCGATTGTTCCTGCGACGTGAGTTCCGTGTGAATGTTCATCGTATGCTGTTGTCGAACCTGTAAAACTCTTGCTGAAATTCCAACCTTCAATATTCTCCGTTAAATCTTCGTGAGGAAAATCAATTCCGCTGTCAATAATCGCTACGTAAGTGTTTTCATCGCCAGTTGACCTCAACCAAGCTTCTGGAGCGCGAATAGCCTTTAACCCCCATAAACCGCTATCGTTAAAACGTGGGTCGTTAGGTTCTAAAATTTCGGTTTTGTCATCAAAAATTTTAATTTCGTAATTTAATGACGCGCCGATAATTTCTGAATTACCTTCGAGATTTTCAAGCATCTCATTTTCAGGAACTGTATCCGAATGAATAAGTGTGAAAATTCCTTTGCCCTTCGTTGAGAGTTCATCATAAATTTCAACAATTTGACCACCTGCAGCTTCTGCGACAGAGTTCATTTGTTGGGAGAAAACGTCCGATTTTAAAGCTAGCTGGTCAATCGTTTTTACGCCTTTGGGGTATTTGATTAACGCAATGACATCGCCTTTAACGCTTTTTGTTGTTTGTTCTTGTTGTTCTGTGTTTGCTCCTTTCTCGTAAATAACGTAAGCACCTGCTTCGTTTGAAGATGAGTTTTGAATTTGCACTACCTCATAATGCGTTTGAGCGTTCTGTTCTTCAAAATTCGGCTCATCGTCTGCTAAAACGAATGCTGCTGAATAAAATAATGCTGTTAAAAATACAAATAGTCCTACAAGTTTCCTAAGCATGGCTAAAATTCCTCCTTGATTACATTTTTTAAGTGATTATCGGAATTTTTATAGCGGTTTTTAAATTTTTAATGTGCTAGTATAGTTACGAATTTTAAAAATTTTTAAGAGGAGTACTTAATTTTTTATGACACGTAAGAATATCATCAACAATATTATTCCGGCGATTGTTGTTGAGTTAATGTTTTTAATTTATAACCTAGCTGACACTTTTTTTATAGCGCAGACGAACGACCCTTTACAAGTTGCAGCAGTTTCGTTAGCTTCACCGGCTTTTATGATATTAGGAGCAGTGGGAGTAATGTTTATGGTTGGTGGGCTTTCATGTATTTCGAGAGCTTTAGGTGCTGGCAAAAAGGATTATGCGAATAATATAGCGTCGTTTTCAATTTGGTCAGGAGCTTTATTTGGTTTTCTCATGGCCGGAGTGTTAATGTTTTTTATGTCAAAAATTGTTTACTCAATCGGAGCGAGCAAGGACACTTTTAAATTTACGTACGATTATTTATCGATTGTTGTTTGTTCAACGCCAGCTACAATCGTTGCGATGTCATGTTCAGGAATTATGCGTGCAGAAAATCACCCTTCGGGAGCAATGTTAGGTCAGATTATCGGAAATTTTATAAATATAATTCTTGACCCGATTATGATTTTATATTTTGACTGGGGTATTACAGGAGCAGCTATAGCAACAGTTATAGGCAACCTCTCAGGAATGATATTTTATCTAGGTTATTTTTTATCTGGAAGGTCTCAAATGAAAATCTCGCCCCGCTATATGAAATTTACGCCCGAAATTTTTTATATAGGTATTCCAGCTTGTTTAGACCCTGTTTTAATGAGCGTATCGCAAATGATATTAAATTCGTTAATGTCGGCATATGGGGACATGGCTGTTGCGGCGAACGGTGTAGCTATGAGGATTGAACATATTGCGATAATTTTAGCGATGGGGACGGGGCAAGGTGTACAACCTGTTTTAGGTTTTTTCGTCGGAGCAAAGGGCTGGAAAGAATATAAAGATGTTTTAAAGTTCGCGTTAAAATTTGCGTGTTCGTTAAGTTTAATTGTAATTGTAACGTGTTTTATTTTTGCAAATGAGATAGCGCGTATATTTTTAATTGAGCCTGTAGCATTTAATTACGCTGTAGATTTTGTGAGAATATTTTTAATTAGCAGCATGTTTTTCAGCATATTTTTTATTTTTATAAATGCGTTACAAGCAATGGGAGCAGGACGGGCATCATTCATATTAAGTATTTCGCGTCAATGTTTAATTTATGTTCCGGCCATGTTGATATTAAATTATTTTTACGGGGCATACGGTTTAATAATTGCGTTACCAGTTGCTGAGAGCATATCTTTATTACAAACGTATTTTGTTTACGGGAAAGTTATTTTTAATCCGGCATTACTAACTGAACATTTTTAGCTTGAATATCATCAATATCGCCATAAAAAAATGGGAAGCACTTTTTAAAAAGTACCTCCCGAAAAATTTTAGCTTTTGATTTATTTACTCGTTCTATTTTTCGAGATTTTCTAAGACTTCTCTAACTTCTTCTTCGCCGTCTGCTAAAAGCTTTGCTTCGTTCGGGTCAAGATGTTTTAATAACGCAATGAGTTCGCCCATATGTACTCTCTCTTCATCGCGAATATCCTCCCAAACGGATTTTGCTACAGGGTCATCTGTTGCCTGTGCGTGAGCGTCATATAAAAACATAGCTTCTAATTCTCCCGCAATATCACCGCGTACAGCTTGGATTACTTCTGCTTTTGACATTTTGCGCGGAACATTTCCCATAAAAGGATTTGCAAAACCTGCCATAAATTTTTACCCCCTAAATTATTCAATATGTTGTTTAATTTTATGAGCGCTGATTTTATCACTTAATTAAAAATTTTGAATAATCTTCATAAATTTATTGTCGTTTAATGCATCATCTTTTTAATTTCAATTTTAACTTTTTCGAGATTTTTACATGTCAAAAGCGGAATTAAGTTTTTTATTCGTTCAATATCAAAATCCCACCATTTGAATTTTAACAGCAAATCCGTTAATTCATCATCGAAACGCTTTTTTACAACCCGTGCAGGATTGCCGACAGCTACTGTATATGGCGGAATATCACTTGCTACAACACTGTTAAGTCCAATTATCACACCGTCTCCAATATTAACACCTGCTAAGATTGTTACATTCTGGCCTAACCAAACGTCATTTCCAATAATAATATCGCCTTTTAGCGGCATTTCTGAAATATCGGGCTTTGTTTGTTGCCAATCATCAAAAATAAAAAACGGGTACGTTGTAACACAATTCATTTTATGGTTAGCACCGTTCATGACAAATTCTACACCTTTTGCTATTTGGCAAAATTTCCCGATAATTAGTTTATCTCCGCAAAAATCATAGAAATGCGTTACATTTTTTTCAAAATCCGTGTCTGCAAAATAATTGACGTACTCCCCACGACTAAAGTCGGGGGATTCTGGTATCAACGAACCTTGCACCCTTGCGAGTGTCTTACAGATTCTCCTCCGAATGGTCGACG